>JALOTB010000078.1 GCA_025458165.1 Chromatiaceae bacterium | reverse complement strand
CCCGGCAGGGATTACCGGGATCGAAATAACCAGGGAAGGCAAAGCCGCAGTCGGTCTCACGCTCTGCAACCAATCCGCGCTCCTTGCTCCGAGGGCATTGCCGGCCAAGGCAGAGGCCCCGCCCAGGCCCTTGAGCCGTCGACCTCATGCCCGCAGACAATCCGCGCGCGCGTCGAAGGCAAATTCGGAGCTGCTGGCGCGCCTGAGCGCCCTGGAAATGAAGGCTGCTGCACTGGGGACACCGGCCGCGAACACTGGCCAGCGCGGCCCGATGTCAAAACCTTAGACGACGATGACCAGCCCGTCGGAGACGGCGAGGGTGGCTGCCTCGGGCCTGGTCACCAGATGCCGTCTGACGGAGAGACCACGGTCAGCCTGGCGTTGAGGAAGCGCAGGACGAGGGCCGAGGGGTCAGGGGTCGCCTCAACGAAGGCGTTGGCGGCGCCGAGCGCACCCTCCCCAACGCCGCATCGCTGCCCCCACCGGCCGCTTGAATGTTTCGCGGCGCCCGTCTCACGCCCTGCGGCGTCAAGGCCGGTCGTCAACGCGTCAACGCCTGGCCCCGATGGCCGGTCTTGCTCCGCAGGGACTCGACCATCACATCGGCCTCCCTGCGGGTCAAGCCGTCCGGGCCCGAGCAGGGGGCCTGCACCGGGGCGCCGGCGTCCCAAGCGGCCGTCTCGATCGCGGGGGGCACCCGCACGATCCCGGTCGACGCGCGCGTGATCGCGGCCAAGCTTACCGGCTCGCGCTACTGGCCCGAGGACGAGCTCAATCGCCTCTGACGGCCAGCTCGCTGCGGTATCGCCTCGGGCGTGCGGTCGGCGTGGCGCGAGTTGGGCCGATCCCCGCGCGCCCGACCTGCTGGAAGTTACCCACCGGGGCTCGGGGCCTCACCGCAGGGCCCAGCCAGGCGGCGGCAGGCAGGGGTCTATAATCGGGCCATCGACCCGCCCAGGCCGGAGACCAGCCATGTCCGTTCAACCGAAACCCAGGCTGACGTTCGAGCAGTGGCTGGAGGCGGAGCGTGCGTCGCTGGAGGGGCGCAGCGAGTACGTCGGCGGCGAGGCCTTCGCCATGACCGGCGCGAGCGTGGAGCACAACACGATCGTCGCAAACATCACCCGTGAGCTCAGCACCCAGTTCAAGGGTCGACCCTGCCAGGTGTACGCCAACGACATGAAGGTGCTGATCCGCGCGGCGGACGCCGGCAAGTACCCGGACCTGGTTGCCCTCTGCGGCGAGCCCGAGCTCCTCGACGGCCGCCGCGATGTCCTGCTCAACCCGAGCCTGATCGTCGAGGTCCTCTCCGACTCCACCGAGGCCTACGACCGTGGGGCCAAATTTGCCCTGTACCGGCAGATCCCGAGCCTCAAGGAGTACCTCCTGGTCTCCCAGGGCCGGTTCCAGGTGGAGCTCTTCACCCGCGGGGAGGATGGGCGCTGGGCGCTGAGCGACTACTCGGCGCTCGGCGACCAAGTGCGGCTCGCCAGCGTCGACGCCACGCTGGCGCTCGCCGAAGTCTACGACAAGGTCGATTTCACACAGGGCCGGGAGGGTCCCAGAGGCGACCGGGCGGGTTGACCCGCCCGGTCCCGTGGCTCACGCCTTGGCGACTACGAACACCTCTTCGTCGCCGGCGATGTAGTGGCGGTAGTAGATGCCCCCGAGCTCGAGGTACTCCTTGCCGCCGATCTCGACCTCCTGGTAGCCCTCGGGCAGATAGGGCACCTCGGTGCCCAGCGCCGGGTCGGCGACGACGTACTGGTCTTGCTTCTCGTCGTAGACGAAGAAGGCGCCCTGGAAGTAGCAGTAGCCAGGGTCATCCGGGTTGGGGCTGAAGACGATGGTGCAGTCGATCGGCGGGGCCGCGACAGTGGCCCCGATCGGGGCCGTGGTGGTCACATAGCCCTGGCCTGAGGGGGCGGGCTCGTAGAAGGCGCCGCCGTAGTACTGGTAGCTGGTGCCGCCGTAGGGGACCGCCACCGTCCCGTAGGGCGGGTCGTCGACCGCGGCGCCGATGGCGAAGCCCACCGCGCCCGCCGCGAGGCCCCAGACCCACCAGTTATCGTCGTCGAACCAGTGGTCGTCCCAGTCGCCCCAGTAATGGCGGTCGTCGTAGATGTCGTCCCACAGGTCCTCGCGCCGGTCGAGCCAGTCATCAGCGAAGTCCTGGCGATTCTCGCGGATGTCGTCCATGCGGTCCTGGCGCTCCTGGCGGATGTCGTCGCGGCGCTCGGTGAAGTCCTGGCGGCGCTCGTCGACGTTGTCCCGGCGCGCCTCGCGGTTCTGCTGATAGCCCTCCTGCCGGTCGCCGCGCTGCTCGACGCGGGTGTCCTGGCGCTCGCCGCGCTCGCCCTGGCGCCCCTCTTGCCGGTCGCCGCGCTCGACCTGGCGGTCGTCGCGCTGGGTGGTGCGCCCTTCCTGGCGCTCGCCACGCTCGCCTTGGCGCCCCTCTTGCCGGTCGCCGCGCTCGCCCTGCAGGCCCTCGCGGCCCTCCCCGATCTGGCCCTCGCGGCCCTCCCCGATCTGGCCCTCGCGCCCGCCGCGATCGGCGAGCGCACCGCCCGCGAGCGCGCCACCGGCGCCGATTGCGGCGGCCCCGCCGGCCTGGGCGAGGCGATCGGTGGTGCCGGCCTTGGGGCGCTCGTGCGTCGCGAGCTTCTCGTTGAACTGCGCCCGATTCTGGCTGGCGGTCTTCTGGCTCGGCCGCTTGGCCGCCTGGGTAGCGCCCTCTCGCTTGACGGGTTGGGCGGCCCGGGCACCGCCCTCCGGGCGCTGTGCCGCCGGCCGAGTCGTCCCGGCCGGGCGCTGGGTGCGCTGGACGTCGCGGTTGGCCGCGGAGATCGAGCCGCGATTGGCGCTCGCCTGGCGCGGGGCGCGATCGATGCTACTCGCGCTGCGGCTGCCGCCCCCGCCAGTGCGCATGCCGCTACCTCCACCGCCACGGGAACCGCCGCCTCCGCGCGCGCCGCCACCGCCGCCGCGCGCTGCGGCGGCCATGCCTGGCCCGGTCTCACTCTGGAACGTCGTCAACGTCGGCCCGGCGGTGAGGAGGGCGGTCAAGGTAATCGTGAAGAGGACCTTGCCCATCTTCGGGGTTCGAGTATGCCCTTTCATTGCTTGCTACCTCCGGCGGATTCGTTGGCGCCGCGGAAGGCGACCTGCTTGGCCCCTTCCGGCGGGCTGAAGGTGAAGGTGCTCGCGTCGATCTCGGGGGCGAAGTCCCAGTCGGTCAGGACGGCGCTGTACTGGGGCATGCCGGGCGCGTCGCGGTAGGTGATCACGACCTTGCGGATCTCGGGCTCGTTGCCCAGGGCGACCCACATCTGCACGTCGACCGCCTCGGTGGTGAGTAGCAGGTGGTGATACCAGTCGCCGTTCAACCAGTGGCGTCCGGCATAGGTGCCGGTCTTGAGGTGCCCGCCGATCGCTGCGCAGGGTTGGGTGCGCAGCAGGTCGTCGAGCGGCAGGACGACCCCCTTGTCCTCCAGCGCGTCGAGCATGGTGTCGATGGTCTCGGGGGCGGGGAAGACGGCGTAGACGCCGCTGTCCGGGCGGAAGACGGTGACCGTCTGGCCGTCGTAGACGAGCTCGCGCACGCCCTTGTCGCTCGCGCTCTCGGCGCGCAGGCGATTGGGCCGCTCTAGCATGACGAAGCCGTCGCGGCTGTACTGGACCTTCTGACCGCTCGCGAGGACCTCGTCGATATCGACCTCGGCGTGCAACGAGAAGCGCTCGGCCGAGCGCAAATAGGCGCAGGCGTCGAGCAGTACGCGCTCGGTGGTGCGGTCGATGGTTACCTCGGGCGCCGCGGTCGGCGCCTCCTCGGCGCTCGCCCACAGGGGCAGGGCGGCGAGACAGGCGGCCGCCAGCAACGTGCGTTTTGGTATCACGGATTGTCTCCTTTTTGTTAGTGCTGCGATGGCTGTCCCCGGGTAGCGCCCTGCGAGGTGCCCGATGTCGGCAGAACGCCGGGTCACCTGGCCATCAGGTAGCCGAACCCAAGGACGTAGAGCGCGCCGAGCGCGAGCTGGGTCAGGGTGATCGGCACACCGTAGCGCATGAAACGCAGGAAGGTCACGCGCTGGCCGTGACTGGCGCAGATGCCCACGCTCACGATGTTGGCCGAGGCCCCGACCAGGGTCGCGTTGCCGCCCAAGGTAGCCCCGAACATCATGGCGATGAAGACCGGCAGCGTCGCGGCGGGCCAATCGGTGAACCCGCTCATGAGCGCGATCTCGGGGACCGCCTCGGTGGCCACCAGGTAACCCTTGGTCATGACCAGCGCGGCGGCGACCACCGGGATGTTGGCGAGCAGGCTGGAGAGCAGGCCGATCCCGGCCAGGAGCAGCAGCGCGGCGGCCGTGTACTGGGCGCCGAGGAGCTCATAGAGCTGCAGTGAGAACCCCTGGAGCAGCCCGGTCTTGGTGAAGGCCTGGACGAGGACGAAGATCGCGCCGAGAAAGACCAGGGTCTTCCAGTCGATGTCGCGGAGGACGTTGTCCACGGGCTCGACCCGCGCCCCGTAGATGACAAGCAACGCGAGCGTAGCTCCAATGATCGCCACCACCGGGGGACCGATGCGCCTCGGCAGCGCCTCACCGAATAGGAACAGGGCCACCATGACGGCGAGGGCGGCGAGGGCGAGCAGGACGAACATGGGGCGCTCGACCGGGGGCGATGTTGCCTGCGGCGGCAAGCTGACACGCTGGTGCCAGACCTCGGGCATCAGGCGCGGCAAGAGCGGGATGATAGCCAGCACGGCAATCAGTCCGCCCAGGCTCACCCTCTGCAGGTAGTCGGCAAAGGAGAGCCCGACGGCGCTCCCGACCAGGAAGGTCGCCGGGTCCCCGACGAGCGTCAGCATGCCAGCGGAGTTGCTCACGATCGCCGTGATGATCAGCGGCCCGACGAAGTCGACCTTGAGCGCCAGGGCGACGCGGATGATCACCGGCGCGACCAGGATCACCGTCGTTGCGTTCGGCAGAAAGGCGCAGATGACGGCGACCAGCGCGACCAAGAGGAGCAGGAAGCGCTTTCCGCTCCCCCCGGTGGCATGCAGGACCTGGTTGCCGAGGCGCTCGAAGATCCCGGTCTTGGCGAGCACGCGGGCTACCACCATGCCGCCGAAGAGGAGCGCCAGCGGACCGGCGGCGGTCTTCGATGCCTCCACCAGGTCGTCGGCCTTGAGGATCCCGAGGGCGAGCAGGACGCACACCCCGATCAGGGCGGCCACCATCATGTCGATGAGGTCAAAGGCGATGAGCAGGATCACGCCGGCGAAGACGCCGACGGTGAGGTAGATCTCGAAGTCGGTCATGGCTGTCTCGGTCGACTACTTAATCGGCGGGGCGTACATCAGCCCGCCCTGGGTCCAGAGCCGGTTGAGCCCGCGCTCGATGCCGAGCGGACTGCCCGCGCCCAGATTGCGCTCGAAGAGCTCCCCGTAGTTGCCTACCGCCTGGACGGCGCGCAGGGCCCAGCCCGCCGGCATTCCCAGCGCCTTGGCCAACGCGACCTCCTCCGCCTCCGACCAGGGGATGAGCTCGCCGTACACCTCCGCCGGGGGGTTGGCCGCCAGGGCCTGGTCGATCCCGTGCTCGTCGGCCAAGAGCAAACCATAGAGGACCCAGCGCACGGCGGTGGTCCACTGGGGGTCGCCGCCCCAGACGACTGGCCCCAGGGGCTCCTTGGAGATCCGCTCCGGTAGGATCTGGTAGGCCCTGGGATCGGCGGCCCAGAGCCGCGCGGCGGCGAGCTGCGAGGCATCCGAGCTGTATGCCTGGCAGCGGCCGTCAAACAGGGCCTGGGCGACCTCGCGCGCCGAGTCGATCACCAGCGGCGTGTACGCCATCCCGCGGCGGCCGAAATAGAGCCGGAGGTTGCGCTCGTGGGTGGTGCCCTTCTCCACGCAGATGGTCGCGCCAGCGAGCTCCTTTGAGCTGGTGAGCCCGGCGGAGACCGGCACGAGGAATCCCTGCCCGTCGTAGAAGAGCACGGCGGGGAACTGGAGCCCGAGCATGGCCTCGCGGGTAAGGGTCCAGGTGGTGTTGCGCACCAGCAGATCGATCTTGCCGGCCTGCAGGGCGGGGAAACGGGTGGAGGAGCGCAGCGGTACGAACTTGACCTTGGCCGGATCGCCCAGCACCGCCGCCGCGACCGCCCGGCAGAAGTCGGCGTCGAGCCCGGTCCAGCGTCCGCCGGCGTCCTTGGCCGAGAAGCCCGCGATGCCCTCGCTCACGCCGCAGCGCAGCTCCCCGCGGGCCTTCACCCCGTCCATCGCCTCGCCGGCGTGCGCGAGGGTCGCCGCCCAGAGTCCGAGGAGGGCGGCGGCACGCATGAGCTGCAACGGACGCATAGGCACTTCCTCCAAAGCGGCCGGACCCCGTAGGCCGTCAGGGGGCGGGCCTTCGGCCCGGGGCCTTCTCCTCGTTCTCCAGTGCCTTGGTGGTGATCTCCTTGTAGAGATGGATCATCCGTGCCGCGATCCCCTGCCATTCGGGGTGGGCGTCGAGGTAGGGCTTGATCTGTCCGACATCGCGGAAGACCTCATCGAGGAACTCGATGTCGAGGCCCCCGAGCCGCTCCCCGCGGTCGACCATTTCCTTGATGGCGAGCGCGCGGGGCAGCCGCTGCTTCTCCATCCGCTCCGCCAGGGCCTGAATGACGCCGCTGTCTTGGGTCGATTTTTTCATTGGGTCCTCACTGCCTTCTTCGCCTTGCGGGGGATTGTCGGCTCGCCTTGGCCAAGGTCAGCGCCGCGGGCGAGCAGGGCCTCATCGGGGGCCTCGTCTCAATCCACGTAAACGACGACGTACTGCCCGCCGGAGGACTGATAGTAAGTCCCCCCGCAGCTATAGAGCGAGGCCCCCTCGATCACGACGGTCGAGCAGCCCCGCGGCAGGCTGGCGGCATAGATGGTCGAGCGGCGGATGGTCCGCCGGGTGGTGCGGCGCGCGACCCCGGCGACGCTCCCAGGCGTCATCGGGCGACCGACGACCGCGTGGGCGTCCTTGACCGCGAGCCCGATCGGCAGCCAGCCGTCGACGACCAGCGCGGCCGCGACCAGGCCGACGCCCAGCAAGGTGGTTCGCAATGTCTTTCTAGTGGCCATTAGGGCTTCTCCTCGATCATCAGCGCGCCGAGCTCATCGGCCAGGATCGTCTCCAGCCGCCGCGCCCCCTCGGGCGTGGTGAAGCTGAACTGGGCGGCGTCGAGCTTGGGGGCGGTGTCCCAGTCGCGGAAGCGCACCGAATAGGCGGGGGCACCGGTGATCCACTTGCTAGTGATGACGTACTTCATCGGCAGCGGCTGGTCTCCGGTCTGCACCCAGATCTGCCAGTCCACCTTGGCGGCGCGGAAGGCGAGGTGGTGGCACTCGACGCCGCCGACGTAGGCGGTCCCCAGGTAGGCCCCGCTGCGGACATCGGTCATCAGGCCGGGGTAGGGATCGGCGAAGAAGAGGTCGCCGGCCGGGGCATCGAGTCCGGTCTCGGCGCGCAGCGTTTTGATCGCCTCGTCGATCGCGCCCTTGGCCGCGATCTGTGTGTAGACATTGAGCCGCTTGCCGTGCAGGGTCAGGGTCTCCCCGTCGAAGATGGCCTCGATATCGGCCACCGGCCCCTTGCGGTGGGCGTGGAATCGGTTCGGGCGCTCCACCGCCAGCGTCGCTGAGGCGCTGAGTTGGATCTTCTGCCCGTCGAGGTCGATCAGCTCGTCGTCGACGTCGCCCTTGACGGTGAAGGCGGGGAGGCCGCCCAAGTAGCTCGACATCGAGCGTAGGACCTGATCGGCCTGCGGGTCGACGCCCTCCGCCGCCAGGCCGAGCGCGCTCGTCAATCCGAGCCCGAGCGCGGTGCCGGCAATCAAGACCAGCCGCCGGGCGGCGGAGGTCTTCCTAGGTTGTCCCTTCATGGTTGCTTTGGCCCTCTGTTGTGACAAATAGCCGCCACCGGTGGCGGCCCCCTTGCTTCCGCAGCCGACCAGACGACCGGCTACACGCTTCACGCTACCGATCAATACGGCCAGCGCCAGTTGGCGTGCTCGGGCTGGTCGGTGCCGTGCTCATGGGCGTAGTTGCGCGCCTCGATCTGGGCGTTTCGGAGCTTCTCCTTGGCGTGCGCCCCGGCGACACGGAGCTTCGGCACCCGGTCGATGACGTCGATCGCCAGGCTGAAGCGGTCGATCTGGTTGTTGATCGCGAGCTCCAGCGGGGTGTTGATGTTGCCCTTCTCCTTGTAGCCGCGCACGTGCAGGTTCCGGTGGTTGGTGCGCCGGTAGGCGAGGCGGTGGATCAACCAAGGATAGCCGTGGAAATTGAAGATGATCGGCTTGTCGACGGTGAACAGGCTGTCGAAGTCGCGATCGGAGAGCCCGTGCGGGTGCTCGCCCTCCGGCTGCAGCCGGAAGAGGTCGACCACGTTGACGAAGCGGATCTTCAAGTCCGGGAACTCCTCGCGCAGCATCGCCGTCGCCGCCAGCGCCTCGAGCGTCGGGATGTCGCCCGCCGAGGCGATCACCACGTCGGGCTCGCTGCCCTCGTCGTTGCTCGCCTGCCTCCAGATGCCGATGCCCTTGGTGCAGTGGACGATGGCCTCGTCCATGGTCAGGTACTGGAGATGCGCCTGCTTGTCGCAGACGATGACGTTGATGTAGTTCTCGCTCTTCAGGCAGTGGTCGGCGACGCAGAGCAGGCTGTTCACATCGGGCGGCAGGTAGATGCGGGTGACGGTGCCGCTCTTGTTCACCACCACGTCGAGGAAACCGGGGTCCTGGTGGGTGAACCCGTTGTGGTCCTGACGCCAGACGGTGGAGGTGATCAGCAGGTTCAGCGAGGCGACCTCCTCGCGCCAGGAGAGCTGGTTGCAGATGTCCAGCCACTTGGCGTGCTGGTTGAACATCGAGTCGATGACGTGGGCGAAGGCCTCGTAGGTCGAGAAGAAGCCGTGCCGCCCGGTCAGGAGATAGCCCTCCAGCATCCCCTCCAGGGTGTGCTCCGAGAGCATCTCGATCACCCGCCCGTCCGGGGCGAGCTCCCCGCCGTCGGCGTCCTCGGGCAGGTAGTCGGCGAGCCAGAGCTTCTTGCTCACCTCGTAGATCGCACCCAGCCGGTTGGAGCTGTTCTCGTCGGGCCCGAAGACGCGGAAGCTGTTTGGGTTGAGGCGCATGATGTCGCGCAGCATCTCGCCCAAGGGGCGGGTGTTCTCGAAGCGCTCCACGCCCGGCTTATCGAGCTTGAGCGCGTAGTCGCGGAAGTCCGGCAGGCGCAGGGCGCGCTTCAGCGCCCCGCCGTTGGCATGCGGGTTGGCCCCCATGCGCCGCTTGCCCTCCGGTGCGAGTGCACGCAGCTCGGGGACCGGGGCGCCGCTCTCGTCGAAGAGCTCCTCGGGCCGGTAGCTCCGCAGCCAATTCTCCAGCAGCTCCAGGTGCTTGGGGTTGGTCTTGACGTCGCCGATCGGCACCTGGTGGGCGCGCCAGAAGCCCTCGATCTTCTTGCCGTCGACCTCGGCCGGGGCGGTCCAACCCTTGGGGCTGCGCAGCGCGATCATCGGCCAGCGCGGGCGGTGGGGGGTGCCGCTCGTGCGCGCCTTGAGCTGCTCGGCGCGGATCGAGGCGACGCACTCCTCGAGCACCGCCGCCATGCGCTGGTGCATGGCCTCGGGGTCTGAGCCCTCGACGAAGTACGGCGTCCAGCCGTAGCCGCGGAAGAGCGCGTCGAGCTCCTCGTGGGAGATGCGAGCCAGCAAGGTCGGGTTGTTGATCTTGTAGCCGTTGAGGTTGAGCACCGGGAGCACAGCGCCGTCGCGAATGGGGTTCAGGAACTTGGTCAGGTGCCAGGAGGTAGCCAGCGGGCCGGTCTCGGCCTCGCCATCGCCGACCACCGCGGTGACGATGAGGTCCGGATTGTCGAAGGCCGCTCCGCAGGCGTGCGAGAGCACATAGCCGAGCTCACCGCCCTCGTGGATCGAGCCCGGCGTCTCGGGTGTGCAGTGGCTTCCGATCCCCCCGGGGAAGGAGAACTCCTTGAAGAAGCGCTTGAGGCCCTCCTCGTCCCAGCCCTTCTCGGGATAGACCTCGGCGTAGCTGCCCTCCAGCCAGACCGGGGCGAGCACGCCGGGGGCGCCGTGGCCGGGTCCGGCCATGAAGATGACATCGAGGTCGTGTTTCTTGATCAGGCGGTTCAGGTGCGTGTAGACGAAGGACAGCCCAGGGCTCGCGCCCCAATGACCGAGCAACCGGCTCTTGATTTGGGCGGGCTCGAGCGGTCGGCGCAGCAGCGGGTTGTCCTGCAGGTAGATCATCCCGAGCGCGAGGTAGTTGCAGGCGCGCCAGAAGGCGTGGGTGAGGCGGAGCTCCTCCGGCGTCAGGGGGGCCAGGGTCGCGGTGCTGGTCTCTGGGTTGGACATGATGGGTTCCTCGATCGTTGGTGGTCGGGGGTGGTTTCTCGTGGTGCTATGGCGCGGTCGGTCGTTGCCGCCGATGGGCGGACACGGCGGTCAGCCGTCAGACACCGGCATCGGCTGGACCTTCCAGATCCGCTCGGCGTAGTCGCCGATCGACCGGTCGGAGGAGAAGCGACCGGAGCGCGCGGTATTCACGATCGACATGCGCGTCCAATGGGCGGGGTCGAGGTAGGCGCGCGCCACCTCGTCCTGGGCCGCGAGGTAGGCCTCGAAGTCGGCGAGCAAGAGATAGGGGTCGTGCCCGAGCAGGCCGTCGACCAGCGGCCGGAAGAGCTCGGGGTCGCCGCGGGAGAAGTGGCCGGAGGCGATCAGGTCGAGCGTCTCCTTGAGGTGCGGGTTGCGCTGGTAGATCTCCCAGGGCCGGTAGCCCTCGGCCTTGGTGCGCAGGACCTCCTCGGCGGTGAGGCCGAAGAGGAAGAAGTGCTCGTGCCCGACCGCGTCGCGGATCTCGACGTTGGCCCCGTCGAGGGTGCCGATGGTGAGCGCCCCGTTCATGGTGAACTTCATGTTGCCGGTGCCCGATGCCTCGAGCCCGGCGGTCGAGATCTGCTCGGAGAGGTCCGCCGCCGGGTAGATCGGCTGCGCGTTCTTGACGTTGAAGTCGGGCAGGAAGACGACCCGCAGCCGGCCAGCGAGCGCCGGGTCGGCATTGACCACCTCGCCCACCGAGTGGATGAGCTTGATGATGAGCTTGGCCATGAAGTAGCCCGGGGGCCGCCTTGCCGCCGAAGATCGCCGTGCGCGGTGTGAGGTCGGCGTTGGGGTCCTGCTTGAGGCGCAGGTACAGGCTCACCAGGTGCAGCACGTTGAGGTGCTGGCGCTTGTACTCGTGGATGCGCTTGACCTGGACGTCGAAGATCGAGTCGAGGTCGACCGAGCAGCCGCAGTCGCGTGCGATCCGGGCCGCCAGGGCCTCCTTCGCGGCCCGTTTGACCTGGCGCCAATCGCCCTGGAAACCGGGGTCGTCCGCGAGCGGCTCGAGCCCCTTCAATAGCCCCATGTCGCGCGTCCACCCGTTGCCGACCACACGGTCCAGCAAGGCCGCCAGCGGCGGGTTGGCGAGCCGTACGAAACGCCTGGGCGTGACCCCGTTGGTCACGTTGTGGAACTTCTCGGGGCTGAGCTCGTGGAAGTCGCGCATCACTGTCTGCTTGAGCAGCTCGCTGTGCAGCGCGGCCACACCGTTCACCGCATGCCCGCCGACGGTCGCGAGGTGCGCCATGCGCACGTAGCGCTCGCCGCTCTCGTCGATCAGCGAGAGCCGCGCCAGGCGCTCGCCGTCGTCGGGGTAGCGCAGGCGCACCTCGTCGAGGAAACGGCGGTTGATTTCGTAGATGATCTCGAGATGCCGCGGCAGCACGGACTCGAAGAGCGGGACCGGCCAGCGCTCCAGGGCCTCCGGGAGCAGGGTGTGGTTGGTGTAGGCGAAGGTGCGGGTGGTGATCCCCCAGGCCTGGTCCCAAGGCAGTGCGTGCTCGTCGATCAGGAGACGCATCAGCTCGGCGACGCCGATCGCCGGGTGGGTGTCGTTCAACTGCACCGCCCACTTCTCGTGGAAGCTCTCCAGGCTCGACCCGACCCGCAGGTGGATGCGGATCATGTCCTGCAGCGAGCAGGAGACGAAAAAGTACTGCTGCTCCAGGCGCAGGCGCTTGCCCGCTGCCGGCTCGTCGTTGGGGTAGAGGACCTTGGTTAGGTTCTCGGAGAAGACGTTCTCCTCGACCGCCCCGTAGTAGTCGCCCAGGTTGAAGGCCTCGAAGCGGAACGACTCGGGTGCCTCCGCGCTCCACAGCCGCAGCAGGTTGGCGTTGCCGACCCCGTCGCCCGGGATCATGGTGTCGTAGGCGACCCCGCGCACCTGGCGCCCCGGGACCCAGCGCACGCGAAAGCGCCCCTGCTCGTCAGTATCGGGCTCGGTGTGGCCGCCGAGATTGACCAAGAAGTTGATGCGCGGGCGCGGCAGCTCCCAGGGGTTGCCCCAGCGCAGCCAGCGGTCGGTCAGCTCCGCCTGCCAGCCGTCGCGGATCGTCTGGTCGAAGATGCCGAACTCGTAGCGGATGCCGTAGCCGATCGCAGGGATGCCCAGCGTGGCGAGCGAGTCCATGAAGCAGGCCGCGAGCCGCCCGAGGCCGCCGTTGCCGAGGCCGGGCTCCTCCTCCTCGGCGATCAACTCCTCGAGCGAGAGACCCAGGCCGGCGAGGGCCTCGCGCGCGTCCTCGGTGATCCCGAGGCTGAGGAGCGCGTTGCCGAGGTGGGGGCCGAGCAGGAACTCCGCCGAGAGGTAGGCCACGGTCCGCGCGTGGCTGTCCTTGTAGGCCTGCTGGGTGCGCATTGCCCGCTGCAGCACCCGATCCCGGGCCGTATAGGCCAGGGCCTGATAACGGTCGTGGGGACCGGCGATGTCGGCGAACCGCCCGAGGACATAGAACAGGTTGTCGAGATAGGCCTGGCGCAGCGCCTCGGCGCCGCGGCCGGTGCGAGTCGGCTCGCGCCCGCCGGGCCGCGTGCTGCGGGTCTTGGTATTTGCCGGTTTCGTCATGCGCGCCGTCCTCCGAGCTGGGTGTTGGGTGTCAGTGGTCCGGTCGGCCCGGAGGGTGCCACAGGTGCCGGCTCAATTTGGTTAAGGGACGGTGACGGCGTCAGCCGCATCGCGGGCAGCGGGCGCAGGGACCGAGGTGGGCAGCGCCGCCCCGGCGAGCAGACGATCGATCGCGGGCAGGAGCTCGGCGGCGATCCGCTGGTCCAGGACCAGCACCGCCCCGGCCTGGGCGGCCAGCTCCCGCGCCGCGGGCTCGGCATAGGCGCTGAGCAGGACGAGCTTGAGGTCCGGACACTGGATTCGGAGACGGGGTAGCCAGTCCGCGGGCATCCCTGGACCCAGCGACAGGTCCGCCACCACGACCCTTGGCCGCAGCCGCGCGGCGCAGCGGATGAGCGTGCCCGCGTCGGCCACCATGACGACGTGCTCGAAGATCGCCCCCAAGAGGCCACGGATGCCCTCGCGCAGGTCTGGGTGCCGCTGCGCCAGCAGGGCGCAGTCGAAGGGGCTCGGCGCCTCCGGCGTCGGCTGCAGCTCAGGCATGTCCGCGCCTCCCGGTTGCGGCTATCCCCCACAGTCTGATCGCCCCTCACGTCGGCGTGACCTGGGAGATTTACTAGACTGGGCCCGGGAGTTCTGCGGGGCGGATGCCATGCCCCGCATGCTACTGTTCTGCGTGTTGGGGACGACGACGGCGGCGCGACCTTGCCGGCCCAGGCTTCCCAGGCGCTCCAGACCCGGATACGCAGGTGATCAGCGATTCAGCGTGGCTATGCGGCCCGGCCCGGCGCCGGTGGCGCGTCCTGCTCGGCGGGGTCCTGCTCCTCGTGGCGGCCGCTGCCTCGGCCGCCCCGCGGGTCTTGATCCTCCACTCCTTCGGACGCGACTTCGGGCCCTTTTATTTCTTCTCGGCCGAGCTGCAAGCCGAGCTCCTGCGCATCTCCCCCCGCCCGTTCGAGCTGGTCGAGGCGTCCTTGGAGACGGCCCTCTTCGGGGAGTCGGCCGAGCATGAACCCACGCTGAACTACCTCAACGCGATCCACGCGGAGCGCCCAGTGGACCTGCTGGTGCCGGTCGGGGGTCCGGCGGTGCGCTTCGTGCAGCGGTTCAGGGACCGGCTACTCCCCGGCGTGCCGGTGCTCTACGCGGCGGTGGAGCGGCGCTTGCTGGGCCCGGCGGAGCTGCCGGAAGGGGACCGCGCGCTCCCGATCGTGCTCGACCTCAAGGGGACGCTCGACGCCCTGCTCGCGCTCCTGCCCCGCACCCGCCAGCTTTTCGTCGTGATCGGCAGCTCGCCGATCGAGCGGTTCTGGCTCGCGGAGATCGAGCGCGAGCTCGTCCCGCTGCGCGGGCGTCTGACCCTGAGCTCATCGGCGGACCTCTCGTTCGAGGAGATGCTCGCCCGCGCCGCGCGCCTCGGGCCCGAGACGGCGATCCTTTACACGGTCTTTCTGCTCGATCGCTCCGGGGTCCCCTACACCCAAGAGCGGGCCCTGTCCCGACTCGCCCAGGTCGCGAGCGCGCCGATCTTCGGTCTCTTCGACTACCAGCTCGGCAAGGGGGTCGTCGGCGGCCGCCTGCTGTCGATCGAGGAGCTCGGCCAGAAGACCGCCAGCACCCTGGTCGAGATGCTGGCAGGCTCGGCGCCGCCTGGAGGGTCGATACCGGCGGTGACCCCGGGGACGCCCGTCTTCGACTGGCGGGAGCTCGGGCGCTGGGGCATCCGCGAGTCCGATCTGCCGACGGGGAGCGAGATCCGCTTTCGCCGCCCCGGTCTCTGGGAGACCTACCGGCGATGGATCCTCGCGGGTCTCGTCCTGGTGATCGTCGAGGCCATCCTGATCGCGCTGCTGGTCACCAATCTGGTGACACGGCGGCGGGCCGAGCGCCGCCTGCGCGAGAGCGAGGAGCGCCTGGAGATGGCCACCGCGGACCTCGGCCTCTGGGAGTGGCGGGTGGCGAGCGGGGACGTCTGGGGCAGTGACCACTGGCACCGGATGTTTGGCTTCAGCGGGGTCGAGCCGCCCAAGCTCAACCAAGTCCTCGCGCGGATCACCCCGGCCGATCGGCCGGGGGTGCGTGCCGCGCTGGAGAAATCCCTGGCGGGGTCGAGCGAGTACCGCGGGGAGTTCCGGGTGGAGCTCCCGGACGGGACGCGCCGCTGGCTCTCCGCCCGCGGCCGGCCCCAGCCGGCCGCTGTCCCCGGTGGGCGCATGCTGGGCGCCACCGTCGACATCACCGAGCAGCGCGAGGCCCAGGAGTCGGCCCGCACCCTCAGCCGCCGTCTCATCCAGACCCAGGAGCAGGAGCGCGCCCGCGTCGCCCGTGACCTGCACGACGACGTCACCCAGCGACTCGCCCGGCTCGCCATCGACGCGGCCCGGCTGGAGCAGGCCGTGCCCGACGGGGAGCCGCGGGAGACGGCACGAGGCCTTCAGTCTGGGCTGGTGCACCTGTGCGAGGACGTGCATGCGCTGTCCTACCAGCTCCACCCGTCGATGGTGGACGATCTCGGCCTGGCCGAGGCGCTGCGCGTGGAGTGCGAGCGCCTGCCGCGCCAGGGTGTGGAGCCGCCCGAGCTGCGGCTGCGCGACCTGCCCCCGAAGATCCCGTCTGACGTGGCGCTGTGTCTCTTCCGCGTCGCCCAGGAGGCGCTGCGCAACGCGGTGCGCCATGCCGGCGGCTCGCGGGTTAGCCTGGCCTTGGCGGGCGTCGATGGGGGGCTCCAACTGGTGGTCCAGGACGCCGGCCCGGGCTTCGATCCATCGGCTCAGGGTCGCCCCCCGACACTCGGACTCGCTAGCATGCGCGAGCGGGTCGGCCTGCTCGGCGGGGAGCTCGAGGTGGACAGCGCGCCGGGCCAGGGCACCACGATCCTGGCCTGGATTCCCCTGGAGGCCGTGCCCTCATGACTCGCGCACGCGTCCTACTCGCCGACGATCACCGCATCGTCACCGAGGGCCTGAAGTCGCTGCTCGCCCCGGAGTTCGACCTGGTGGACGTGGTCGAGGACGGTCAGGCCCTGGTCGAGGCCGCGCGCATCCTGAGGCCCGACGTGATCGTGGCCGACATCGGCATGCCGCGGCTCAACGGGTTCGAGGCCCTGGCGCAACTGCGGCAGGACAACCCCCAGGTGCGGGTGATCTTCCTGACCATGCATCAGGAGCCCGCTTACGCGCGCCGCGCCTTGGAGGCTGGGGCGGCGGGATTCGTCCTCAAGCACTCGGCGCCCGCCGAGCTGGTCAGAGCCATCCGCGCCGCGCTGGAGGGCAAGACCTACCTCGCCCCCACGCTGGCGGCTCAGGCGCTGCGGGAAGCCAGCCGCGGCCCGACGGCGACGGTCGAGCTGGCGGGTGGGATGACCGAGCGCCGCCGCGAGATCCTCCGGCTCCTGGCCGACGGCTGCTCGGCCAAGGAGATCGCGCGCCGACTCGACATCTCGCCGCGCACGGTGGAGTTCCACAAGTACCAGATGGTGGAGTCGCTCGGCCTGCGCAGCACCGCGCAGCTCGTGCGCTGGGCGATCAAGCAAGGGATCGTCGACCTGTGATCGATGGGGAGCGTCCGCTGAGCCCGAGCCGGTCGGGGGCGGCTCGTCCGAATGGGTGTTACCGATAAACGGCTGCCGAGCAGCCAACAACGCGGAGAAGGCCAATGAAAGACAAGTCGAGCAACGAGAAAGGCGGCGAGCGCAAGCTGAAGACCAAGACCTATGAGAAGGAGCTGCGCAAGCGGCACGTGGAGCTGGTGAAGCTGCAGGAGTGGGTCAAGCACGCGGGCCTCAAGGTCTGCGTCGTGTTCGAGGGCCGGGAT
>JALOTB010000011.1 GCA_025458165.1 Chromatiaceae bacterium | reverse complement strand
AGGGTGTGGGTGAGGACGTGGGTCTTGGCCTCGCGCCAGGGCACCAGCTCCCCGTCGAGCCAGATCAGGCCGTCACGGTCCGCCATCGTGGTCATGGTTTGCTCCCCATCGCCGCGGGGTCTTCACCCCGGAAAATCGTGTACCAGCGCCACCGGGTCAGCCCTCCATGAGCTGATTCCAGAGCTCGGCGACCCGCTCGCGCTCGACCCTCAGCTCGCCGTCCGGGACCACGGTCGGCTCCTCCTGGAGCGCGCTGCGATGATACGCGGCGCGCAGGGCCTTGTAGGCGAAGGTCAGCTCTGCGGCGGCGTCGCCTGGGAGAAGTGCGTGCCGGGACAGGGTCTCGAGCAGGCGGATGTTGTCGGTCCAATCCGCCAGGTCTGGGTGCGCGCTGGCCCACCGAAGGACCGCGTATTGAACCATAAACTCGATATCGGCAATACCGCCGCGCCCTTGCTTGAGGTCGAAGCGGCCGGCCCGGCCCTTGTCCAGCTCGCGCCTCATGCGCGCACGCATCTCGCGCACCTCGCGGCGCAGGGTCTGCGGGTCGCGCTCGCGGCAGAGGATCTCGCGGCGCACCGCGGCGAAGTGCTCGGCGAGTGCCGCATCCCCCGCGATCGGGCGGGCGCGCACCAGGGCCTGGTGCTCCCAGGTCCAGGCGTCTTTGGATTGATAGGCCGCGAATGCGTCGAACGAGCGCACGAGGAGCCCCTTGTTGCCGTCTGGGCGCAGGCGCATGTCAATCTCGTAGAGCGCGCCGGAGTTGGTGCGCGTGGTCATCATGTGGAGCATGCGCTGGCCGAGCCGGGCGTAGATCTGCTCGGTGGAGATGGCATGCGGCCCAGCGGTCATGGCGCTGACCGATTTGCCGCCGTGGAGGAACACCAGGTCCAGGTCCGAGCCGTAGCCGAGCTCTATTCCGCCCAGCTTGCCGTAGCCAAGCACGAGGAACCCGAGGTCATCCGCCGCCACGCCAGGTGGCCGGCCATGCCGGCGGACCAGGTGGTCGAAGGCGATGCGCAGCACCCGCCGGACCGTCACCTCCGCGATCTCGGTGAGGTAGTCGCTCACGACCATCAGCGGGATCACCCCGGTCAGATCCGCCGCCGCCACCCGCAGCCGGTTGCCCTGGGCGAACTGGCGCAGGCGCTCCATCTGTTGCTCCAGGTCCTCGGCCTCGACCGGGGCGAGCAGGGAGTCCAGCTCCTCTTCCAGGTCTGCCCGGCGCAGGGGCGCGAAGAGCCGCCGCGGGTCGAGCAACTCATCGAGCAGCAAGGGCTGACGCCCGAGCTGCTCGGCGATCCAGGGGCTCATCCCGGACAGCCGCACGAGCTGGGACAGTGCCAGCGGGTGCTCCAGCAGCATGGCGAGATAGGCCGTGCGGCGTGACACCGATTCGATCAGGGGTAGCACGCGCTTGAGCGCGAGGTCGGGGTGCCCGGAGGCGGCCACGACCTGAAGCAGGAGCGGGATGAGCTGCCCGAGCCGCTCGGCGCCGCGGGTGCTCAGCCCCTTGCGCGCCGCTGCCTCGCGGAGGTGCTGCAGGCGCTCGTAGGCCGCCCTCGGCGCGGCGAATCCGGCGTCACCCAGCACCGCGCAGGCCTGCTCCGCGTCCGTGTGCCCCGCCCAAAGGGCAGCGAGCGGCGGCTCCGCCTGGCGCTCGTCGTCCGCCTGGGGCGAGGCAAACACCAGATCGAAGTGTCCCTGGACGCGCCGGCGATGCTCGTCGAGGACAGCGAGGAAGCGCTCCCAGTCGGCGAAGCCCATGGCGCGGGCGAGCCTCAGGCGCCCCAGCTCGTCGGAGGGCAGCAGGTGGGTCTGCTGGTCCTTCCACGCTTGGATGCGGTTCTCCACCCGGCGCAAGACCTCATAGGCGCGCGAGAGCTCGTCGACGGCGAACCTGGGCATCAGCCCCTTCTGTCCCAGCAGGCGCAGCACCGGCAGGATGGGGCGGATCTGCAGATCGGGGTCGCGCCCACCGCGGATCAACTGGAAGGCCTGGCCGATGAACTCGACCTCGCGGATGCCGCCGGGGCCGAGCTTGATGTTGTGTGCCATCCCCTTGCGCTGCAGCTCCCGGGCGATCATCCCCTTCATCTCGCGCAGGGCCTCGATGGCGCTGAAGTCGAGATAGCGCCGATAGACGAAGGGGCGCAGCATTGCCATCAGGTCCGCGCCGGCCTCGGCATCGCCCGCCACCACCCGCGCCTTGATCATCGCGTAGCGCTCCCAAGGCCGTGCCTGGGATTGGTAGTACTCCTCCATGGCGCCGAAGCTCATGGCGAGCGGCCCGGCGTCCCCGAACGGTCGCAGCCGGGTGTCGACCCGGAACACGAAGCCCTCGGCGGTCTGGGCGTCGAGTGCCTGCACCAGCCGCCGCGCCAGGCGCACGAAGAACTGCTCGTTGCCGATCGGCCGCGGCCCGTCGGTCGCCCCGCTCGCCGGAAAGGCGAAAATGAGGTCGATGTCAGAGGACAGATTGAGCTCGCGCGCGCCCAGCTTGCCCATGCCGAGGACCACCAGGCGTTGCGGCCGGCCGTGCGCGTCGCGCGGTGTGCCGAGCTCCGTCTCCGCCCAGATGCGCAGCCGCTCCAGGGCCTGGGCGACGCAGGCGTCGGCCAGCGCGGTCAGGTCCTCCAGCACCTCCACGAGCGGCGCGAGCCCGCCCAGGTCGCGCCAGATGATGCGCACCATCTCCGTGCGGCGAAAGCGGCGCAGGGCCGTGCCCAGCGACGCCTCGTCCGGGACGTCGGCGAGCGCGGCGGCGAGGCGCCGGTCGAGGTCTCCGGGCGGGCTTGGGCTTGTCAGCCGTCCCGCCGCCGCAAGGCGCGGCAGCAGCTCGGGGTGCCGGATGGCCGCCTGGGCCAGGTAGTCGCTGGCCTCGAAGGCGCGCGCCAGCGCGTCGGCATAGCCCTCGATCGTCGGCGCCGCGAGCCCCGCGTCCTCCAGGGCCGCCAGCCAGGCCGCTCGCCGCGCCGCTACGCCAGCCGACAGATCGTCGATGCCCGCCATTGCGACCCCGTTGGAAGATCCCCGGCGGCAGGATAACGGGCCTCGGCGCGGAATGAAAACGGGACGGGATGCGCCGACGCCCCAAAAAGAAACGGGGCCCGAAGGCCCCGTTTTGCGTCCTAGCAGGATTCTAAGCCGGGCTTAGAAGCTGTGCATCATGCCCAGGGAGAACGCGCTCCAGTCGTTGTTCAGATCCGCGTCGTAGTCGACGTCGGTGTACAGGATGTACGCACTGGTCCGCTTGGAGAAGTAGTGGTCGAACCCGACACCCCAGGACTCGCGATCGAGGTTTTCGGCATCGTTGTCGTTCTCGCCGTAGAAGCCCTTGATCATGTTGTTGCCGAACTTATAGCCAGCGGAGATCTGCCAGAGATCGCCGTCGGCATCGGAGCCCAAGAAGTCGTCCTGCTGCTCATAGACACCGGCGAGGGTGAAGCCGTTCCAGTCGAGCAGGCCCAGGCCGAGGCGCCACTTGCTGTAGTCGTTGAGATCATTGCCCTCGGGGCCGATGACGTCACTGGAGAGCTCCTCGTAGGCTGCACCGCCGTAGAAGGGCCCGTTCTTGTAGGTGATCGCCAGCGAGTAGGCCTCGGCGAGGCTGTCCGAGTCCGGGTTCCCGAAATCACCGGTGGCCCTTGATCCGCCACCCGCGTGCACGGCGCCGGCGAACTGGAAGCCGGCGAAGCTGGGGCTGATGTAAGCGATCGCGTTGTCGACGCGCAGATCGTCGAAACCGATGGTGCCGTTATAGTCGGCGGCGGTGTCGGCGAAAAGGTCGAGCCGGCCGGTGGAGAGCTTGAGCGGGGTGTCGTGGCGGCCGACCAGCAGGGTGCCGAAGTTGCTGGCGAGACCGACGTAGCTGTTACGCATGGTGATGTTGTTGTCGCCCCTGATCGGGCTCCCGGTGCTTTCCTCGGCCATCTGCACGCCGAACTCGACCTGGTAGATTGCCTTCAGGCCGTTGCCCAGGTCCTCGGAGCCCTTGACGCCGATGCGGTTGGCGCGGCCCTCACCGCGGCCCAGGCGGCCCTTGTTGATGGCCCAGCCGTCGAAGTCGCCGTCGGTATCGAAGTAGTCGATGGACATGTTGAGCTTGCCGTACAAGGTGGCCTCGGCCATGACGGCGGCGGGGGCGACCAGGGCGGCGGCGACCGCCAGAGAGATGAGCTTGGTCTTCATGGATTACTCCGCTGTTGTGGATTTACCAAAAACTGCAAAAACGTAACGCACGGGCGTCTTGCGGGGAGAATGATAGACGAGCACCGGGCATTACGCAACAGTTTTTTTGAAAAAAGATACAAAATGTCCCGGTGTGGCAAGTTTCGCACAGACGGTTGATCCTTGCGAGCCTGTCGTTGCGACGCGAACAGCCAGCGCGAAGCCACCGGCCCGAGCTCCGGGTGTAGCGCCCAGGCAACGGGGCCGCGGGGTCGGCTAGATCGCGATTCGTCGCGGCTCGGCTCGCTGAGCTGGAACGGGGGTGTCGGCGCTGACGGGCGTCCCGCTCCCTTCTCCCTGGGGCTGGGGTCGGAGGGCGCGACGCGCTGCCGAAGGCATGGCGCTCCCGATCGGCCCGGCCCCCGTCCGGGCCTCCCCCAAGCAAGGGCGAAGGAGTTGAGGGGCCCGCGGCTGCCGTCAGCGGCTGAGCCGCTGGGTCCTTCCCCGCGCGTGAGGACGGTCGAGGAGTAAGCCGCTGCGGGGCCATTGGTGGCCTCGCCGACACAGTCCCTCCCCCTGGAAGGGGTTTAGGCGGGGGGTAATGGGCCTGAGGCCGTCGCGCGCCGCAAAGTGGCCCTTGTCCCCATCCCGGCCTTCCCGCTCTAGCCGAGGAGTCGGGCGCTAAGGCGGCCGTTTGAGGTCGCAAGCATCTCCTTCTAATAAATGAGCGGGCTCCGCGTTAGGCGCCGTCCGGTCACCTCCTCGTGCGAGCGCCCGGGCGTTAAGGATTTCTTAAGCTCGACCGCGCTAACGTCCGCCGCGCGGGGCAGTTACGTGGTCGTGCCGTGCCTGTGAACCGAGCGGGTGCCGGGGCTATCCGGGTGGTCGCCGCCGAGGGGGCTGCCGCCCCTCGGGCAGCGGATCCGGGAGGCCGGTACGGGCCTTGCGCTGACAAGTTCGGCCCCGTCGGGCGGCAGGGATGCGGCCCGAACCTTATGGCTCCGGTCCCTCTCCACCGGGGCCTTTTCTTTGTCGATGCGCCGGCCCTGAGCGCCTTCTGCCCCTTGGCCGTCGCCGGCCGCGGGCCTGCGCTGCGCCCACGTAAGCCTTCCCGCAAAGACGACCCCTCGGTTTATCGGGTCTCTTAAGGTCTTCTTAAGACAGTATTCGCTAGAGTGCCTGCCCGGGAGGGTCCGGCGGGACACAGGGGTATCGATGTCGGGCCGAAGGACCGGTTTTGTGATGCCTGCGCGGCGCCGCAAGCGACGCGCTCAGGGCGGTAACGGGTGCCGCTCGCGGCAGGGAGGACGCGCAACCGCCGCGCACCTGTTGTTGTGCACGGCCCAACAGGCGGTCGCGGGCTCAAGCCCAGCGCCGCCGGCCGAGCGGCCCCGGCCGAGGGGCGCTCAGGTATCGATACGAAGAATGGGAGTGGATTCATGAGACACCAAGACCTAAGTCGGCGGCTCTGTCGCCGCATCCTCGCGATTCCCGCGCTGCTGTTCGGTGTGCTCGCATGGCCAGCCGTTGGCTCGGCCGAGCCAAGCTGTACCATCGAGCCCCAGAACCCGACCGTGGACGCTGGCGCAACGGTCAGTTGGTCCGCCAACGTCGAGGACATTCGCAGGGACCGGCGGACCTACGCCTGGTCCTTTGAACAGGGCAGACCGAGCGCGAGCGACAGGCGCGCGGTCGAAGTCCAATATCCGGTCGCTGGGACCTACCCGGTGAGCCTCGAGGTGACGGACGGCAGGCGCAAGCGCGCGGTCTGCACCACGACCGTCCGCGTCAATGGCGGCGACGACACCGACCCGCCGCCCCCGCCGTCCCCGATCGCGTGCAGTCCCATCCCGAGCGACGCCGCAACGGCCCACAGTGAGGAGTGCATCACCGCGTACACCGGCCCCGAGGTGTGCGTTGCCTGCCATGAGAGCCAGGCGCGCGAGATCCACAGCTCCGTGCACTACCAGCAGCACGGGGCGACCGACTACGTCACCAACATCGACGGTAACGCCGGGGAAGGCCCGGCGGGCAACGGCGCGCCGGCCGTCAACTCGCTGATCGCCGTCAACACGTACTGCGGCACCCACGAGAGCTCGCCGCGCTTCACCTGCGCCGGCTGCCATGTCGGCAACGGCCGTTGGCCCAAGACCCCCGAGCAGCTCGAGTCGCTCAACCCGGCGGGACAGCTCGCCGAGTTGGCGAACATCGATTGCATGATGTGCCACCAGGAGGTCTACAAGCGCTATCCCAACCCCGATCCGGAGACCGACGGCGGCTTCGAACCCTTCGAGCTGCTGAATGTCGCCCTGGACGAGAACGATCTTCTGGTCGCCTCGCCCGGCAGCACGGTGCTGCGTGACGGGGTCGAGGGCCTACCCGTCGTCAGCGCGCAGGGTGACTTCCTCTTCGTACCGGCGGACCCGAACAACGACCTGCTCTTCGACGTCGCCACCTCGCGCAAGATGAGCATCTCGGCGCTGGAGGCGGCGGGGGCCGTGCATCGGACCACGCGGCGCTCGTGTCTCAACTGCCACGCCGGTGCGGCGGGCGCGGACGGGGCCAAGCGCGGCGACCTCTCCAGCGCACTGGTCAGCCCGCCGACGACGCTCGATCACCACATGAGTCCGGCGGGGCGTAACATGACCTGCGCGGACTGCCACAGCGCCGGGGCCCATCGGGTGCGCGGCCGCGGCCTGGATCTGCGGGTGAACGACGTGCCGGAGCGCTTCACCTGCGACAGCGCCGGGTGTCACAGCAGCCGGCCGCACGGCGACTACAGCACGAACGAGGGCGGCAAACGTGACACCCACGCCGCCAAGGTCGCCTGTCAGACCTGCCACATCCCGACTTACGGCAAGGTGATCGCCACCGAGGTGGCGCGCGACTGGCAGGATCCGCACGTCTCGCAGACCGCCTGCAACGGCCGCGGCGGCTGGCTTCCAAATGAGATGAAGGGCGCGCTGAACCTGGTCCCGAGCTACGCCTGGTTCGACGGCCTGAGCAGGGTGTCCTACCTGGGCGACGATGTGCGCGGCATACCGACGATCCCGCTGGTCGCGAGCATCGCGACCCCCTTCAAGGCGAGCGCGGCCGACTCGAAGTTCGCGATCAGCTCGGTCGACAACTTCGACGCCGGCGACCCCGCCTACGTGATCGGCGCCCCGAGCGCGATCATCGACGGCAGCGGTGCCCTCAACATGACCCTGGGTGTCAACAACAGCAACGCCAAGCTCTACCCGATGAAGGAGCACTGGGGCAAGCTCGCGCGCAACGACCGCACCAACACCCTGGTCCCACACTCGACGTTCGAGTTCTTCCGCACCGGGGACTACGACCGGGCAATCGAGGAGGGGCTGACGCGCGCCTCCGACATGAGCACGACCGACTCGGTGTCGGTGGTCCCGGTCCACACCTTCCAGACCATCAACCACGGGGTGGAGCCGGAGGACAACGCCCTCAAGTGCGGCGCCTGCCACGCAAGCAAGAGCGGCGGGCCGGTGCGGCTCGATCTGAAAGGCACCCTGGGCTATGAGCTGCGCCAAAGCGACAGCGTCGTCATCGGCACCAACAGATCCGGACCTCTGAACGGCGACATGGACCGCATCTGCAGCCAATGTCACGAGAACAAGCGTGAGAAGCGTGACTTCGACGGAGTCCACGCCAAGCACGTGGCGGACAAGAAGCGCGACTGTGCCTCCTGTCACGAGTTCTCACGGCCCGAGCGTGGTCTCAGTCTGACGAAGAAGGATTGAGATCTCAGATTCGCGGGCCTGCGGGCCCGCGGGTGGCGAACTGACCCGGACCTCCTGTCCGGGTCTTTTTTTTGGCCCGAGGGCCGGCGACGGCGCCCTGGCGAGGCTGGTCGGCCGGGTCTCCCCGCTCCTCGCGGTCGAGCGTCTTGCCGTCGGTTTCAGCCGCGTCCCGGGTGCCGCCACGGGGTTCCCGCGCGATCCGCTGCGCGCTACAGTCTTCGCCGTCGCCTTAAGGTTTTCTTAAGCCACACTGCCCTAGGGTGGATCGGTCGCGCACTCGACGGGGAATCCCCACCTGGAGCTCCATGGAGCGGCTGTTGCTCTCCCATCCCAGACCAGGTCAGCGCCGCGGCCGAGCCGCCTGGTGCTCGCGCCGGCGCCTGCTCACGCAAGCCGGCGCGGGGCCACGCGTTCGGGATGCGGGTGGTTTCACCGTCGCCCGCAGGTTGCACCCTTGAGCACGCCGCTGGCGCCCAGTCGCGAGGGCCTCAAGATCCCACCGGCGGGCAACCGGTGCGGCCTGGATACGCCCGTCCCCAGCTCCGCGCTCGACTGCCTGAGCACGCTCGGTCGGGTCCGCGATGCCCTGACCAAGGCGGCGGACTGGCAGTCGGCGCTGGATGGCGTCCTGAGCGGGATTGCCGCTGCCATCCCGAGCGAGCTCCTCGCGCTGGAGCGCATCGACCCGGGCCTGGGTGCCACCGAGTTCTTTGCCGTCCTCGCGCAAGGGGCCGAGTCGGTCGAACCCGCTGGTCTCAACGAGGCCCTGGTCCCTGCGCTCGCGCAGCGGCTCGATGCCTCGGCTGCCGCCGGCCCGACTTGTCTGGTCGCGCCCTGGCCGGGCAGCGACGGGCGCCCGGCACTCGTGGGCGTGCTGCCGGCGCTCGCGCCCTGGACCGACGTCCTCTTGGTCGTGCCACAGGCCCCGGCCGACACGGGCCAGGCCGCCCAGGCGCTGCTGGGCTCGGTGCTCATGCTGGTGCAGGTGTTCTGGGAGCGGGAGCTCGACCGGCGCCGCACGGTGCGGCTGCATCGGCAGGTGCAGCGCGCCAAGCAGGAGTGGCAGGCGGGGGTCGATGCCCTGCCCCTCATGGTGTGCCTGCTCGATCATCAGGGCCGGGTGGTCCGCGCCAATCGCGGACTGGAGCGGCTGGGGCTGGGCAGCGTGCAGACCGTCGCCGGTCGCGACTTCACCGCCTTGCTCGCCGAGCTCGGGGTGCTCGATGAGGCGCTCCAGGCGGCCTGGCCGACTGATTCCGCTCGCGGGGATGAGGGCACGCTCCCGCCCGACCTGGAATCCGCGGGTGCCTGGCTGTGGGAGCGCTGGTGCAGCGCCCTCGCCGACGGTCCGATCGTCACCGATTCCTTGCGGACTCCGCTCGGAAGGGGCTTCGAGCTGCGCATCCAGCACAATCTAGCGGCCACCCCGGAAGAGCACCCGCTTCCGCAGTACGTGGCCGTGCTGCAGGACGTGACCGAGCGGAACCGGGCGCGCGACCTACTCGAAGACTTCAACCGGCGGCTGCGTGCCCAGGTGGCCGCGAAGACCGCGAGCCTGCGCTGGGCAAACCGTCGGCTGCAACTGGAGGTCGAGGAGCACAAGCTGCACAAGGCGGCGTTGGAGCTCTCCGAGTACCGTTACCACTCGTTCGTCGATAAGACCCTGACCGGGATCTACCTCGCCGAGCGTGGCGTGATCACCTACCACAACCGGCGCTTCGCCCGGCTCCTTGGGGTCGAGGAGGGCGACCTGGTCGGCGCGCGGCTGGCAGACGTACTTGGACCGGGCTGCGCACAGCGCGCGGCGCTGGTGGAGGATCTCGGCGAGGCAACGACCGGACAGGAGTGCCAAGTCCGGGGTCGCGACGGTCGGCTGCTCTGGGTTCACCACATCCAAGCCGACTATGAGGGGAATAGCCGTGACATCGTGATCGGCAACGTACTCGACATTACCGTGCGCAAGCAGTTTGAGGAGCGGCTGCTCGAATCCAGCCAGCGTAACGCTGAGCTGTCGAAGCGGCTCCTCATCTCTCAAGAGGAGGAGCGCGCTCGCCTCGCCCGCGAGCTCCACGACGGGGTCGGCCAGCGCATCAACGCGGTCAAGCTCATGCTCGACGGCATCATCCGGGAGTGTGATCGCAGCGGGGGCTCGTCGTTTCAGGGGCACCTGCTGCAGCTCGCCGCCTCGCTGCGTGAGACGGTGGACGAGGTCCGCCAGGTGTCCATGGCGCTGCGCCCGTCGATGCTCGATGACCTCGGCATCCGCGCGACGCTGAGCTGGTTCGTGCGCGAGATGGGGCGCTGTGTGCCCTACTTGCGTATCGATCTCGATTACGACGTCGACGAGGCCGCGATGTCGCCGCTGGTCAAGACCGCCATCTTTCGTATCACCCAGGAAGCATTCAACAATGTTGCCAAGCACGCGGAAGCGAGCGTGGTCGACATCGACTTGCACTCCGATGCCCAGCAGGTGGTCCTCGCCATTCGCGACGACGGCGGGGGGATCAAAGAGGACGCCGGGCAGGGTCTCTGGGGCATCGGCCTGCGCAGCATGCGCGAGCGTGCCGCGCTGAGCGGTGGCGACCTCACCATCGTCAGCCGCGACGGCGGGGGTGTGACGCTCATCGCCCGCTGGCCGATCGAAGGGGCGAGCGAGCCGCGCGTGACCGGGGGTTGACCTCGGTGGGGCGTTCGGGGGCTGGCTATCGCGCCAACAGCCCCTGGCGAATGGCGAAGGCGGTGAGGTCGGCGATCCGCTTGGCGCCGAGCTTGCGCATCACCTGGGCGCGGTGCTTCTCGACTGTCTTGACGCTGATGTGGAGGTAATCCGACATCTCGCGGTTGGTCTTACCCTCGGCCGTCAGCTTCAAGATCTCCCGCTCCCGCAGGGAAAGGGCGTCCCAGCTCACCGTGATCGGGGTCTCGCCGCGCTCCGCCGGGGCGCCGAGAAATCCGGAGACGACGTTGCGGCAGATGCCGGGACTCAGGTAGACCTTGCCCGCCATGACACTGTGGATTGCGCTCATCAGGTCCTGATGGCTGTCCTCCTTGAGGACGTAACCGGTGGCCCCGGCCGCCAGGGTGGCGCGCACGTACTCCTCGGCGTTGTGGGCGGTCAGCGCGATGATCTTTACCCCCTCCACGCGCTGCTTGATCTTCGGGATCGCTTCGGTGCCGTTGGTGCCGGGTAGCGACAGATCGATGATCACCAGGTCGGGTGCCGTCTGTGCCGCCAGGTGGATGGCATCGTGCCCGTTGCTTGCCTCGCCGAGGATGCGGATCTGGCCGTCCGCCTCGAGCAGTGCGCGCAGGCCCTGCCGAAAGATCGCATGGTCCTCCGCCAGGAGGACGCCAATCCCGCAACTCGCCCCCTTGCTTGTGCTCCCAGGCATTCGTCCCAACCCCCGTCTCCGCCGTCAACAGATTCTCTGCCTACTGCAGGTTGTTCCATCCTGGCCGTGGTGCTCCCCGACGGCCGTGCCCGGCCAAGTGACCAAACGGGACACCCCGGCCAGGATCATGCGTCCGAATGGGCCGAGATGGCCGTCGTCCCTCGCGCCGAAGGTGGAGCCCTCCGCTCGGTTCTCGGGCACCACTTCGGCATCTTCCCTACCACACAAACCGCATCCGGTACAGCGGGGCGGGAGCACGATCAGGGAGCTATCCTGACCATGTCCCGCAGGCTCCCCCCCTGCCTCCTCGCCCCCCGGGAGAGGGCGGGGGCAAGGGGAATCCGGTATGGCCGGCGTGGTCTCATGCTCCGGGGCGACGCGGGTGTCATGCCGGGATTGAGCGGCCGATCGGCAGTGTAGAGCCGTGCCGTTGCCGTTTCACGACCAGCCGAACGCTCGGGCCGGAGTAGGGTTGCCACCGCCCCAAAATGGGGATTTACCCACCCTGACTCGGCATCCCGCTCCTGGTAACTTGCTCGGGACCCAGCGTACCGCTTGGGGATCGGCGACGAAGCCAGTCGCCCCTGCCGGAGCCAATCCGAATTTCCCATGAGATCCGAAACCGCACCGATCACCGCGCTGCTGGTCGAGGACGACCCCCTGTTCCGAGGCGTTGTCGCCAAGATCATCCGCGAGCATTTTCCCGACCTTCAAGTCGTCGAGGCTGGCGATAGCGATGCGGCGCTCCAGCAAGTGGCCCGATACAGCCCACAGGTCGCCTTCGTCGACATCCGCATCCCAGGCAAGAATGGGATTCTCCTAACCCGTGACATCAAGTCATCGAATTGCCGCGTGCGAGTCGCGATGCTGAGCGCTCACGACAGTCCAGAGTACCGTGAGGCGGCGCTCCGTGAGGGTGCCGACTGCTACATCTGCAAGGGGTCCGATGACGCCCACGCGCTCATCCTCGATCACGTCACGCGGTGCGCGACCCCCATCCCCCGTCGGGGCGGGGTGCAGGATGCGCTCGCTCGGGCGGACTCCAGCCAACCCTAAACGACGCGGCCCGGTACCACTCCGACGAAGGCCGGGCACGGGTAGCCCGTCCGTTCACTCACCCCGGCCCGCCCCAGAAGGTGCCGAGAAACGCGGTGCGCCACGCGCGGCCGGCGGCGGGCCGATTAGTGCCGCTCGGCCTCGGGCGCAGGGGATGGGGCGTCTTCCTCGTCGCGCCCCGCGATGCGGTGGCGCTCGTCGATCCAATCGCCCAGGTCGATCAGGCGGCAGCGCTCGCTGCAGAACGGGCGCCAGGGTGACTCCTCGCCCCAGCGCACGGGTTTGCCACAGGTGGGGCAGGCGATGGTCCGGACCATCGGTGAGCGGGTTTAGAACACGCAGCAGGTCAGCGTGAAGGCGACATCGTCGCGACACTGAACCGGCCGCTCCACCTTCCCCGAGCTCAGGAATCGGATGCTGAAGCGGTTCTTGTGACCGCTGATCTCGGGGAACAGGGTCAGTCCCCCATTGAGGGTCACGCGCACGAGCTGGGCCGGGGCCTGGGCGTCGAGCGCCTCCTGGAAGAAGCCGCCGAGGGCGGTCACCGGGCGCGGCACGGCGCTCGATCGCGCGAGCGACAGCACCAGGTCGATCGCGCCGCTCACCGGGTCGAGCCCCTTCATCCACTCGCGCAGTTGACGCTCCCGCGCCTCTCCTGGCTGCACCAGCCAGTGGTGGTACTGGGGCAGGTCGAAGCTGCAGGTGCCGCCCGGGATGCTGCTGCGCTGGGCGACGCTCTTTAGGAACTCGTCCTCGCGCAGCCGCTGCCCCACGGGCCCAATCAAGGCGTGGAGCTGGGTGGCGGCAGTCTGCAGGTCATCGAGCACCTTGCCGAGGGTGTCGAGATCGACGCCCGGCTGGCGGCGGATGCGCTGCAGGGTGCCCATGTTGCGGTCGAGCTCCTTCAGGAGCTCGCTGCGGATGTCGGATCGTGAGGTAATGGCGACGATGTCGAGCAGCCCCTCCACCGCCGCACGGGCCGCCCAGGGATCGTCCTGGGGTAGGAAGTGGGCGACCTTCTTGAACAGGTGCTCGAGCCGCAGGAAGGTGCGGATACGCTCGTTGAGCGGGTGCTCGAAGGTGAGCTGTTTCGACACGGGCGCGTTCCTGGGCTGGGGTCGCGAAGGGGTTGGGTTGCGCTGGATCGGTGCTTCGGGCCCCGCGGCCGGTGCCGCGCGATGATTGCCCTAGCTGGTCAGACGGTCGCGCACGCGCTCGAGGATGGTTTTGGCCTCGGCGCCGACGTCATCGATCTCCGGGACGCCCGCCAGGGCGAGCAGGGTCTGCGGGTTCATGAAGTCGACTGCGGTCGAGGCGTCGTCGAGTCGGCGCACCACCAGGCTGCACGGCAGCAGCACGCCGGCGGCCGGCTGGGCGGCGATTACCCGTTTCGCGAGCCCCGGTGCGCAGGCGCCAAGGATGCGATAGCCGCCAATCTCCTTGCCCAGCTTGGCTCGCAGGATGGCGCCGACGTCGACATCGCTCACGATCCCGAGCTTCTCGGCGGCGATGGCCTCGGTGACCCTGGCCAGGGCGGCCTCAAAGGGCGCCTCGATCACCACGCCGAACACATACATCGCCCCACTCCTCTGTGCGTTTGCCGCCGGCAGGTTAGCACGATGCCCTACTAGGCAAAACCTCCGGCGGGATTGTCTCCGGACGTTCCCTCGACCATGCTTGTGGATGGAGAACGCCGGCGTTTTCCGGGGTAATGTCACCGGGCTCGGGAGGTCGTCATGAACACGTCGTCTGCAGGCTATTGTCAGCTTCTTGCCACCGTCGATCTGGGGGAGATGACCGCCCCGGTGGTCGCGCGTGCCAGTGATCTCGGTCGGCGGCTGGAGGCCGATCTCGATCTGGTGAACATCCAGGAGGGTATGCCGGTCTTTCTCCACCACGCGGTATCGACCGACGAGCTCAACACCATCCTGGACAAGAGCACGCGATGGAGCCGCGAGCGCCTGGAGGAGCTCAAGGCCCAGGAGCCCTGGGTCCGCGGCATCCATATCGCCAGCGGGGTGCTCGCGGAGGAGGTCCGGGCACTCGGAGGGCGCATCGGGGCCGACCTGCTGGTCATCGGCGCGCACGAGCGCCACGGCATGGCGGTGCTGCTGCGCGATCGTTCCGACGAGATCCTGCACAAGGCGCAGTGCGACGTGCTGGTGGTCAAGGCGCGCGAGCCCCAGCAGGTCGGGGTGCGCCCGGAGCCCTACCTTAAGGTGGTGGCCGCCGTCGGTCTGGGCGAGGAGGGTGCCCAGGTGGCCGAGCGGGCGGCGCGCGTCGCGGCGCTGTTCGGGGCGGAGCTTGACCTGCTGCACGTCATCGAGCACTTCGCGGTCGATCGCTCAAATACCGTCATCGCCCCCGAGGACCAGGACCCCCTCACCTTCGAGCGCGAGAAGATCGTCGGCGACCTCTGCGCGATGGCCCAGGCGGCCGGTATTCGCGCGTGCCGTCAAGCGGTGAGGCCCAGCTCGCGAACCGCGAGCCGCGAGGTCCCCGCGTTCGCCGAGGAGGCCAATGCCGATCTGCTGGTGGTCGGCTCCCATGGGCCGCACGGCCTCGGCCGGCTGCTCGGCTCGACCGCCGATGGCATCGTCCACCGCGCCACCTGCGACGTGCTGGTGGTGCGCACGCGCATGCCGAGGTAGGCGCCCTCGGGGACGGTCGGCGATGGCCGAGACGCTCAAGCTACGGCGGGTCGCCATCGACACCTATCGGGAGAACGTCGCCTATTTACACCGCGACTGCGGGGCCTACCGCAGCGAGGGCTTTCAGGCACTCAGCAAGGTCGAGGTCCAGCGCCCCGGCCGCGACGCCCCGGTGCTTGCGGTGCTCAACGTGGTGGACGACGCCGCGATCACCGCCCCGGACGAGCTCGGCCTCTCCGAGTCCGCCTTCCGCCAGATCGGCGCCGCCGAGGGCGCGGCGGTCTCGGTCTCGCACGCCGAGCCGCCGGTCTCGCTCGGGGCCGTGCACCGCAAGATCCGCGGGGAGCGGCTCGGCAGCGCGGAGTACGACGCCATCGCTCGCGACATCGCCGAGCTGCGCTATTCGAAGGTGGAGCTCTCCGCCTTCGTCGTCGCCTGCGCCCAGGCCGGCATGGAGCGCGAGGAGGTCCTTTCGCTCACTCGGGCCATGGTCGCAAGCGGCGAGCGGCTCACCTGGGACGGCGACCTGGTCGCTGACAAGCACTGCATCGGCGGCATCCCGGGCAACCGCACCACGCTGATCCTCACCCCGATCGTCGCCGCCCACGGCACGCTCATCCCCAAGACCTCGAGCCGCGCGATCACCTCGCCCTCCGGCACCGCCGACACCATGGAGGTGCTCGCGCGGGTCGACCTCACCCCCGAGCGGCTGCGCGCCATCGTCGCCCAAGAGCACGGCTGCCTCGCCTGGGGCGGCCGCGCCCGTCTCGCCCCCGCCGACGACGTGCTGATCACCGTGGAGCGCCCCCTCTCGCTCGACTCGCCCGGTCAAATGGTCGCCTCGATCCTCGCGAAGAAGCTCGCGGCCGGCGCCACGCACTTGCTGGTGGACATCCCCATGGGGCCGACCGCCAAGGTTCGCCGGCGCAGCGAGGCCCTGCGCCTGCGCAAGCTCTTTGAGTACGTCGGTGACAGCCTGGGCATGCATCTGGAGGTGCTGCTCAGCGACGGCACGCAGCCGATCGGCCGCGGCGTCGGCCCCGTGCTCGAATGCCGCGACGTGCTCCAGGTGCTACGCAATGACCCGCAGGCCCCCGCAGACCTGCGCGAGAAGGCGCTGCTGCTCGCTGGCCGGATCCTAGAGTTTGACCCCCGGGTGCGCGGTGGCAGCGGCTACGCCCTGGCCCAGGCGATCCTGGTCTCCGGGCAGGCGGCGGCCAAGCTTGAGGCGATCGTCGCGGCCCAGGGGCGCAATCCGAGCACCCCCGCGCTGGGACGGCTGCGGCATGAGGTCCCCGCGCCGACCGACGGCGTGGTGACCGCGATCGATAACTTCCAGATCGCGCGCATCGCCCGGCTGGCCGGCGCGCCCATGGATCAAGGGGCGGGTGTCGACCTCTTCCGCAAGCTCGGCGACCCCGTGCAGCAGGGCGAGGCCCTCTATGCCATCTACGCCGAGTTCCCGGCCGACTTTCGCTTCGCCCGCGCCATGGCGGGGCAAGCGAGCGGCTACACGATTGGCGATTCTCTCCCGGTCTGAGGGGCAACCCCCGCCGCGCTTCGACGAACCCCCGGGGAGCCGGCGAGCCGCCGCCTGTCGCCCGGGCCGACCCGGCGCCAGTGCGATCTCAGAACCGCCCCGATGCTACAATCCTGGCCTCTTTGCACGCATGAGCACCCCTATGGCCGGTCACAGCAAATGGGCCAACATCAAGCACCGCAAGGCGGCCCAGGACAAAAAGCGCGGCAAGACCTGGACCAAGCTGATCCGCGAGGTCACGGTCGCGGCCCGTGAGGGCGGCGGCGACCCCGGCACCAACCCGCGCCTGCGGCTCGCGATGGACAAGGCCTTCGGGGCCAACATGCCGCGCGACACCGTGGAGCGAGCGATCAAGCGCGGGGCCGGGACGGACGAGCTGGAGAACTACGAGGAGATCCGCTACGAGGGCTACGGCCCCGGCGGCACCGCGGTGATGGTCGACTGCATGACCGACAACCGCAACCGCACTGCGGCCGAGGTCCGCCACGCCTTCACCAAGTACGGCGGCAACCTCGGCACCGACGGCTCGGTCGCCTATCTCTTCGTCAAGCAGGGGGTGATCAGCTTCCCCGCAGGGGCTAATGAAGATGCGATCATCGAGGCCGCCGTGGAGGCCGGGGCCGAGGACGTGGTGGTCAACGACGACGGCACGATCGACGTGATCACCGCCCCCGAGGACTTTGCCGCGGTGCGCGATGGCCTCGCCGCCTCGGGTCTCACCACCGAGACCGCCGAGGTCACCTATAACGCGACGACCTCGACCGAGCCCGACCAGGAGACCGCCGAGCGGCTGCTCAAGATGATCGACGTCCTCGAAGACCTCGACGACGTCCAGGAGGTCTACACCAACGCCGAGATCTCCGAGGAGATCATGGACGCCATCGGCGCCTGACCCCGCGGGCAGGGCCGCAACCCCCGGACCCCGCGCGCCCCGCACCCGTGATGCCCGTTCCCCCGCAACCCCGCCACCGCATCCTCGGAATCGACCCCGGCTCACGCATCACCGGCTACGGCCTGATCGCGAGCGACGGGATCCGCAGTATCCGCCTCGCGAGCGGCTGTATCCGGGTCGGGGAGTACCCCTGGCCCGAGCGCCTGGGGCGGATCTTCGACGGCGTCGCCGCGGTCGTGGCGGAGCACCAACCCCACGAGATGGCGGTCGAGCAGCTCATCTTCGCCCGCGACCCGACGGCCGCGCTCAAGCTCGGCCAGGCGCGCGGGGCGGTGATCTGCGCCGGCCTCAAGGGCGGGGCGCAGGTGCACGAGTACAGCCCCAAGTCGGTCAAGCTCGCGGTGGTTGGGACCGGCGGGGCGGACAAGGCCCAGGTCCAGCACATGGTGCGCGTGCTGCTCGCGCTCGCTGAGGAGCCGGCCGAGGATGAGGCCGACGCCCTCGCGATCGCGCTCTGCCACGCCCACTCCATGGGCATACCGGCGCGCAAACGGGCCGCGGCCTCGTGGCGGGACTTCCGGCCATGATCGGACGCCTGCGCGGGACGATCGTCTATAAGCGCCCGCCCCAGCTCCTGCTCGACGTCGGCGGCGTCGGCTACGAGCTGGACGCCCCGATGTCGACCTTCTACGACCTACCGGCGGTGGGTGAGACGGTGACCCTGGTGACGCATCTCGCGGTCCGCGAGGATGCCCAGGTCCTCTACGGCTTTATCCGCGAGTCGGACCGCGCCCTGTTCCGCGCCCTGCTCAAGGTCACGGGGGTTGGGGCGCGTATGGGGCTCGCCATCCTCTCCGGGATGGACGCCCAGCGCTTCGCCCGCTGCGTCGAGCAGCAGGACGTCGCCGCGCTCATCCGCCTCCCGGGGATCGGCCGCAAGACTGCCGAGCGGCTGATCGTGGAGATGCGCGACCGCGTGGACGGCTTGGGTCCCGCACTGCCGCAGGGGCACGCCGGCCTACCGCCCTCGTCGATGGGTGAGGACAGCGCCCTAGCCGACGCCGTCAGCGCCCTGGTCGCGCTCGGCTACAAACCGGCCGACGCCAACCGCATGGCCCGGTCCGTGGACGACGGGGCCAAGACATCCGAGGAGCTGATCCGCGCCGCGCTGCGCGCTTTGAGCCCGCCCTAGCGTCGCACCCAGCACCGGCCCGCCAGGGGCTCGGCCCCGGTGTCCCCGGTGTCGCCCTTACCTTGCGGCTCGGAACCCCCGCGGCATTGCGTCACCCAATAGCAGGGTGTGCGGCCCGACACCCCGTCTCGCCCCTTCCCGACCCCATCCGCGACCCCGGAGGCTCGACATGCATCCCCATCGATCCGCACCGCGCCGGCACGCCGCGCTTGCCCTGGCCGCCGCGGCGCTGCTGACGTCCCTGCCCTGGGTGCCAGTCCGCGCCGAGGCGCCGGCGGTCGACCCGAGCATCAACACCCACTACCACAACACCAACGTCGAGCGCTGGCGGGAGATCTTCGAGAGCCCAGGGCGCGAGGTCTTCGACCAGCGCCTGCGCATCGTGAAGGCCAGTGGGGTCCGCCCCGGCATGGCCGTGGCCGACGTCGGCGCGGGCACCGGCCTCTTCACCATGCTCTTCGCCCGCGCCGTGGGGCCCGAGGGCAGGGTCTATGCGGTCGACATCTCGCCGAGCTTCGTCGAGGGCATCGAGGCCCGCAGCGGGGAGTACCGGGTGGACAACGTCGAGGCGATCGTGAACGACCAGCGCGACACCCGCCTGCCCCCCGAGAGCGTGGACCTGGTTTTCGTCAGCGATACCTACCACCACTTCGAGCACCCGCGGGCGATGCTGGACTCGATCCGCAAGGCGCTCCGTCCCGGCGGCGAGCTGGTGGTCATCGACTTCCACCGGATCCCCGGCCGCAGCAGCCCCTGGATCCTGTCGGGCAATCGAGGAGATCCGCGCGGCGGGCTTCGAGCTGATCGGCGAGGAGCGCTTCCTGCGCGAGAACTACTTCCTGCGCTTCCGCAAGTCCGCGGATTGAGCGGGCGCGGACAGGGCGGCGGGAGTTCGGTAGCATGGGCACCCGTCTGAGCCCCAGCGATTCCCGCCGCCCTCGCGATGAGCAGTCCCAAGCAGTCACTCTTCTGGATGGCCGTCTACCTGGCGACGGTTGCGGCGATCGGCGCGCTCCTGTTTGTCCCCCTGCGCGGGGCCTTTATGGCCAACTGGGGCTTCAACAGCCTGATCCTCGCGGTGCTCGCGGTCGGGCTGGTGATCAACCTCCGCCACGTCGTGGTGCTGGGCCCGGAGATCGCCTGGATCAAGCTCTTCCGCACCGGCGAGACGGGGATCTCGGTGGCCCAGGAGCCGCGGCTCCTCAAGCCCCTGGCGCGCCACCTCCAGGGGCGGCGCAAGGACCGCTTTCGGCTCTCGGCGCTGGCGCTGCGCACGGTGCTCGACGGCATCCGCGCCCGCCTCGACGAGTCGCGGGAGATCTCGCGCTACATCATCGGGCTGCTGATCTTCTTGGGTCTGCTCGGGACCTTCTGGGGCCTGCTCGGGACCATCAGCGCGGTTGGCCGGGTGATCGCCGGGCTCGATGTCTCGGGGGGCGACGCGGAGCTGGTCTTCCGCGAGCTGCGGGCGGGTCTGGAGGCGCCGCTCGCGGGCATGGGCACCGCCTTCAGCTCCTCGCTCTTCGGTCTCGGCGGCTCGCTCGTGCTCGGCTTTCTCGACCTGCAGGCGAGCCACGCCCAGAACCGCTTCTTCAACGGCCTCGAGGAATGGCTGACCGGGGTCACCCAGCTCATCGACGAGCCCGGCCGCGGGCGCGTCCCCGAGGGCCCGCCGGTGGAGATCGAGGAGGCGGGTGCGCTGACGCCGCTCCTTGAGGAGCTGCGCGCCCAGCGTCGGCTGCTGGAGGGCCTGCTGGGCGGCTCAGGGTCTGCGCGGGGAGGGGCAGCCGCCGCCGCGGCCGACGACTCCCGCGAGGGGCGCTAGGCGCCGTGTTCACCGGGATCCGCCGCCGCGGGCGCGGCGTCAACGTCTGGCCCGGCTATGTGGACGCGCTCTCCGCGCTCCTCATGGTCGTGATCTTCGTCCTGCTGATCTTCACCCTGGCCCAGTTCCTCTTGCGCCAGCTCGTCTCGGATCAGGAGTTTGAGCTTGAGGTCCTGCACCAACGCCTCGCCGAGCTGACCGAGGAGCTCGGGCTCACCCGCGAGCGCGCCGATGGGCTCGACGCGCGGGTGGCCTCGCTGTCCGACACCGTCGCCGCGCTCACCGCCGAGCGGACCGAGCTCATCGCGGCGGGGGAGGAGGACCAGGCGACCATCGAGCGGCAGCTTCGCGAGATGGCGAGCCTGCAGCAGGACATCGATGCCCTGCGCCGGGTTCGCGCGGAGCTAGAGGCACGGGTCGGGACCCTGGCCGCCTCGATGGACGCCCTGGCCGGCGAGCTCGGCCAAACTCGGGATCGTTCGCAAGTGCTGGAGGCGCGGCTGGCGGACGAGGGCGAGCGTACCCGACTCGCCCAACGCCAGATCGAGGAGCGTGAGATCCGCATCCAGGCCCTGTCCGCGCTCGTCGGCGAGCAGCAGGAGGCGATCGCCGACGAGAAGCGCTTGAGCGCCGATGCCCAGGCCGAGGTGGCCCTGCTGAACCGCCGCATCGAGGAGCTGCGCGAGCAGCTCAGGCTGGTCGGCGAGGCCCTCGCGGTGGCCGAGGCCGACCGCCAGGTCAAGGCGGCGGAGATCGCTGATCTGGGGTCGCGTCTCAACATCGAGCTGGCACGCCGTGTCAACGAGCTGGAGCGCTACCGCTCGGACTTCTTCGGAAAGGTGCGCGAGGCCCTGGGTGACAACCCGACCGTGCGGGTCGAGGGCGACCGCTTCGTGTTTCAGTCCGAGGTCCTGTTCGCCTCCGCCTCGGCCGAGCTTGGCGAGGCCGGCAAGGCGCAGCTCGCCGGTCTCGCGGGGACACTCAAGGGGCTGAGCGCGCAGATCCCGCCCGAGGTCGACTGGATCCTGCGCGTCGACGGACACACCGACCGGGTCCCGCTCGCCCGCGGCGGCGCCTTCGACTCCAACTGGTCACTCTCCACCGCCCGTGCGCTCTCGGTCGTTCGGGAGCTGGCCGTGGCCGGGATTCCGGAGCGCCGTATGGTCGCCGCCGGATTCGGCGAGCACCGCCCGCTCGATCCCGGGACGACCCCCGAGGCCAACCAGCGCAACCGCCGCAAAATCAGCACGGAGCCGGAAAAGCGTGGTTTCCCGGCTCCTTCATTTTCAGCCGCTTGCGCGCCTGAAAATGGCGGGGCTCCTGCCCCGCGCGGGAAACTCTGAATTCTTCAGCGTTTCCCTAACGGCTCCCGACTCGGCCGGTTCCGGCACGCCTATCAGAAAACTCCGACGTTCGCCTGCGCGCGGCGCCGACGGCGCCCGCCGCGGTGGTTTGCTTTCATTAACCACAAGAGAAATCCACCCGCCGGAGACCGCCATGAGCCGCACCCAACGCCTTCGCCGCCAGCTCGGTGTCACCCTGGTCGAGACCCTGATCACCCTCTCGATTGCCGGGATTCTGCTCGGTGCGGGCGTGCCGAGCTTCGGGCGGCTGCTGGCCGAGGCGCGGATGAGGGCCGAGGCCGAGACCCTGATCAGCCACCTCCACCTCGCCCGCACCACGGCCGTCGACGGCGGCAGCCCCGCCGTCCTCTGCCCGAGCGCCGACGGACTGACCTGCGCGGGTGACTCGCTCTGGCATCAAGGTTATCTGCTGTTCGTCGACCGCAACGACAACCGCGCGCCTGATGCGGGGGAGCCCGTGCTGCGCTACCGCCAGGGGGCGTCCGACGCCCCGGTCTCGGCCACGTCGAGCACCTACCGGCGCTTGGTCCGCTTCGACGTCGACGGCAGCGCCGGCGGCACCAACCTCAGCATCGCGCTCTGCGAGCGGAGCGCGCAGGCCGCGCCCCGCGCGGTCATCGTCTCCAACATCGGCCGGCCGCGGGTGAGCAGAACGGCGCCCGACGGTAGCGCGATCTCCTGCGGCTGAGGGTGAACCGAGCGCAGCCCCCTTCGAGGAGCCCTGACCATGCAGCTTACCCCGATCCGTATCAGGACCTGTGCCTGCGCGCTCGCCGCAGTCCTTCTGGTTGCGAACGTCGAGCTTGCCGCCGACACCAGGGTTTACCGCTGCGAGAATGCGGCAGGGGGCATCGAGTTCAGCCAATGGCCTTGCGCCGAGGCCGGCGAGGCGATCAGCATCGAGGATCGCCTGACGGGCTGGACGCCGACGGCGGGCCCCCCGGCGACGCGGGTCGAGCAAGCCCCGCGGCGAAAGGCGGGCGTCACCCGCGTGCGCAGTGCGGCGAAGAGTGAGGCGGCCTGCTGGAACAAGCGCCAACAGCTCGAGCAGGTCAACCGTAAGCTGCGCCTTGGCTACAGCCCCTCCCAGGGGGTCGAGCTGCGCCACAAGCGCCGCGGGTACGAGGACTACCTCAGCGAGCTCTGCCGCTGATCGGCCAGGTCGACCCGTCGTCGAAGAGACAGCCTTCGTGCCGCCGGCCTCGCACCCCCCGGGCTGGGCCGTCCGGTAAGCGATGCGAGGCCCCGATCGGCCGTCTTGCCTAACGGCCGCGGACGGGGGGGTTTACCGAGCGGTCGACGACGGGTGCCGGTTCCGTTGCCTCCCGGCCGTAGCCATAGCCGGGGCCGGGTCCCTGCGCCGGGCCGGGACCGTAGTTCGGGCCGTACCCAAAGGATGGTGCTGGGTCGCTCGGGGGTGATATCCCGCTCGAGGTGGGACCTAAGGTCGCTGTGGCCCCAGCACCGTAGTCACCCTGGCCGCCGCCGATCCCGTCGTGACCATGCTCGCCGCCGCGACCGCCCAGCCCATGGCCGCCGGGGCCGCCGCCGCTATGGCCGCCACCACCGTCGCCACCGCCGCTGCCGCCACCCCCACCACCGCCGCCACCACCGCCGCCACCGCCACCGCCACCACCGCCACCACCGCCACCGCCACCGCCACCGCCACCACTAGCGAGCAGGGGGCTGGCGATGACCGAAACCGTCACGGTTGCCAGCAGGGTGAGAAAATCGCGTCTGTTCATTACGGGCCTCCTTGGTCCGGGTGGGGACTTTGCGACGCACAGATATCGCAAATCCGCGCGATCGGTACGGATAAGGATAGTTCGCTGCCCGGCGGCCGTTCGGCGCCGACTCGGTCGCTTGGGCGGGTCGCTTAACCCGCGGTCAGTGCTATGTTGTTATTGGCCCACGTGAACCGCGGGCTGAGCTGGAGCAGGCGCCATCCGTGTTCGGGTTGTGCGAGCTCCGGAAACCGATGAGGAGGAAGGATCATGAGACGAAGAGCATTCCTTGTTGCTGCGGCCACTGGGTTGTTCGCCGGCCTGACGGCCTTTGAGTCACTCGCCGGAAAGGGCCCTGGCGGGAGCGGCGGTCCCGCCGGGGGGGCTGGGATCCCTGGGATGGGCGCTGGCGGAGGCGCCGGGAGCGGCGGCTCTGCAGGGCAACGGGGCTCTGCCGGGCAAGGGGAATCAGCCGCCGGCGCCGGTGCCGGTGCTTCGGGACAAGGCGCAAGCCTGGGCCAGGGCCAGTCGGGTGACACCCAGGCCCGCAAGCGGCATCGCGTCGGGGAGCCCGAAGATCTGGGTGAGCGCGTCCGGGCAGCAGATCAGGCGCAATAGCCGACCCTGGCCGTCGACGGCCGCGCTGTGACGACCGAGTTGGTTTCGCCGCGGCGCGGCCAGACATTGCCCAACTGGTCCCCGCCTGCGCCGCCTTGAGCGGGACGCGGGCGGGGGGAGCTGTTAACGACTACCAGGGCCCGGTCCGCCGCGACATGCGCTTCATTACCAACCCGGCCAATGCCCGCTGGCTCTGGCTCTCCGCCCTGGTGGTGCTGCTCGATCAGGGCACCAAATGGCTGGCCGAGGCCGCGCTGGCCCCGTATCAGCCGGTGGCGGTGTTGCCGCTGGTCAACCTTACGCTGATGTACAACGAGGGCGCGGCGTTCAGCTTCCTCGCCGGCGCCGGCGGCTGGCAGCGGTGGTTCTTCGTTGCAATCGCCTTCCTGATGACCCTGGTGCTGACCCTGTGGCTGTTGCGCCTTGCGGCGAGGGAGCGGCTGACCGCCTTGGCGCTGGCCCTGGTGGTCGGCGGGGCGGTGGGCAATCTGATCGACCGGGTGCTGACCGGGCGGGTGGTCGACTACATCGACGTCTCGCTGCCCTTCATCCCGTTGCGGATGTTCAACCCTTGGCCGGCGTTCAACATCGCCGACAGTGCAATCAGCATTGGCGTGGTCCTGATGCTGATCCTGGCCTTCCGCAAGGAGTCGGCCCAGGGGGCTCCGTCCTCCTGACTGCTCGCGGCCTGCCCGCGCGCCCCGACGGTGGCCCGCGGCGGGCGGCTGCCCCATACTTGGCGGACCTACCCCCCGATGCGAATCCCCCAAGCTGATGCGACCCCTTGCGCTGCCCGCCGCGCTTGCCCTGGCCCTACTGCTCGTCGGCTGCGCCCCGTTGCCGGAGCTCAGCGGGGTCGAGAGCCCTGTCGTCACCCCCCAGCCCGAGCGGGCCGCTTTCCCCTATCGCAAGGCGCGTGGCGGCTTTCCCACCCTCGCCCCCCTGCTGCGCCGGGTCACCCCCGCGGTGGTGAATATCTCCGTGGAGTCCAAGGTGTCCTTGGAGCAGCACCCCTTTTTCCGCGATCCGGATTTCCGCCGTTTCCTGGAGAAGTTCGACCTGCCGATCCCGGAGTCGCCGCGCAGCGGCAAACGGCAGAGTGTGGGCTCCGGCCTGATCGTCGATGGCCCGCGCGGCTACGTCCTCACCAACCGCCACGTGGTCGAGGATGCCGAGTCGATCACCATCACCCTGAAAGATCGCCGCAGCTTCAACGCCCGCCTGGTGGGGACCGACCGCCGCGCGGACATCGCGGTGCTGGCGATCAACCCAGCGCCAGGGTTGCAGGGCCTGAGCTTCGGCAACTCCGATGACCTGGAGGTGGGGGACTTCGTGCTCGCCATCGGTAACCCCTTCGGCATCGGCCAGACGGTCACCTCGGGGATCGTCAGCGCGCTCGGGCGTGACGGGCTGGGCGGGAGCGACCTGGGCGACTACATCCAGACCGATGCCTCGATAAACCCCGGCAACTCCGGCGGCCCGCTGGTCAACCTCGCCGGCGAGGTCGTCGGCATCAACACCGCGCTGCTGGGCCCCTCCGGCGGCAATGTCGGCATCGGCTTCGCGACCCCCGCGAACCGCGTGCGCGCGGCGATGGATCGCGTGCTGCGCGGCCGCTGAGCCACGCCCCCTTGCTCGGCCGTCTGGCCGATCCACTCCCCCTGGAGGTCCGCATGTCAGAAGCCAAGCACGGCGACACCGTGAAGGTCCACTACACCGGCACCCTCGACGACGGCACCGAGTTCGATTCCTCGCGCGGCGGCGATCCCTTGGAGCTGACACTGGGTGGCGGCCAGATCATCCCGGGATTCGAGCAGGCGGTGCTCGGCATGGCCGAGGGCGAGACCAAGACCGTCACCATCCCCGCGGCCGATGCCTACGGCCCGCGGCGCGAGCAGCTCACCCAGATGCTGCCGCGCGACGCCATCCCGGAGGACATCGACCTGGTTGCGGGAATGATCCTGCACGCCGAGGGGCCGGACGGCCAGGCGCTGAGCTTCATCGTCGCCGGCTTCGACGACGAGCGGGTGCTGATCGACGGCAACCATCCGCTGGCCGGGCAGGACCTGACCTTCGCGCTGGAGCTGGTCGAGATCGGCTAGAGCGCCAGCTCTATTCCGCTGACCAGCACGCCCGGGAGGAGGGCGCTCGCACTGGAGCGCCCGCCGTAGGTGTCGGCGCTCAGGATCAGCTCGCGCTCGCGGGTGATCGCCTCCAGCCGGTCGCCGAGCAGGTGGTAGAGCGAGTCGTCGAAGCGCATCACGTTGACCGGTGCGACCCGCTCGCCGTCCTCGACCCAGAAGGTGCCGAAGCGGGTCATCCCGGTGATGCGGCACTCGTTGCGGTCGGAGTAGTTCAGGTACCAGAGGTTGCCGACGTAGAGTCCGGTGCCGAGCCGCTCGATGATGGTCTCGGTCGAAAGGTCGCCCGCGGCCATGGTTAGCGACTCCGGCTGCTCCCCGGCGGCATTGACCGCGGCGTCGTACTCTGCGGCGCTGCGGGCATCGGCGAGGCAGCCCTGCCAGGTGCCGCCGTTGACTAGGCTGACCCGTTCGGGGAGAAGGAAGCCCTCGGCGGTGAATCCGGGCATGAGCCCGCGACCCTGCTCCTCGGCGAGCGCGACGCGCGGGTCGAGCCGGCGCTCCCCGCGCGCGAGCTTGAGCAGCGGGGTCTGCGCGGTGCGGTGGTCCTTGAGCCCGAAACCGCCCCAGGCGAGCAGATCCATGATCTCACCGACCGCGGCGGGGGCGAGATAGGCGCGGTAACGCCCGGGCGGGATGGTGCGCGCCGGCCGGGCCATGACCGCGAGGTCGCGGCGGACGGCCTCTAGGCGCTGGCGCAGTACCTCGGGGTCCCAGGTGTGCCCGCCGAGGCTTACCTTGACCGCCTTGTCGCGGTCCTGGTGACAACTGAAGTCGAGGTTGAAGCTCTGGCTCTCGTGCCAGTGCCGGTGCCCGAGCGAGCTGGCCAGGCCGGTGACCAGCGAGCCGCTCGCCCAGATCCCGACCAGGTCGAGCCCCTCGGAGGCGGCGGTGAGCGTGCCGAGGGCCTCATCGGCCGGCGGCAGCTCGCCTTCGGTCACCCGCTCGCTCCGGGAGGGCTCGCGGGAGATATTGAGGTAGGGGTCCTCGGGGACGTGCGGGAGGCGCTCGCGCAGCCGGGCCAGGAGATCCCGGGCGCGCGCCCGATCGTCCGCGGTATCCCCGCTCAGGTCGCAGCCGCCTTCCACCTGCCGGCCCGCGCTGATCAGGGTGAGCCCCAGGCCGCGCTGACGCACGCTGCCCGCCTGGCGGATGCGGCCGTGATTGAGCCGCACCATGTCCGAGTCCTCGCCCTCGAGCTGGCAGAGCAGGACCTCGTCGCCGTGTAGCCCCGCGCTCAGGTCCGACGCGAGGGCGAAGAAGTCGTCCTGCTTCACTCGCCACCCCCGAACACCGCGACCCCGCGAAACAGGCAGGGTGGGGAGGAGTGTCCGACGTAGACTGACTGGTTCGGCTCGCCCTTGCCGCAGTTGAGCACCCCGCGAACCTCCGCGCTCGGGGGCCCGCCGACCGCGGCCAGACCGCGCCAGAACTCTGCCGAGATCCCGCGGTAGCCGGGGTTGCGCACCAGACCGCGGAGCTCCCCGTCGACGATCAGGCGCCCCAGCTCGCAGCCGAACTGGAACTTGTTGCGGCTGTCGTCGATGGACCAGGAGCGGTTAGTGTCCATCAACACGCCGCGCTCGACCTGGGCGATGAGGTCGCTGATGCTGCCCGTGCCGGGCTCCAGGTTGATGTTGGCCATGCGGTCGATCGGTGGGCGGTCCCAGGCGCAGGCGCGGGCGTTGGCCACGCCGGGCAGGCCGCTGCGGGCCTGCGAGAGGCGCCCGCCGAGCGGGCGCTCCAGGATGCCGTCGCGGATCAGGTAGGCGCGCTCGGCAGGGGTGCCCTCATCGTCGGCGGCGTAGCTCGCCAGCTCGCCGGGGACACCGGGGTCGAAGGTGACGTTGAGGAGCGGCGATCCGTACTGGTAGCGCCCGAACATCTCCGGCGTGACGAAGCTGGTGCCGGCGTAGTTGCGCTCGTCGCCCAGGATACGATCGAGCTCCAGCGGGTGGCCGATGCTCTCGTGGATCTGGAGCACCATCTGGCTCGGGGTGAGCACCAGGTCCATGGTCCCGGTCGGGCACTCGGGGGCGTCGAGCAGCGCAATCGCCTCCTCGGCGACACGGCGTGCGTCCTCGCGGAAGCCGACCAGCGCCAGACGCTCCAGCCCACCCTGGCCGGCCCAGTCCGCGCCGCCGCCCTGACGGGTTTGCGTCTGGCTGCCCTGGTTGGCGACCGCGACCAGTCCGGGGCTCAAGTACTCGAAGCGCTGGGCCAGCTCGCCGCCGTCGGCGGTGACGAGGAGCTGATCGACCCGTCGGTAGCCGAGCCAGGCGGCCGAGTCGACGATGCGCTCATCGATCTCCAGGGCGGCGCAGGCCGCGGCGAGCAACCCGAGCTTGTCCGCGAGCGAGAGGCCGCGCCAAGGCGAGGTCACGGGGGTCTGGTACTCGACCCGGGCGCTGGAGCGCGGGTAGAGGTGGCCGTCGAAAAGCCCGAGGCGGGCGTGCAGCCGCGCCGACTCCAACGCCCGCCCCGCCGCGGTGGCGAGCCCGCCGGGGCTGAGATCGCTGGTCGCCGCATAACCCAGGCCGCCGCCGGCGACCAGGGTCAGCATGGCACCCGAGGACAGCGACAAGGCGCTCGGCTCGGCCACCCCCTGACGCACCGCCAGGCGCTCGTGCTCCTCGTCGACCAGGCGCAGGGTCCAGTAGTCCACCGCCGGGGCGCGGGCGGTGAAGCGGGCGGCGATCTCGCGGAGGGACTGCATGTCGGGGGTCTCGGGCGTCGGCGCGGGGTTACCCGCCAATCTGGGGCGGGCGTGGGCGCTCTCAACCGCCTGGAAATGACGAAGCCGGCGCGGGGCCGGCTCGTCATCGGGAGGGATTGGTCGGGGTGACTGGATTCGAACCAGCGACTCCTACGTCCCGAACGTAGTGCTCTACCAGGCTGAGCTACACCCCGTCAGTAGGTGCGGACGACGGCGAAGTCGGCGAGAAGTGCCAGCGCCGTGCGCTGGGGCGAGGGCGGGAGTGCCTGCGCCGCTCGCTTGGCGTCCTCGGCATGCCGGCGTGCGAGCGCGACAGTGTATTCGATGCCCTGGGTCGATTCAATCGCCGCGGCGACCGCTGCGATGTGCTCGCGGCCACCCGACTCGATGGCGGCGCGAAGCTCGGCGCGCTGCTCCCGCGTGCCGACCTCGAGCGCCCGGATAAGCGGCAGGGTCGGCTTGCCCTCCGCGAGGTCGTCGCCCAGGTTCTTGCCCAGCTCGGCGCGGTCGGCACGGTAATCTAAGGCGTCGTCGACGAGCTGAAAGGCGATGCCGAGCTTGGCGCCGTACTCGGTCATGGCGTCCTCAATGGGGCGCGGGGCCTCGGCGAGCACCGCACCCAGCCGGGTCCCGGCCTCGAACAGGGTGGCGGTTTTGCGCGCGATCACGTCCATGTAGCGCGTCTCGGTGGTGTCCGGGTCGTTGCAGTTGAGGAGCTGGAGCACCTCGCCCTCGGCGATCCGATTGGTGGCGTGGGCGAGAATCTCCATCACCGGCATCAGGCCGACGTCGACCATCATTTCGAAGGCGCGCGAGTAGAGGAAGTCGCCGACCAGCACACTCGCCTGGTTGCCCCAGAGTGCGTTGGCGGTCTCGCGATTGCGCCGCAAGCCCGAGCCGTCGACGACGTCGTCGTGGAGCAGGGTCGCGGTGTGGATGAACTCCACCACGGCCGCGAGATCGACGTGCCGCTCCCCTGTGTAGCCGCAGGCGCGGGCGGCCAACAGCACGGCGAGCGGGCGCAGTCGTTTGCCGCCGCTGTTGACGATGTGGTGGCCGATCTGGTTGATGAGGACGACGTCGGACTGTAGGCGGCGCAGGATCAGCCGGTCGACGGCCTGCATGTCCGCGGCGACGGGACCCCGAATGTCGGACAAATCCATGCGCGGGAGTGAGCCGAAAAAAAACCCTGGCGGACTCTAGGTGCGCCACCAAAGGCTGTCAAGGCAGCCGGCAGGTGCGCCGCTGCGGGCCAGGCGGGCGGCTTGATTCCGGTAGTCGAGGGACTCAGCGCCGCGTGAGTACGATGACCCGCTCGCCACGCTGTAGCTGCAGTCGGGCGATCCCCCGGTCCCGCCCGATGACGGCCGCGAGGGCCTGGAGATCGCGCACCCGGGTCCCGTTGACCTCCAGCAGCAGGTCGCCCTCCCGCAGCCCGCTCTGCCAGGCCGGGCTGCCTTGAGCAACCGTCCCGACCCCCACCGCCAGCACCCGGCCGGCCCGGGTCTCCTTGGTCAGGTCACCGAGTAGGGCACCGGCTAGGCTCGGATCGATGGTCCCTCCGTCGCGGTAGCGGGCGTAGGGGTCCGCAACTTCGCCGCGCAGCGTGATCGGCTGGCCTTGGCGGATCACTGCGACCTCCACGGGGGTGCCGATGGGCATCAGGCCGATCCGGTTGCGCAGATCCGACGCGCCGGTCACGGTCCGGCCATTGATCGCGGTAATCAGGTCGCCGGGCACCAGGCCCGCCGCCGCGGCGGCGGACCCGGGCTCTACGCTCGCGACCACCGCCGCTCGCGCGACGTTCGTTCCCAGGGCCTGCGCCAGCTCGGGGGTCAGGTCCTGCACGCCGACGCCAAAGAGCCCGCGGCGCACTGTGCCGTGCGCAACGATCTGCTCCAGCACGGCGCGGGCCATGTTCACCGGGATGGCGAAGCCGATGCCGACGTTACCCCCGCCGGGGGCGAGGATCGCGGTGTTGATCCCGACCAGGCGCCCGCGCAGATCCACCAGCGGACCCCCCGAGTTGCCCGGGTTGATCGATGCGTCGGTCTGAATGAAGCTCTCGTAGCCCTCGATCCCGAGGCCGGTGCGGGCGAGTGCGCTCACGATGCCTGAGGTGACCGTCTGGCTGAGGCCGAAGGGACTGCCGATGGCGACCACGAAATCGCCGACCTCGATCTCGTCGGAATCGGCCAGGCCAACGGCTGTCAGGCCCTCGGCCGGGATGCGCAGGACCGCGACGTCGGTCTCGGCGTCCGAGCCGATGAGCTCGGCGCGCAGCTTGCGCCCGTCGTGCAGGGTGACCTCGATCTCGGTCGCCTTGTCCACCACGTGATGATTGGTCAGCACCAGACCGGCATTCGCGTCGACGATCACGCCCGATCCGAGGCTCTGACCCCGACGTTCCCGCCGCTCCCGCGGCACGTCGAAGAACCGGCGGAAGAAGGGGTCGCTCAAGAGCGGGTGCTGCTCGACTGCGATCTGCGTGACCGTGGCGATGTTCACCACCGCCGGCGTTACCCGCTTCAGCATCGGGGCCAAGCTCGGCACCTCGATCCCGTCGACCGCGGTGGGCAGGGCCGCGCCTGGCGCGGCCGGGGCAAGTAACCCGACCAGCGAGGCGAGCAGGGCGGCAGCGAATCGGGTCGGCGGGGTCGTCATCGACGTCAGGTCTCCGCCGTCACGGACTCGGGGTTAAGCACCTGCATGGTCTCGTCGCCCATGCCCATGACAAGGATGCCCTGGGCGGTCGCCCGGCGCACTACGCCCGGCTCTGGGTAGAGGGTTGCGAGGACGCCGACGAGGCGCCGGTCGGCATACTCGGGGCAGACCCGCGGCAGCTCGGCGAGCTTGGCGAGGATGTCGTCGACATGGCCCTCGCGGAGCTGCGACTTGGTTTCGTTGACCAGCACGACCCGCGGGCAGGCCAGGAGGGCGTCGTACTCCCGGGTCTCCCCGTCGAAGCGGCGGCGCACCCGTACCGCGAAGAAGTCGGGCAGCGGACAGGCGAAGAGCTCGGCGGCGACCCGCGGCAGGTTGGGCGCTACTGTGTCCTCGACCAGGGTGCCCAGGCGGCTGGCGACCTCGCCCCATTGCTTGTTCATGCGCTTGCGGTCGCTCTTGTCTCGGAATCGGCCCATCTCGTCCTTGAACTGCCGCATCTCATCCTTGAAGTCGCGCATCTCGTCGGACAGACGCGCCACCGCCATGTCGGTGCGCATGGCTCGGTAGCTCAGCTCCTTCATGTACTCTCGGAACGTGTCGACCTCTTCTCGCAGTGCGGTGCTCGCCATGTTCTTCGGGCCCATGCCGACAGTCTGTTCTATTTCAGTAGTCTATCAGGGGGTGAGTCTTCATTCCGCGCGCTCATGCCTAGCCGTCCAATGCGCTAGATCGCCTGGATGCGCGCCCGCTGCTTGGTCAGGCTTGCCAGCGCCGTGCGCTGCTCGGCGACCTTGTCGCGCTCCTTTTCGACCACCGCGGCCGGGGCTTTCTCCACAAAGCTCGGGTTGGCGAGCTTGTTTTCCGTGCGCTCCAGGTCAGCCTGGATGCGGGCGATCTCGCGCTCCAGACGGGCGAGCTCGGCGTCCTTGTCGATCAGCCCCGACATGGGGATGAGCACCTTCATCTCGCCGACCAGGGCGATCGCGGACTCCGGCGGTTCGGCCCGCTCGGGGATGACGCCGATGGCCTCGACTCGGGCGAGGAAGTCGAGGTAGGGACGGCTGAGGTCGAGCCACGCGAGGTCCTGGGCGCTGGCGTTTTGGACCAGGACCGACAGGCGCTTACCTGGCGAGATGTTCATCTCCCCGCGGATGCGGCGCACGCCGAGGATGAAGCCTTGCACCCACGCCATCTCAGCGAGGGCTTGCGGGTCGTCCCAGCCCGGCTCGGCCACGGGGTAGGGGGCGAGCATGATCGTCTCCCCGCTGGCCCCGGCGAGCGGCTTGACCTTTTGCCAGATCTCCTCGGTGATGAAAGGCATGATCGGGTGCGCGAGCCGCAGCAGGGTCTCCAGGGTCTGCACCAGGGTCTGGCGGGTGCCGCGCTTGGCCGCCTCCGAGGCCGTTTCGCTGCTCAGGACCGGTTTCGATAGCTCCAGATACCAGTCGCACAGCTCGTTCCAAGTTAGCTCGTAGATGGCCTGGGCGGCCTGGTCGAAGCGGTAGCCCGAGATCGCATCGGTGACGGTGCGGATCGCGCCCTGGAGTCGCGCGCGCATCCAGCGGTCGGCGGCGGAGAGCTCGACCGCCCCGCCACCCTGGCCGCAGTCTTGGCCCTCGGTGCTCATCAGGACGTAACGGGAGGCGTTCCAGAGCTTGTTGCAGAAGTTGCGGTAGCCCTCGATGCGGCCGAGGTCGAACTTGATGTCGCGACCAGTGGACGCCAGTGCGGCGAAGGTGAAGCGCAGGGCATCGGTCCCGTAGCCGGGGATCCCCTGCGGGTAGTCGGCGCGGGTCTGGCGGGCGATCTTCTCCGCGAGGTGTGGCTGCATCATGCCGCGGGTGCGCTTCTCGACCAGGGCCTCCAGCTCGATGCCGTCGATGAGATCGATGGGGTCGAGCACGTTGCCCTTGGACTTCGACATCTTTTCCCCGTGGACGTCGCGCACCAGGCCGTGGATGTAGACCTCTCGAAAGGGTGCGTCCCCCATGAATTTGAGTCCCATCATGATCATCCGCGCGACCCAGAAGAAGATGATGTCGAAGCCGGTGACCAGGACCGAGGTCGGGTAGAAGGTGCGCAGCCGCTCGGTCTCCTCCGGCCAGCCGAGGGTGGAGAAGGGCCAGAGCGCGGAGCTGAACCAGGTGTCGAGGACGTCCGGGTCCTGCTCCAATGGGAAGTCGGGCGCCAGGCCGTGGCGGGCGCGCACCTCTGCCTCGCTGCGGCCGACGTAGACGTTGCCCTGGGCGTCGTACCAGGCGGGGATGCGGTGGCCCCACCAGATCTGCCGGCTGATGCACCAGTCCTGGATGTTGCGCATCCACTCGAAGTAGGTGCTCTTCCAGTTGTCCGGTACGAAGCGGATGCGCCCGTCCTCGACCGCGGCGATGGCGGGCTCGGCGAGGGGGGCAATCTTGACGTACCACTGATCGGTGAGGAAGGGCTCGATCACCGCGCCCGAGCGGTCCCCCCGCGGGACCATGAGCCGATGGTCGGCGGTCTTGTCCAGCAGGTTCTGCGCGGTCAGGTCGGCGACGATCTGCCGGCGCGCCGCGAAGCGGTCGAGACCTGCGTAGGCGTTCGGGATCAGCTCGCCCTCGTCCGGCAGGTTAGCGCGGATCGCGGCATCGGCGGTGAGGACGTTGATCAGCCCGCCGTGCGGTTGGCCGGAGATCGGCACCTCGTCGCGGTGGCGCAGCCACACCTGGTAGTCGTTGAAGTCGTGCGCCGGCGTGATCTTTACGCAGCCGGTGCCGAACTCGGGGTCGACGTACTCGTCGGCGATGATGGGGATGCGCCGCCCGGTGAGGGGTAGCTCCACCAGCTCCCCGAGCAGGTGCTTGAAGCGCTCGTCCCCAGGGTGGACGGCGACGGCGCAGTCGCCGAGCAGGGTCTCGGGGCGGGTGGTCGCTACCACAAGGACTCCAGTCCCATTGGTTAGCGGATAGCGCATGTGCCAGAGGTGGCCGGCCTCCTCCTCATTGAGGACCTCCAGGTCCGAGACTGCGGTGTGCAGCACCGGGTCCCAGTTGACCAGGCGCTTGCCGCGATAGATCAGACCTTCCTCGTGCAGGCGCACGAAGACCTCGCGCACCGCGGCCGAGAGTCCCTCGTCCATGGTGAAGCGCTCGTGCCGCCAGTCGAGGGACGCCCCCATACGTCGGAGCTGGCGGGTGATGGTGCCGCCGGACTCGGTTTTCCAGGCCCAGACCCGCTCGACAAAGGCGTCGCGCCCGTAGTCGTGACGAGTCTGACCCTCAGCGTTGATGAGCCGCTCGACCACCATCTGGGTGGCGATCCCAGCGTGGTCGGTCCCCGCCTGCCAGAGCGTGCGCTCACCGCGCATGCGGTGGTAGCGGATCAGGGCGTCCATGATGGTATCCTGAAAGGCGTGGCCCATATGCAGGCTGCCGGTCACGTTGGGTGGGGGGATCATGATGCAGTACGCGGCCCCCTCGCCGTCCCCGCTTGGCGCGAAGTAGCCCTTGTCCTCCCAGGTCTGGTACCAATGCCGCTCAAGGGCTTGCGGGTCGTAGGTCTTATCGAGCATGGCTGCGGGGCTCATTGGCAAATTCGGTCATGAAATCCGAGCAGTATATCCGAATGCACCCCGCCGGTTGTCCGCTTGCCCCGCGCCTTATGGCCCTTCTGGCATGCGAAAAGTTGGAATGCTCTACAGCCTTCTCACGCCACACAAGTTACCATTGCGCCGGCCTCCATTCGGGGCGACAGTTTCTGGCCCGACCGCGCCGCGCCGGGGATTAAGGGGCTGGGCGTTTGGAGACCGACACTTTTGAACGGGGGCGTGCCCCGGGCGTCACACGCCGCCAAGCGCGACCCTGAACCGATTTCACTCTAGACCTAACGAGGTAGACGAGCGATGAACGCGGCCAGCACCAAGTATGTGTATGCCTTCGAGGAGGGCGACGGTAAGGACAAGAAGCTCCTGGGCGGCAAGGGGGCCAACCTCTGCGAAATGACGCAGATCGGTCTCAATGTCCCGCCGGGCTTCGTGATCTCCACCGCCGCCTGTCTGGAGTACCTCGACTCCTCGGAGCGCCGCCTCCCGGCCGGGCTGCTTGAGGAGGTGCATGCCCAGATGCGCGCCCTGGAGCAGAAGACCGGCAAGGGCTTCGGCAGCCCTGACAACCCGCTCCTGGTCTCGGTGCGCTCCGGCTCGGCGATGTCCATGCCGGGCATGATGGACACCATCCTCAATCTTGGCCTGAACAGCGAGACCCTGCGCGGCGAGATCGAGCACACCGGCGATCCCCGCTTCGGCTACGACGCCTACCGCCGCTTCATTCAGCTCTTCGGCAAGGTGGCGCTCGGGGTGCCCGATGAGCTCTTCGACCACCAGTTCGATGCGGTCAAGGACAAGGCCCACGTGAAGGAGGACGTCGGCCTCTCCGCGACGGATCTCAAGGAGATCAGCGAGCGCTTCCTCAAGGTGGTGGAGGAGCACACCGGCCGGCCCTTCCCCGAGGACCCCTATGATCAGCTCGAGATCGCCATCAAGGCGGTCTTCAACTCCTGGATGGGCAAGCGCGCGGTCGACTACCGCCGCCAGTTCCACATCACGACCGACATGGCCAACGGCACCGCGGTGAACGTGGTCACCATGGTCTTCGGTAACCGCGGCAATGACTCGGGGACGGGCGTGGCCTTCACGCGCAACCCGGCGACCGGCGAGAACAAGCTCTTCGGCGAGTACCTGGTCAACGCCCAGGGCGAGGACGTGGTGGCGGGCATCCGCACGCCCAAGCCAATCGACCGCCTCAAGGCCGAGATGCCCGAGATGGCGAGGCAGCTCGATGAGCTCCGCGACAAGCTCGAGAGCCACTACCGCGAGGTGCAGGACTTCGAGTTCACCATCGAGCGCGGCCAGCTCTTCTGCCTGCAGACCCGCAACGGCAAGATGAACGCCCAGGCGATGGTGCGCACCTCGGTGGAGATGCAGCGCGAGGGGCTGATCAGCAAGGAGGAGGCCCTGCTGCGGATCAAACCCGACCTGCTGGAGCAGATGCTCTTCCCGCGCCTCGATCCGACGGTGCGCGCCGAGGCCGTGGCCCAGGGCCTACCCGCCTCACCCGGTGCCGCCTCCGGCGTTGCGGTGTTCGACGCCGACCGCGCCGAGCAGATGGGCAGGGACCTGGGCCAGAAGGTCATCCTGATCCGCGAGGAGACCAAGCCCGAGGACATCCACGGCTTCTTTGCCTCCCAGGGCATCCTGACCTCGCGCGGCGGCAAGACCTCGCACGCGGCGGTGGTCGCCCGCGGCATGGGCAAGCCCTGCGTCGCCGGTGCTGAGGGCATCGCCGTCGACGTGGCGCGCCGCGAGGCCTATGTGGGCGAGACCAGCTTCCGCGAGGGCGACGTCATCACCATCGATGGGACGACCGGCAAGGTCTACCTCGGCCAGATTCCTACTGTCGAGCCCGACTTCTCCCCCGAGCTCAACATCCTGCTCGGCTGGGCGGACGATGCCTCGCGTCTCAAGGTGATGGCCAATGCCGACACGCCCGATGACGCGCGCCGCGCGCTCAAGTATGGCGCGGTGGGGATCGGGCTCGCGCGCACCGAGCGCATGTTCAATGATGTCGAGCGTCTGCCGCTGGTGATCGAGATGATCGTCTCCGACACCCCGGAGCAACGTCAGGCCGCGCTGGATAAGCTGCTGCCGCTACAGCGGGCGGACTTCCGCGAGCTGTTCGAGGTGATGGCACCGCGGCCGGTCACCATCCGCCTGCTCGACCCGCCGATCCACGAGTTCCTGCCCGACGAGCACCAGCTCGAGCGCGAGCTGGTCGAGCTGCACCGGCTGGGCGAGACCACCCGCGGCATGGCGGTCCTGGCCGGGACCATGGGCCTGCTGCATGCCTCGGATAAGGTCCGCCACGACCTCGACTCGATGCGCCGCCTGGTTGACCCGGCCCTGGTCGAGGACGCCATCGCCAAGAAGGAGACCATGCTGCGCAAGGTGCGCGCCCTGCACGAGACCAATCCCATGCTCGGCCACCGCGGCGTGCGTCTGGGGATCTCCTTCCCGGAGATTTATCAGATGCAGGTCCGCGCGATTCTGGAGGCGGCCGCCGACTGCGCCAAGATGGGGATCGAGGTTCGGCCGCAGATCAAGGTGCCGCAGGTCTGCACCAAGCAGGAGCTGATCAAGGTCAAGTCCTACGTCGACGTGATCCACGAGGAGATCAAGCAGCGCTACGGCCACCCGGTCAGCTTCAAGTTCGGGACCATGATCGAGGTGGTGCGCGCCTGTATGCGGGCGGAGTCGCTCGCCGAGATCGCCGAGTTCTTCTCCTTCGGCACCAACGACCTCACCCAGGCGACCTTCTCCTTCTCGCGTGAGGACGCGGAGAACAAGTTCCTGCCGCTCTATAATCAGTCGGGGATCCTGCAGGACAACCCGTTTGAGGTCCTCGACGTCAAGGGCGTCGGCAAGCTGATGCAGCTCGCCGTCGACTGGGGCAAGCAGCGGCGCCCGGACATCCACGTCGGGATCTGCGGCGAGCACGGCGGGCATCCGGAGTCGATCCGCGGGTGCCGGTCGCGCGGCTGGCGGCCGCCCATGCGGCGCTGGAGGAGTCGCGGTAGTGGCCTAAAGAGAGCGGGCCCGCCACCGCGTCGGTGGCGGCGCCAGGTCAGGGACGACCCCTCGTCCCGCCTTCAAGGCCATTCGAGGTGGGCACGGTGGCCGGGGGTTGACTGCGGGATCAGGTGCGCGGCCGCGGCGCCTCGATCACCTCGGGTTGTTGGCGGTGATCGGTCGTCGGCGCGGGTCAGAGACACGGGCTAACCCGCCCGGGACGGCAGTCGCCGAGCGACTCGGCGATTTCCCGACGGACGGGTGCGCGAGGGAAGGATGACGACGTCCAATCGGCAAGGGGTGCACAAGCCGGTCTACCTGCTGGGCGCGGACGCCCGTCTGGCCGAGCGGCTCGGCCGCGCCCTCGCCCGGGTCGGGCTCAGCCTATATCGCCTCCCCGGTCCCGACGCGCTGTCCGCAACTGGGGAGCTGGTGGCCGATGCGGTCCTGATCCTCGACACCCGATGCCTGACACCGGGGCAGACCGTCAGCTCGCTCATGGCGGGTCTCGCGCGCCCGCCCCTGCTGATTGGCATCGCCGATCCCCGGGACCTGGCCTTACGCCTGCAGGCGATGCGAGCTGGGGCTCGCGCCTGCTTCCTGACGCCGGTCGACGCCGATCTGATCGCCGCCCGGCTGGCCGTTCTCGCCGGATCCGATGCTCGGACTTATCGGGTACTCGTGGTCGACGATGAGCCGATCGCGGCGGCTTTCGCCGCGGGGGTGCTAGAGCGCGCGGGGATCGAGGCCCGGGTGGTGGGCGACGGCCTGAGGGTCTTCGATGCCATCGACGAGTTTCGCCCCGACCTGATCCTGATGGATCTGCTTATGCCTGGGGCTAGCGGCATCGAGCTTACGAGCCTGATCCGGGAGCACGAGGGCCACGGCCGGATCCCTATCGTTTTCCTCTCTTCCGAGCTTGATCCGGGGCTGCATGTTGCCGCACTGCGCGTGGGAGGCGATGACTTCTTGGCCAAGCCGGTGTCCGGTGACCGCCTGCTCGAGGTCGTGCGCGAGCGGATCAGTCGCGCTTGCCGGTCGGGCGGCGCGCCCTCGACCGGATGGGATCCGGTGACCGGTCTCGCGAACCGCGATCTGCTGCTTCGGCGGCTGGAAAAGGCCATCGCGCGTGGCGGCGCGGACCAGCCCGGGACCGGCCTGATTGTCGTTACGCCGCGTCTCGCCGCGGACGACCGCGGAGGCGACTCGGCCTTGGCCGCGATCGCGGAGGTCGCTCGGCGTCTGGTCGAGTCGCACGAGCTGATCGCACGTCTCTCTGATGCCGAGCTCGCCCTGTTCGCGACGCGCTCGGACGCGACCCGGCTCGATGCCCTCGTGGAGACTTTGAGCCGAGGGATCGCCACGGACACTGGGATCCCCGTGGCCCTCGGGCTCGCCCGCCTCAGCCCAGCGCCGGACGATGCCCTCACCCTGATTGCGCGTGCCCAGGCCGCCGGCGGTCGCCTCGGGTCCCCCGGCCAAGGCGCAAAGGGACGGGTGCAAGGGGCGCTCCCGCTCGGCGCGCGCCAACGGCGGGAAGCGATCGCTGCCCTCATCGAGGAGGCACTGGGGGGGCGCGGTCTCGACCTGCTTTACCAGCCCGTCGTCGCCCTGCGCGGCCGACCTGGGGAGCTGTACGAGGTGTCGTTTCGGCTGCGCGCGCCGGATGGGGATTACGTCCCGCAGTCGGAGTTTCGCTCTGTCGCGCGATCATGCGCCCTGCAGGCACGGATCGACCAGTGGGTGGTCGAGCACAGTCTCGACGCCCTGTGCGGCTGGCGCGCGGAGCACCCGGCGGTGCGGCTGTTTCTGCCGCTAACGGCCGCCGGGATTGCCGCGCCCGACTGGCCTGCCTGGCTGCGCGATCAGATCCTCAGCCGCGATCTGGTTCGCTGCCGTCCGTTGCTCCAGTTCGACACTGAGGAGCTGGCCGCCGAGCCGGATCTGCTGCGCGAGCGCTTTGCGGGGCTGCACCGGCTGGGGATCGCGATCTGCATCAGCCGGTTCGACTTGGAGCCCGTGGGGCTGGCCCTAATCGCGGGTCTGCCGGTGTCCTTCGTACGCCTGGCTCGGGGGGCCCTGAGCGGTGATCAGGAGGCACTCGGCCGCCAGGTCGCGGCCTTGCACCGAGCCGCGCGCAAGGTGATCGCCGCGGGGGTCGACGATCCCGCCGATGTGCCGCGTATCTGGCGCTCGGGGGTGGACTTCATCCAGGGCAGCCTGCTGAAGCTCCCGTCGCCGGACGTCGGCTTCGAGTTCACGGAGATCGAGCTGGGGTAGGGCTGCCGGCCGGTGGAGATGCTCAGGCCGGACCGGTCTGCCGTTCGCCCGCGAGGATGGCGTCCAGGCGCTGGTGGACCGCCTGCTCGATCCCGGCTTTCAGCGGCGCGAGCAGCAGGCCGAGCCGAAGATCCAGCTCAATGAAGTCCTCACCCAGCCTGACCCGGCCCGAGGCGCCGGGGCGGTGGAAGTGGAGCTCGTTGTCCTCCCATTGGCTCTTCGCCTGGAGGTCCCGCGCGAGCGCTGCCCTGAGCTGCTCGACCTGCGCCCTGGCGCCGTCCAGCCCCAGGGTGTGGGGGCGCCGGAGTTGGATGTGGGCCATCGACGCCGTCCTCGCTCAATCCCGGCCGTCAGCGCACATTAGCTTGGCTCCATGTCCTCGTAGGCATCGCCCCGGAATCTGGGGGTGCAGATGGCGAGGAAGACGAGGTCCCCGCGATCGACGTTGGTGATGCGCTGAGCCACACCCGGCGGGATATGGGCCAGCTCGCCGGGGCCGATGTCCTCGGGGGGCAGCGATCCGAGCTCCACCCGGCCGCGGCCGGTGAGCACCAGATAGCGCTCGGTGATCCCGTGCAGGCGATGCCAGCGCGTCGTCACGCCGGGGGCGACGCGGGCGCGGGCAATCGATACCTGCGGGTCGCCCTCGCGGTTCCAGATCTCCAGGACCTGGCAGCGTTCGATCCAGTCGAAGACCTCCGCTTCGGTGGGACGGCGGATAACCGGCTCCGTCAGGCTCATTGCGCCTGCGCGACGGCGCGACGGTAGGCCTCGGAGCGGCGGTCTCCCCCGCGCGGGCGCGGCTCGGGGCGGCGGTTGAGCTGGCCTTCGATCGACTGGCAGAAGCCATCGTCCCCCAGCACCCACGCCTTGTTGGTGGCGTCGCGAATGCGCTTGATCAGCGCGTCGTCAAGCGGTTGCGAAAAGCCTTCGCGATAGGCGGTCTGCCGCGCCGTGCGCGAACGGCCGAGCCGGTTGTAGACGGGGTGTGGGGTGATCAGCTTGTCATCGGCACCAAGGGCGTTGCCGGCATAGCTCGACCAGGCATAGTCCTCCGGGTTTGCCACGAAGGCCGCGCGAACCGGGTTGAGCTCGACATAGCGGCTGCAGGGGAGCAGGTAGGTCGCCGGGTCGAGCAGGGTGGCGCGGTAGCGGCCTTCCCACAGGGTCCCCGTGCGGTCGTGGCGGCGATTGAAGTACTGGACGTAGTAGCGTCCCACGTACTGCATCAGCTTGCCGATCCCGTCCTCACGCGCCGGTGTCACCAGCAGGTGGAAGTGGTTCGGCATCAGGACATAGGCGTGGATCTCGCACTCGAACTTCTCCGCCGCGGCGTTCAGCCGTTCCCACAGGAACCAGTAGTCGTCCTCGTCGAAGAGGATGCGCTGGCGGTTGTTGCCGCGCTGGATGACATGCTGGGGATAGCCGGGAAGGACAAAGCGGGGCAGACGGGCCATGATGGGGTCGGAGCGTTTCGGTTGACCTGCCCAAGAGTATAGCCCGCGCTGCGGGAACGTCATGGCCCCGGCGAGCAACAAGATCAGCCTTCAAAGCTGGCCCCCGCCTCGTTACACTTCACCGCTTTCCCGCTGTGGAGGTGTCTGTGCAGGACATCAATCCGATCGTCAATCAGATCAACGACCTCAAAGGGCGCATCCACTCCCTTAGGGGGTATCTTTGACTACCCGGAGAAGAAGGACCGTCTGACCGAGGTGCTGCGCGAGCTGGAGCAGCCCGACATCTGGAGCGACCCGGCCCGCGCCCAATCCCTGGGGCGAGAGCGCGCCGCACTCGAGGCGGTGGTCAACAACCTCGAGCAGATCGGCTCCGGGCTGGAGGACGCCGGCGACCTGCTCGCGATGGCCGCCGAGGAGGGCGACGCGGACACCGTCGATGCCGTCGCCGCCGATCTCGCGGGGTACGAAGAGCGGGTCGGGGAGCTGGAGTTCCGGCGCATGTTCTCCGGCGAGATGGACGCCGCCAATGCCTTCCTCGACATCCAGGCCGGCTCCGGCGGGACCGAGGCCCAGGATTGGGCCGAGATGCTGCTGCGGATGTATCTGCGCTGGGGCGAGCGGCGCGGCTTCAAGACGGAGCTGATGGAGGTTTCCGCCGGGGAGGTCGCCGGGATCAAGTCCGCGACCGTGCGCTTCGAGGGCGACTACGCCTTCGGCTGGCTGCGCACCGAGACCGGGGTCCACCGCCTGGTGCGCAAGTCCCCCTTCGACTCGGGAAACCGCCGCCACACGTCCTTCGCCTCGGTCTTCGTCGCACCGGAGGTCGACGACTCGATCGAGGTGGAGATCAACCCGGCGGATCTGCGCGTCGATACCTATCGCGCCAGCGGGGCCGGCGGGCAGCACGTCAACCGCACCGAATCGGCGATCCGCATCACCCACATGCCCTCTGGGATCGTGGTCGCCTGCCAGACCGACCGCTCCCAGCACAAGAACCGGGATACGGCGATGAAGCAGCTCAAGGCGAAGCTCTACGAGATGGAGGTGCAGAAGCGCAACGCCGCAAAGCAGGCCGTGGAGGACACCAAGGCCGACATCGGCTGGGGCAGCCAGATCCGCTCGTACGTCCTCGATCAATCCCGCATCAAGGACCTGCGCACCGGCGTGGAGATCGCCAACACGCAGGGGGTGCTCGACGGCAATCTGGACCCGTTCATCGAGGCGAGCCTGAAGAGCGGGCTCTAGGGCCTTCGGATTGCGGAGTTTGAACCGGACGCGGACGGCAGGAGACCGCCAGAGATGACTGATCAGCCCTCGGAGCGGCCCGCCGAAGACGCCGCAATGGACGAGAACAAGCTCATCGCGCAGCGGCGCGAGAAGCTCAAGGCCCTGCGTGAGCAGGGTGTCGCCTTTCCCAACGACTTCCGGCGCAACGTGGTCGCCGGAGAGCTGCACGCCGAGTACGGCGAGCGGGACGCGGAGGAGCTGGAGGCGCTCGGCTTGCGGGTGAAGGTCGCCGGCCGCCTGATGAGCCGCCGGGTGATGGGGAAGGTGGCCTTCTCGCATCTGCAGGACATGTCCGGGCGCATCCAGCTCTTCGTGGCGCGCGATACTCTGGGGGCCGAGCCCTATAGCGCCTACAAGAAGGACCTAGATCTGGGGGACATCGTCGGCGTCGAGGGGGTGCTCTTCAAGACCAAGACCGGCGAGCTCTCGATCCGCTGCGAGCAGCTCCGCCTGCTCACCAAGGCCCTACGCCCGCTGCCCGAGAAGTTCCACGGCCTGACCGATCAGGAGAGCCGTTACCGCCAGCGCTATCTCGATCTCATCGTGAACGAGTGCGCGCGCCGGACCTTCCTCACCCGCACCCGCATCGTCCAGTTCATGCGCGCCTATCTCGACGCCCGCGGCTATCTGGAGGTCGAGACCCCGATGATGCAGGTGATTCCGGGCGGGGCGGCCGCGCGGCCGTTCATCACCCACCATCACGCGCTCGACATGCAGCTCTTCCTGCGCATCGCCCCCGAGCTTTACTTGAAGCGCCTGGTGGTCGGCGGGTTCGAGAAGGTCTACGAGATCAACCGCAACTTCCGCAACGAGGGGCTTTCCACCCGGCACAACCCCGAGTTCACCATGCTGGAGTTCTATGAGGCCTACGCGGACTACCAGGACATGATGGACCTCACCGAGGACATGCTGCGGCGCATGGCCCACGAGGTCCTCGGCACCACCGAGGTCGGGTACCAGGGCCAGACCTATGACTTCGGCCGGCCCTTCGAGCGCCTGACGGTGCGCGAGGCGATCCTGCGCTTCAATCCGCGGCTGACCGGCGCGGACGTCGATGACCTGGAGCGGGCGCGATCGGTCGCCGAGGGGCTCGGCATCCCGCTCAAGCCGGGCTGGGGGCTCGGCAAGGTCCAGGTGGAGCTGTTCGAGAAGACCGCCGAGCACCGATTGATGGACCCGACCTTCATCACCGCCTACCCGACCGAGGTCTCCCCGCTCGCCCGCCGCAACGACTCAGACCCCTTCGTGACCGACCGCTTCGAGCTCTTCGTCGGCGGGCGCGAGATCGCCAACGGCTTCTCCGAGCTCAACGACGCCGAGGACCAGGCCGAGCGCTTCCGCCGTCAGGTCGCCGAGAAGGAGGCCGGCGACGAGGAGGCCATGCACTTCGACGCCGACTATATCCGCGCCCTGGAGCACGGGATGCCGCCGACCGCGGGCGAGGGCGTCGGGATCGATCGGCTGGTGATGCTCTTCACCGACTCGGCCTCGATCCGCGACGTGCTCCTCTTCCCGCACATGCGGCCGGAGGAGTGAGGGGAGCTCGGATTGCGGATTTCGCAGTCCGCCCGCTAACCGCTAACCGCTCGCTTCGGCGGGGAAGCCGTAGGGCGGAGGGCTGAGGGTGAGGATCGGGCCCTCGGGACCGCCGATCCTTACTTCGCGGCCCTCGGCGGCGTCAATCTCGACGACGGCGAGCAGCTCGTAGCGCCCCGGTCCGCTGGGCTGGGCGTCGACGACTCGGCCGGCCCCTTGCTCGGAGCTGCTGCCCTCGGCATACAGCTCATCGCCGGGCGAGGGTGCACCCTCGGATGCGACCTCAGCCCAATACATCCGCCGCTTGAGCTTGCCCAGATACTGCATGCGCGCGACCACCTCCTGGCCCGTGTAGCAACCCTTGGTGAAGCTGACGCCGTCGATGAGCTGGAGATTCACCATCTGGGGCGCGAAAGCCTCGCGCGTCTCCGGCAGGACCTGGGGCAGCCCGGCACGGATGTCGAGCAGGGCCCAGTAGCCGGGGTCGACCACCTGGGCGCGGCCCTCCAGGGCGGTCCACAGGGCCTGCATCGGCTCGGGCGATCCGAGGAGGAGGAAGCGGGGCACTGGGGCCGGCAGGCGGATCGCGCTCACCCCCCCGGCGCGGGTCAGGTCATTGTCGCCTTGTGGCAGCTCCGGGAAGTGCGGGGCGAGGAGCGCGGGGGCGCAGTCGCCGGCCAGGCCGACGGCGACCTGCTCGTCGCTGATGTCCGCGATTGTCGCCTTGGCCCGCAGCAGGAACATGCGCAGGCGCTGGAGCAATCCAGGGACCAGGCCCCGCGGAAGCTGGAGGAGGATGCGCTCGTCTTGCCGCAGGACGCGGAAGCTCGCGAGCATCCGGCCCTTGGGGCTGCAATGAGCGCTGAGCTGCGTGTGGGTCGGGCCGATCGCGTTGACGTCGTTGGTCACCTGGCCTTGGAGGAAGCTCGCCGCCTCCGGTCCGTCCAGGGCGATCAGGCCGAGATGCGACAGATCCACCAGGGCGCAGTCGGCGCTCGCCGGGGCGTTGGGGAAACGGACGTCGCCGGCGTCGTCGATCACCGCCGCCCGCTCCGCGAGGAAGGTCTGCCATTGGCTGTTCATGCTGTCTCGCTCCTGAAGATCCCCTGGGCCTATGCCGAGGTCGGTCGATCGCCGGGTGGCCTGTATGATACGGGGCCTCGCCTGGCACCCCTGGTCGGTCGAGCCAAGCACACCGGCCCGCTGACCCTGGGCGCCTCGGAGATGGCAACGCCGTGACGATTCATCAAGTCAATCCACGCCCGGACAGCCTGGTCCTGTACAAGGTCCATCCCGCCCGTGTCCTCACCACCGGCGAGAAGATCGAGATCGAGCTGGAGGGGGGGCAGACCAAGCGCGTTCGCCCCAAGGACATCACCCTGCTGCACCCGGGCCCGCTACGCAGCCTCGGCGAGCTCGGGCCCCGCGTGGGCGAGCTTGATGCCGCCTGGGAGCTGCTCGAGGGCGGGGAGACCAGCCTCAAGGAGCTCGCCGAGCTGATGTTCGACGAGTTCTCGCCGGCGACCGCCTGGGCCGCCTGGCAGCAGGTCGCCGAAGGTCTGCACTTTACTGGGAGCCCCGCGGCGGTGCGCGCGCGCACCCGCGCGGAGGTCGATCAGGACCGCACCCAGCGTGACGCGAAGGCAGCCGCGGAGCGCGACTGGACCGCGTTCCTCGCCCGCATGGAGCAGGCCCGCCCGGCCGCGGAGGACCGCGAGCGCCTCGCCGAGGTCGAGCGCCTGGCGCTCGGGCGGAGCGAGCGCAGCCGCATCCTCCAGGCCCTTGGTCACCAGGAGACCCCGGAGAACGCCCATCGCGCGCTGATTCAGGTGGGCCAATGGGCGCCCGAGCACAACCCTTACCCGGCGCGCCAGGGGTTGCCCGAGGCCGACCCGGAGCTGCCGGTCCCGGAGCTGCCGGCGGAGGACCGGCTCGACCTGACGCACCTGCCGGCCTATGCCATCGACGACGAGGGCAACCAGGACCCGGACGATGCCCTGAGTCTCGACGGGGACCGGCTCTGGGTCCACGTGGCCGACGTCGCCGCCCTGGTCGAGCCCGACAGCGACCTCGACCGCGAGGCCCGCGCCCGCGGCAGCAACCAGTATCTGCCCGAGCGCATCGTCAACATGCTCCCCGAGGCGGTCACCCTGCGACTCGGGCTCGGGCTCCAGTCCGTCTCGCCGGCGCTCTCCTTCGCCATGCGGCTCACGCCCGAGGGCGAGCTCGCCGAGGTCGAGGTGCACCGGACCTGGGTGCGGGTCGAGCGCACCACCTACGAGGCGGTGGAGGCGCGGCTCGACGAGGGGCCGTTCGCGCCACTCGCGGCGCTGGTCGAGCCCTTTCGCCGCCGCCGGCATGCCAACGACGCCGCCGGCATCGAGCTGCCGGAGGTCAGCGTGCGGGTGCGCGACGGCGAGGTCGTCATCCGCCCGCTACCCAGGCTCGCGAGCCGCGCCCTGGTCACCGATGCCATGCTGATGGCCGGGGAGGCGGCGGCCCGCTTCTGTCTGGAGCGGTCGATCCCCATCCCCTTCGCGACCCAACCGGCGCCGGACAAGGTCGAGACCCCCGCCGATCTAGCGGCGATGTACGCCTACCGCCGTCGCTTCAAACCGACGCGGATGCTGGGGGCGCCCGAGCCGCACTTCGGGCTCGGGCTGCCGATCTACACCCGGGCGACGAGTCCCCTGCGGCGCTACTCGGATCTCCTGGTGCACCAGCAGATCCGGGCCCGGCTGACGGGGGTCGAGCCGCTCGATGCCGAGACCGTCGCCACGCGGGTCGGCGAGGCCGAGGTCGCCGCGGCCGTCGTCCGCCGCTCCGAGCGGCTGTCCAACCAGCACTGGAAGCTGGTGTGGCTGCGCCATCGCCCAAAGTGGCGCGGCGAGGGCGTGGTGGTCGACAAGGAGGAGCGTAAGGCCGTGGTGCTGATCCCGGAGCTGGCGATGGACGTCCGCGTGCGGCTGACCCAAGCCGAGCTCAACGCCCGCGTGCGTCTCTCGGCGCGGGAGATCGACCTGCCGACGTTCGACGCCAGTTTCCGCATCCTGGACTGAAGGGCACCTTGAAAAATTCATGGTGCCCGTGCGGCACAGGGATGTGCCGCCATTGTCAAGTGCCCAAGCACTTGAAAATGAGCCGAAGCGGAAATCGCACTTTTCGCTTCGCGCCTGAAAAAATCCCAGGGATGGGATTTTTTCAGGTGCCATGAATTCACCCGCCTGCCGTGTAGGCAAGGGGAGGGGATTTCCGGACAATACCCCCGATGTCTGCGCGAAGCTTGCCAAGGTCCGCCCCATGATCCGATTGCCCTTCGGCCGCAAGCCGGCGGGAGAGGCCGCGCCGCGTCCCTCCGCCGCGTTCGCCGCCTGGTGTGAGGAGGAGCTCGAGCGGCGGCGGGACGCCCGCGCGGACTTCGACGAGCCGGCCTTTCGTGCCGCCGTCGCCCTGGCGCTCGGGCGGCTCAAGGCCAAGGAGCGCGAGGGCAGGGCGTGATCATCCGCAGCCTGGAGGCCGAGGACCTGCTGTGCTATCGGCGCCTGCGGCTCGCCGATCTGCCGCAGCGCGGGCTGATCGGCGTCGGCGGCGACAATGAGACCGGCAAGAGCGCGATCGGCGAGCTCCTCTGCCTCGCCCTGTTCGGCCGCACCGATGCGCTGGGTCCCGACCGGATCGCGGCGCTGGTCCGCTGGGGCGCGCCGCGCGGCTCGCTGGGCCTAGTGGTCACCGTGCACGGGCAGGACTACGAGATCCGCCGCCAGTTCGACAGGGATGGGGAGCAGTCGGCGCGGCTCGGCCTAACCGGCGCCGCAGAGCCGCTGGCGCGCGGCACCGATGCCGTCGCGGAGCGCCTGACAGCACTCCTGGGCTTCGGCTTCGAGGCGTATCTCGAGACCTTCTACCTCGCCCAGCGCGAGCTCAGGGCACCCGATCCCTCGAGCCCGACGCTGCGCCGGATGGCCGCTGTGGCGCCGTCGCTGGCCTGCGCCGAGGAGCTCCGGGCGGAGGTTGCGGTGGAGCAGGAGGCCGCCCAGCACCTGGCCGACCGCGTCGCGGCGATCGACGCCGAGCTCGCCGCACTCGCGGCGAGCCATCCGTCGGCCGACGGGGTCGACGAGGAGCTGGCCGCCACGCAGCGGCGCGAGCGCGCGGTCGCCGGGCTGCTCCAGGGGCTTCCGGAGATCGCCCAGGCGTACGCCGGCGCCGCTCGCCCCTCGCTGGGCGAGGGCCTGCGGCGCGGGCTTGCCGGGCTGGCGTCGGCTCTGGTGCTCCTCGCGACATTCCTGGTCGTCGGACTCTGGGTCCTGCTGCGTCTGCGCCCCGACCTCTGGCCGCTGCCGGCGCTGGGTCGCTGGCTCGACGGACTGGCCGCCCCGCTCGGGCTGACGGGCGAGGCCGTCCTGGTCTACGGGGGCATCGCCTTGGGCGGCGTCCTCTTGCTCCTCGGGCTCTGGCACCTCGCTCGCGCGCTGGCGGGCCGGCGGCGACTCAATCGTGGCCGGCGGCTCGCCGCCTGGCTCGAACAGCTCGACGACCTCGACATCGGCCCCGTCGGGCCGCTGAGAAGACCCATCGCCGCGGACCAGCTCGAGCCAGGGGGCGTCGCATTAGGGACAGGGACCCTCGTCGACCGGCCGGATTCCGAGCGGCGGATGCGCCTTGCGCAGCGGGTGCTGGCGCTCGCGGCGAGTCCGCAGGAGGTCCGCTCGGCGGTCGCCCACGAGCGCGCCTGGTTGGAGCACCTTGGTGGTGCCCTTGTGGAGCGGCGCCAGGCGCTGGGTGCGACGCTGGAGCGGGCACGGCTCGCGCGGGAGCGGGCCCGGGCACTCGCGGCGGAGCGGGCGCAGGCCAGCCAGGCGCTGGACGGGCACCGCGCCCGTATCGCCACCGCGACGCTCGCGAGCGAGCTCCTAGAGGGGAGCGCGCGTCATGGCTGGGAGCGCTTCGCCGAGCGGCTCGGGGCGCGCGTGGGGCGGCTGCTGCCGCGGCTAACGGATGGCGGCTACACGCACCTCGAGCTCGACGAGACCCTGCGTGTCCGGCTCTACTGCGCAGACAAACACGGCTTCCTCGAGGCTGCGGAGACCTCCTCGGGGACCCAGCGGCAGGTGCTGCTGGCGCTGCGACTGGCGTTGGTCGGGGAGCTCGCCGCGCGGCTGGGCCGGGACCGGCCGTTCGTGTTTCTCGACGAGCCCTTCGCCTTCTCCGACGAGACCCGGATACGCGGCGGCCTGACCGCGCTGCGCGACGACGAGGCCGTCGGCCAGGTGTGGGTAGTCGCCCAGCGCTTCCCCCAGGACGCTGGTCTGGCCCTGGAGATTCGATGCGGCCGGCACCCGGACACGCTGGAGGGCGGAGGGCGGCCACTCGGCCCGCACTCGATCGGGGCCGCGGTCGGCTGACCGCGCATGATGCAGAGGAGGCATGATGCGGCGACTCTATGTGCTGCTCCCCACCGAGGCGAGCTGTCGTGCCGTCGTTGAGGAGCTCGAGGCGGGGGGCATCCCACAGGCCCATCTCCATGTGGTCGCGGGCCTGAGTCACGAGCTCAAGGATCTGCCCGAGGCGGGCCTGTGGCAGCGCACCGAGATCGGGCGCGGCATCGAGTGGGGCGTGGGGCTCGGTGGCGTGGCGGGTCTGCTGGGGGGACTCCTGGCGGTTGCCTTTCCCCCTGCGGGCATCGTGCTTGGCGGCGGGGCCCTGCTCGCCGGAACTGCCGCGGGCGCGGGATTCGGCGCATTGGTGACGGCGATGCTCGGGAGCCAAGAGCACAACCACCGGCTCGATAGCTTCCAGCGTGCCCTCGCAGTTGGTCAGCTCCTGCTGCTCGTGGACGTGCCTCGCGCCCGTGTGGATGAGGTGCGCGAGGTCATCGTCCGCCACCACCCGGAGGCGAGCATCGGCACGGCGACGCCGGGGGGCGGTGAGGCCCTCGACGATGGGGGCTCGGGTGACCCGCGGGGCGCGGGCTAGCCACTAGGCGCCCCAGCGACGCACTTCCCCAGTGTCAATATGGACGAAGTCGGATTTGGGATAGAAGCCCACCCCGCCGCGCTCCAGGGCGATGGCCGAGTCGCGGACCTTGCGTGTGGAGGTGTTCTCTAGGCGGATGTCGAGTGCCTTGCCCGCCATGTGGAGGCTGCGTCTGGCGACCTTGCGGGACACCCTGCGCATCGTGGCGTTGGTCTGGGCCGAGCGGTAGGCGCTGAAGATCTCGAAGGTCCCGTCGGGGTTGCCGGTGCGTCGCTGGATGTCGTGGAGGAGGTCGAAGAGCTTGGGGTCGATGACCGTCACCTCGCCGGTGCGGTAATCGCGGAGAAAGCGGTTGAGCTTCTGGAGGCCGTCGCGCTGGTACTGGTCGCCGATGCGGTAAGTGACTCGGATCTTCTCATCGGTATGGAGATGGCGGAGGGAGAGGATGCGTGGTTGGTTGCTCTGTTTCTTGGCGAAGGCGGGAGTTACTGCAGTGGACAGGGCGAGCCCCAGGAACTGTCGCCGATTCATGTAGACCCCGTTATGTCAGCGATTGGTGGTGCCGCGATTATAAATAGGCGACGGAGCGTTGCAACCCGTATCTGCCATGGGGGCTCATGACTGACCAGCAAGCTAAGGCAATACATTGGGGCGCGATCGGTGATTGCTCGGATCATCGCCCGTAGACCATGCGGGTCACGTGCCCCTGTGATCGATGACCCCTACCGAAGCTATAGGGATTTCCCGGGGTTGCGGTCTTTACGTGATTGTGTTTAGCGGGGCTGGTGCCTACTTGCCCGGCGCCCCGATCTCCCCTCGCGGTGGTTGATTGAGGGAGTAGCTGAGCGTTTCGCTCATTGATTGTTGCTGGCCCACGAGTCTATTAACTTGCGTTGGTCTTCGGTGCGCCTGAGCCGAAGCGAGGTATGGGTGAAGCACGCCATTGAGGTCATTGCGCGCGAGGTCTGCTTCGATGGCTTCTTGCGCGTTGCCCGCTATTGTCTGCGCCACCGTCTGTTCGCGGGTGGCTGGAGTGGGGCGATCTATCGTGAACGGGTTGAGCCGATGCACGCCGCGGCGGCCATCCTCTACGACCCGCTGAGCGATCAGGTGGTGATGGTGGAGCAATTCCGCATCGGTGTCCTCGAGCTGGGGGCGGCGGCATGGACGCTCGAGCCCGTTGGGGGCGTGATTCACCCGGGCGAGGACCCGGCGCAGGTCGTGCGCCGTGAGGCGATGGAAGAGGCGGGCTGCGCGATCGTCGATCTGATCCCGATCGGCACCGTACAGATCAGCCCCGGGATCGCGGCGCAGCGGTTGGACCTCTACTGCGGTCGGGTGAGCGCGGCCGACGCGGGGGGCGTCTTCGGGCTCCGCCATGAGGGAGAAGAGACGCGGGTCACAGTTTTTGATCTCGAGCAGGCGCTGACGACGCTCTTTGCTAGCGGCCTTGACAATTCCGCGGCTATCATCTCGCTGCAGTGGCTGGCGCTTAACCGCGGCGCCCTGCGTGCGCGCTGGGGTATCGAGCCCTCTGCGTACTGAGTTGGGCCTGCCCGGTCGGCGGCCAGCCCGTCGAGAAGCCTGAGGGGGAATCGAGCCATGAGGGATGTCCTGCGTGGAGTCATCCTGCTGCTCTTGTTCCTGCCGGTTCCGAGTCTCGCGGACGTCTACAAGTACGTCGACGCCGACGGCATGATCTATTTCTCGGATCAGCCGCTGACCGGGACCAAATACCGGCTCGAGTGGAAGCGGGAGACGAAACGGGTCATCGAGGAAAAGCCGCGGAAGGTGGTCGCCGCGGGGCGCCGGCGGCTCGCCCCAGCCCCAGGTCCCGCCTCGGCGCGGCGCGCGCACTATGCCACATTGATTGAGAGCACCGCCCGGCAGTTCAATCTGCATCCCGAGCTGCTCCACGCGGTGGTGCGCACCGAGTCGGCCTACAATCCCTCGGCGGTCTCCTCGGCTGGGGCCGTCGGGTTAATGCAGCTCATGCCCGCGACCGCGGCGCGCTACGGCGTCTCGGACATCTGGGACCCGGGCCAGAACCTGCGTGGCGGGGCCCGCTATCTGCGCGATCTCCTCAACCTCTTCGAGCACGATCTGCGGCTTGCGCTCGCGGCCTACAACGCGGGCGAGGGCGCCGTCATCCGCCACGGCCGCCAAATACCCCCATACCCAGAGACTCAGAGCTACGTGCGTAAGGTACTTCAGCTCCTTTGGGCGGAGCGCGGCTCGGCCGGGTCCTGACCGAGCGCCCCCTACCGGCGGGCGCTCGGGTACGCGGGCGTGGCGGCGGCTAAGCCGGCCCCCCCGCGTTGGCGGATGCGCTTCCGTTGCCCTTCAGCACCTTGCGGATGGAGACGAGCGCCCGCTCGATGAAGGGGTGCTTGGGAGGGCGGATCACGCGCGCGCGGCCATCGATGATGTCCTGCGCCAGCTCGTTGAGGGTCTTGATCTCGGCCTGCATCCCCGAGCGGTCAACGAACATGCAGGTGGAGGTCAGCGGGCTCAACCAGGAGAGCTTGATTCGTCGCGAGACGCCGCCGGGCTCGGCGGTGAGCTCGAACCAGGTCCCCAGCTTGGTCTTGCGCAGCCGGTTGATCACGTCCTGCTCCTGCTCGGAGACGGCCGCTGGCGTGCTCGGCGCAGGGCGCTCTGCGACCGCAGGGGCGGACGGTGGAGCGGACGTGGGTGCCTGCCAGCTCTCGGGTGTCGCGAGGAGGGCGTTGAGCGGGTCGAGGGTGGCCCGGCTCGCGCCGCCCATACGTTGCACCCCTGCGCTGATGCGCCCGGGGAGGTCGCCGAGGCGCGCCAGCGCCGCGCGCCGATCGCCCCTTGGGACTTCAGGCGCGAACAGCCCGGTGAGGTCGGCCGCGGTCTGCAAGGCCGACCGCCAGGCATCGCCGCGGTCTTCGTCGGGGTCGCGCAGCAAGATGAAGACCAGATGATCCAGCCAGGGCTTCGCGAGGAAGTCGCTGACTGCGGGCGGGAGTGGGAAGGACCGCGTTAGACGAGCGATCTCCTCGCCGCCCCGCTCGCGGGCGAGCTGGAGCTTCTCGCGGCCCTTCGCGGCGTCTTGGGTGCGCTGCTCCAGGGTATCGGTGCGGCGCTGCTGCTCCCCCATCGCCTCCTCGAAGGCGGCGAGCAGCTCGTCGAAGAGCGATACGTCGTCCTTGAAGTCCTGGAGGACGCGGTCGACGGCCCGCTGCATGGCCGGGAAGATCCCGCGCTCGGGCTTGCTCTCGTCGATCCACAGGCTGCCGGCCTCGACCATCTGGTCGAGCAGGCGCCGCGCGGGATGGCGCGCGTCCACCAAGAGGCGACGGTCGATCAGGGCGACCTTGAGATACGGCGTGTGCAGGTGACTGAGCAGCGCCTTGGCCACATTCGGCAGCACCGGGTCGTTGAGCATGTACTCGAACAACATGCCGATCAGGTCGATCAGGTCCGCGTCCATCGGCGCGAGCTTGTCCTGATCGATCCGCGACAGTGCCTGATCGCGCTCCTGGGAAAGGGTCTCCTTGACGCGCTCGATGAAGGCGACGTCGATCTCCAGGTTGGGGATTCCGCCGGGTCCCGTGCTGACGATGTCGGGGAGCGGATGCGCGGCGGCATGGGATTGTAGGTCGCTCAGGGCCGAGACCAGGTCGCGGGAGGTCGCGGCGGCCACCGCAGGGTCGACCGGCGCGGCGGGGCGCCCACCCCGTCGGCGCGCGCGGCGGGTCGACATCAGGTCGATGATGGAGTCGAAAAGCTCCGCGCCCAGCGTCGGTGGCTCGGTGCTCGCCGGGGGCTCGCTCGATCCCGGCGGCGGAGCGGGCTTCGCCGGCGCGGCGGAGCCGGTTTGCTCGGAGCGGACGTGCACCGGCTTCAGGTTGGGCAGGATGCCGGCGGCCTTGAGGCTGCCATTGAGCTCGTCGTACAGCCCCTTGGCCTGCTTGATGACGAACTTGTCGAACAGGGCGTAGAGGATGATCTTGACCCGGACCTCCAGCTCCAGCCCTCGCAGGGAGCGCCGGAAACTGTGCACCAGGTGGTGGGGGCCCGCAGGGATCTCGTAGTCGCGCAGCTTTTTGCCGTTGTTGATCACCGCCAGGCGCTGGCTCAGTGCGTAAAGCTCCGGGAAGTAGGTCGCGTTGGCGCGGACGATCAGATTCTCCTCCGCGATCGACTCTTCCATCTCTTCGGGCTCCACCAGTGAGAGCTCGTCGCTGTCCATCGCAGCGGTGAGGTCGCGTGAGGGTGGCTCCAGGTGCCCAAAGTCGTCGAAGCCCTGGGTGATCTGCCGGCGGAAGCTGTGCTCGATGTCGAGGCGCCGGCGCTGGATGATGCCCATCGCCTCGAAGAGTTGGCCCTGCATGCGGTTGTTCTCGGCGCGCTCGGCAAAGTCCAGAAAGGCCGCGCCGGTCTTGTCGAGCAGCTCCGAGAGCTGGGTGTTGCCGAAAATCAGCGTCATGTCGCGGCAGCGCTCAAGCACCTCCGCGTAGCGCCCTCGGGGGGACGCCTTGTCGATGCTGTCGCTACCCATTGGGGGCGGTTCGCCGCGTGGTACCAAGGCGGGGTGCTCGGGCTCAGTCCTCACCGATCACGCGCTCGTCGCGCGGCGTCGACAGCAGCTTCTCGGCCTCGGCGCGGTCCTTTGCAAAGACCATCCGAAACTCCTCGCCGCTACCGGCGCCACTCTCCTGGCGCAGCCCGCGTACGATGGTGCGGGCCTCTGGGTACTTGCTCCTGGTGTCGATGTAGGTGAGCTGCAGGGGCGGGGTGATCTTGTAGACGAAGTAGGGCATGGCGTCAGCGAACGACCTGCTCGATGGTTTCGGTCACGGCGGGCTTACGGGCGAGAAGGGCCGATATCCGCGCCGATCGGGGCTTCAAGCGTCCGCAAGCTTACCCGAAATGCCCTCGTAGGATAAGGACCTCGGCCGCCGGGACAGCGCCGGATCGCCTATCGGCGCCGACTCGCCACGGATGGTGCATCATTGCTGCCCCCTAAGGAAACGCTGACTGATTGGCCATCCACGCCAAAAGCCGGCACGGAAGTCGAGCGCGCGGCGTCCGACGGCCTTCGGTTTCAGTCGCTGAGGCGACTGAAACAGGCGGGCCGTTCTGCCCCGCCGGCGAGGGGCTGTTGATCGGCCATCCTGGCCAAGAACAGCACGTGGTTCGAGAGTGGCGACTCTCGGACCGCTTGGTGCTCGGGCGCTTAGGCGCCTGAAAACGGCGGCACATCCGGGTGCCGGGGGGATCGCTGAGTGGATCAGCGTTTCCCTAGGGAAAACTGCTGCGCCTATAAGCACAACCTTGGCAGGGCCTTGGTGGCGCTGTGATAGCCTTTGCGCGCTCGCAGGCGCGCCAGCGGCCAGTCAGGGCGCGTCACGGTTCCCTCCGGGTCGGCGGTGACCTGTACCGGTCCGATTTTCATGTCAGTGCCCCTTCCGATTGCCGGGCAGGCCCGCCTGGCAGTCTGTGGTCGAGGCGTCAAGAGAGGACGAAGATGATCAAACCAGTCGGCTCCGATGAGCTCAAACCCCTGTTCGTGTATGACCCGGACAAGCATCACGAGCTGATGCACGAGGCGGAAGGACTCCCCTCGGTGGTGATCAGCTCGCAGGCGGCGGGCAATGCGGTGATGATGGGGGCGGGCTACTTCAGCCCGCTGCCGGGATTCATGGCCCTGGCGGATGCGATGGGTGCCTGCGAGTCTATGCGCCTGACCAACGGCGACTTCTTCCCGGTCCCCGTCCTCTGCCTGCTCGACGATGTCGCTGCCATCCGCGGGGCTAAGCGCATCGCCCTGCGCGACCCCAACATGGAGGGTAATCCGGTCCTCGCCATCATGGACGTCGAGGCCATCGAAGAGGTGAGCGACGAACAGATGGCCTTCATGACCGAGAAGGTCTATCGCACCAAGGACCCTGAGCACCCTGGCGTGCAGACCTTCAACTCCCACGGTCGCTTCGCGGTCTCCGGCCCGATCCAGGTCCTGCACTTCTCCTACTTCCAAGACGACTTCCCGGACACCTTCCGCACCGCGGTCGAGATCCGCAACGAGATCTCGGAGCGCGGCTGGAAGCGGGTGGTGGCCTTCCAGACCCGCAACCCGATGCACCTCGCCCACGAGGAGCTCTGCCACATGGCCATGCAGCGGCTCGACTGCGATGGCCTGGTCATCCACATGCTGCTCGGCAAGTTGAAGCCCGGCGACATCCCCGCCCCGGTGCGCGACGCCGCCATCCGCAAGATGGTCGAGCTCTACTTCCCGCCGAACAGCGCCATGGTGACCGGATACGGCTTCGACATGCTCTACGCTGGGCCGCGCGAGGCCGTGCTGCACGCCTACTTCCGCCAGAACATGGGCGCGACGCACTTTATCATCGGGCGCGACCACGCGGGGGTCGGCGACTACTACGGGGCCTTCGACGCGCAGACCATCTTCGACGAGGAGGTCCCGGCCGGGGCGCTCCAGATCGAGATCTTCAAGGCCGACCATACCGCCTGGTCGAAGAAGCTCGGCCGCGTGGTGATGATGCGCGAGGCGCCCGACCACACCAAGGAAGACTTCGTGCTGCTGTCCGGCACCAAGGTCCGCGAGATGCTCTCCAACGGGATCGCCCCGCCGCCCGAGTTCTCGCGACCCGAGGTGGCGAAGATCCTGATGGACTACTACCAGTCCCTTTAGGGAAACGCTGATGATTGGCCGTCCTGGCCAACATCAGCACGCGGTCCGAGAGGCGCGACGCTCGGACCGCTTCGTTTTCCAGCGCTGAGGCGCTTGAAAACGGCGGCAGATCCCTGTGCCGCAGGAAACAGTCAATGGATCGGCGTTCTCCTTGGTAGTGGCGACAAAGCAAGGGCCCGCTCGCCAGTCGGCGGGCGGGCCCTTGACGTTTCGGAGATTAGCCGGCGGCGGGACTCAGCGCAGGTTTTTTTTGTAAGGTGGTATGACGGCGTTGCGCGACTTGGAGAAGTTCGCGAACTCCATGGTCACGCTCGCGAGCTCGACCCCCTGGAAGTTGGCGTTGGTGACGTCCGCGCGGCGCAGGATCGCCCCGCCGAGCACGGCGTCGGTGAGGTCGACGTCGGTCAGGTTGGCGTTGCGCAGGTTGGTGTCCTGGGCCGAGACATTGCGCAGATTCGCCCCGTGCAGATCCGCGCCCTCCAGGTTGGCCAGATTGATCACGGTGAACCCCCCGGAGTGGCTGCTGGAGAGGTCCGCCCCGTGCATGCTCGCCTTGACCAGGTTGGCGTCATTCAAGTGACAGTCGCGCAGGTCCGCCCCGCAGAGGTTGGTCTCGCGCAGGTTGGCCTTGATGAACAGCGCCTTGCGCGCGGTCACATGGCACAGATTGCTGCCGTGGAAGTCGGTCCCACGCATGTCGGCGCCGTTGAGCACCGCGCCCTGGAGGTTGGCCTGGCGGACCTCGGCATTGCGCAGGTCGACGTTCTCCAGCACCGCCTTGGTCAGATCGGCGCCGCTCAGCACCGCCGCCCGCGAGGGGTTCTCGGAGCCGAGACGGGCGCGGGTGAGGTCGGCGGCGATGAGCTTGGCCCGGTTGAGGTGGGCGCCGAGCAGGATCGCTCCGGTCAGCCGTGCCCCGCTCAAGTCGGCCTCGATCAGGTCGCTCAGCTCCAGGTTGGCCCCGCTCAGATCCGCCTCGCGCAGGTCTGCCCCGTTGAGGCGCATGTCGCGCAGGTCCGCCCCCGCGAGCGAGTCGGCGTCGATGGCTTCGAGCACTTCACCGGTGTCTTTATGTCGGATCTCGATCATCGTTCCCCCTCTCCTGGCCGGCCTGGCGCTAGATACAAGAGTATCCGGGTACAGAGGTGCTTGTCACGACGGGGAGCGTGGCCGGCCTTGTCTGCGGGGTGAGTCGGTCTGGCGATGGGCGGGTGTGGCGGCCGCCTCGGCGCGTCGACAGGCCCCAGGGCGGCCAGTAACATCCGCCGACCCTGCCCGAGAGCGGGGGAAGGTCCCTTGGGGACGTCCGTGCCGGTCCGATTCCGGTTCGCGCGTCTTCATCAGGGCGCGGCCCACACAACGACTGTCCCACCGAAGGAGCCAATCATGAAGATCGAGACCCTGGCCATCCATGCGGGCTTCGCGCCGGACCCGACGACCAAGTCCGTCGCCACTCCCATCTATCAAACCACGTCCTACGCCTTCGACGACACCCAGCACGGGGCCGATCTCTTCGACCTCAAGGTCCCCGGCAACATCTATACGCGCATCATGAACCCGACCAGCGACGTGCTGGAGAAGCGGGTGGCGGCGATGGAGGGCGGCGTCGGAGCGCTGGCACTGGCCTCCGGGATGGCGGCGGTGACCTACGCGATCTTTACCATCGCCGAGAGCGGTGACAACATCGTCGCGACCTCGACCCTGTACGGCGGGACCTACAACCTCTTCGCCCACACCCTGCCGCAGCTCGGGATCCGGGTCCGCTTCGCCGCCCCCAACGACATCGCCGGCATGGCGGCGCAGATCGACGCCCGCACCAAGGCGGTCTTCTGCGAGTCGATCGGCAACCCGGCGGGCAACGTGGCCGACCTCGCCGCGATCGCCGACATGGCCCACGCCCACGGTGTACCGGTGATCGTCGACAACACGGTGCCGACCCCGTACCTCTGCCGGCCCTTCGAGCACGGCTGCGACATCGTCCTGCACGCGCTCACCAAGTACATGGGCGGCCACGGCACCACCATCGGCGGGGTGCTGGTCGACTCGGGCAAGTTCCCCTGGGCCGAGCACAAGGCGCGCTTCCGGCGCCTGAACGAGCCCGACGTCTCCTACCATGGGGTGGTGTACACCGAGGCGCTGGGGTCCGCGGCCTACATCGGTCGCGCTCGGGTGGTGCCGCTGCGAAACATGGGCGCGGCCATCTCGCCCTTTAACAGCTTCCTCGTCCTGCAGGGGATCGAAACCCTGCCGGTGCGCATGGACCGGCACTGCGAGAACGCCCTTGCGGTGGCCAATTATCTGAAGGATCACCCGCAGGTCGAGTGGGTGCGTTACGCCGGGCTGTCCGACCACCCGGACAGGCCGCTCGTCGACAAGTACATGGGCGGGCGGGCCTCGGGGATCCTGTCATTCGGGATCAAGGGCGGGCGCGAAGCCGGGGCGCGCTTCATCGATGCCCTCAAGCTCGCGGTGCGCCTGGTCAACATCGGCGACGCCAAGACCCTGGCCTGCCACCCGGCGACCACCACCCACCGCCAGCTCTCGGCCGACGAGCTCGCCCGGGCGGGGGTCTCGGCGGACATGGTGCGCCTGTCGATCGGTATCGAGCATGTCGACGACATCATCGCCGACCTCGATCAGGCGCTGGTTGCCGCGAAATAGGACGGTGAACTGGGGAGTGGGGCCGCAGACGAACGCAAATGGGCGCAGATGATGCGAGGGACGCAGTGCGTTGATCCTTTGATCCTACGATGAGCGAGGCCCCTGTCTACAACAGCGAGGGCCTGGAGCGGATGCCGCTGCGGGTCTTCAGCGAGAAGGCGTACCTGGACTACTCCATGTACGTCATCCTCGACCGCGCCCTGCCGCACGTCGGGGACGGCCTGAAACCGGTGCAGCGGCGCATCCTCTACGCCATGTCCGAGCTCGGGCTCTCGGCCGCGTCCAAGCACAAGAAGTCGGCGCGCACGGTGGGCGACGTGCTCGGCAAGTTCCACCCCCACGGGGATAGCGCCTGTTACGAGGCCATGGTCCTCATGGCCCAGTCCTTCTCCTACCGCTACCCGCTGATCGACGGGCAGGGCAACTGGGGCTCCGCGGACGACCCCAAGTCTTTCGCCGCCATGCGCTACACCGAGGCGCGGCTCGCGCGCTACGCCGAGGTCCTGCTCGCCGAGGTGGACCAGGGCACGGTCGACTGGGTGCCCAACTTCGACGGCACCCTCGAGGAGCCGGCCCTGCTCCCGGCGCGCCTGCCCAACCTGCTGCTCAACGGCGCGACCGGGATCGCGGTCGGCATGGCGACCGACATTCCCTCGCACAACCTGCGCGAGGTCGCCGCCGCCGCCCTCCATCTACTCGAGCACCCGCAGGCGAGCGTTGCCGAGCTCATCCCCCACCTGCCGGGTCCGGACTACCCAACGGCCGCCGAGATCATCACTCCGCCGGTCGAGCTGCTGCGCATGTACGAGACTGGGGGCGGCAGTGTGCGTATGCGTGCCGTCTACGAGCTGGAGCAGGGCGACATCGTGATCACCGCGCTGCCCCACCAGGTCTCGGGCAACCGGGTGATGGAGCAGATCGCCGCGCAGATGCAGGCCAAACGCCTGCCGATGATCGAGGACCTGCGCGACGAGTCCGACCACGAGAACCCGACCCGGCTGGTGATCGTCCCGCGCTCCAACCGCGTCGACGTCGAGCGGCTGATGTCGCACCTCTTCGCCACCACGGACCTGGAGCGCACCTATCGCGTCAACCTGAATCTGATTGCGCTCGACGGCCGCCCGCGGGTGATGAGCCTGCGCGAGATCCTCTCCGAGTGGCTGGAGTTCCGCACCCGCACGGTGCGGCGGCGTCTGGAGCACCGCCTGGAGAAGGTCCGCGAGCGCCTGCATCTGCTCGATGGGCTCCTGATCGCCCTGCTCAACATCGACGAGGTGATCCGCATCATCCGCACCGAGGACGAGCCGAAGCCGGTGCTGATGGCCCGCTTTGAGCTCAGCGACGCTCAGGCCGAGTATGTGCTCAACACCCGGCTGCGCCAGCTCGCGCGCCTGGAGGAGCTGAAGCTGCGCGGCGAGCAGGAGGAGCTCGCCGCCGAGCGCGACCGGCTGGAGGGGATCCTCGGCTCGGAGGCCGCGCTCCGCCGCCTGGTGGGGGAGGAGATCGCCAAGGACGCCGAGACCTACGGCGACGCCCGCCGCTCGCCGATCACCCGGCGCCCGAGCGCCGCGGCGCTTGATGAGACCGAGCTCTCGCCGAGCGAGTCGCTCACCGTCGTCCTCTCGGAACGCGGATGGGTGCGCGCCGCCAAGGGCCAGGACATCGACCCGCTGAGCCTCGGGTACAAGTCGGGCGACCGCTTCCTCGCCGCCGCGCACCTGCGCAGCAACCAGCCGGCGGTCTTCCTCGACTCGACCGGGCGCAGCTACTCGCTCCCGGCCCACACCCTGCCTTCGGCGCGCGGCCAGGGCGAGCCGCTGACCGGGCGGCTCGACCCGCCGCGGGGGGCGGCGTTCGTCGCCGTGCTCGGCGGCGAGCCGGAGGCGCGATACGTCCTGGGATCTGACGCCGGCTACGGGTTTTTGGTGACCCTGGAGGCCCTGTACGCCAAGCCCCGGGCCGGCAAGGCGGTCCTCACGCTCCCGGCCGGGGCCCAGGTCCTGAGGCCGGTGCGGGTCTTCAACACCGCGAGCGATCGACTGGTCGCCATCACCAGCACGGGGCATCTCCTCGTCTTCCCAGTCTCGGAGCTGCCGGAGCTGGCACGCGGCAAGGGCAACAAGATCATCGCCATCCCCGCCGCGCGGGCGGCGGCACGCGAGGAGGTCCTGACTGCCCTGGCGGTCGTCCACGCCGGGGGTAGTCTGGTGCTGCGCGCCGGCAAGCGCCAGTTCACCCTGAGGTCCGCGGACCTCGACCAGTACCAAGGCGAGCGCGGGCGCCGCGGGCGGATGCTTCCGCGCGGGTTCCAGCGGGTCGATGGGGTGGAGGCGGTCTAGCCGCCGGACGCTCAATCAGCCAGTCCGTCGCGGGCGTTGGGATAGGTCAGGGTGACGGTGAAGGGCTCCGGCGCGTCGGGGTCTATGCCCACCCAGACCCCGCCGACGATCGGCGAGCCCGGGACCTCCAGGCGGGTGAAGCGCGGCTCGGGGGCGCCCGTGCCGGGGTCGCGCAAGGGCCGGTCGAACTGGTAGCGGTGGGTATCGCCATGGATCGCCAGCACCGGCCCCGGGAAATCGCGCAGCAGGCGGCGCAGGTCCTCGTGCAGGGGGCCGTAGCCCCGCGGGGGCTTCGCCTGCTGCAGGTCCGGATTGGCGTGGAAGAGGAGGACCATCGCCTTGGCCCCCTCGGCCTTGGCCGCCGCGGTCGCTGCGCGTAGGTGGCGCCGGTTGGCCGCGCTGCGGGCCTCATACTCGGCGCTCCCCCCACGATGGAGGTTATTGTGGCTGCCGACCACGTGCAGGGTGACGAAGAGCACGCCACCCCGGAGGAACCAGTAGTTCTCGGGGTAGGCCGCTTCGGTCGTCACCGCGCCGAGCTCGTCCAGGCGCAGGATCTGCGGGTCGGCGAAGTAGATCTGGCGCAGGCGGCTGAGGCGCTCCTCCGGGTCGTGACCGCCGGCCGCCTCGCGTCGGCAGTCGGTCCATTCGTTGTCACCCGGTGTGAAGGCGACGGGCACCGGGAGGTTGCGGAAGATCTCGGCGGCGCGCCCGAGGGCCGCGTCCGTGCATGGTGCGGAGCCGCGTTTCACGTCCCCGACGTGCGCCACCAGGGCCGCCCCGCGGGGGATCTCCTCGGCGAGCATGGCCTCCATCAGGAGGTCCTCGCCCGGCAGGTAGGGGATGTCGCCGATGGCGAGGAAGCGAACCGCGGGCTCGGCCCAGATTGGCCCGGGCAGGGCCAGCGCGAGGATCAGGGTAAAGAGTCCGCGGGCGGTGATCATCGGCAGTGTCTCCTCGGGCCGAAGGGCTCGGCGCGGTACGCCGCCGTCCTCAGGTGCGCCGGTCGATACCCGCCAGGAGGTCGTCAAGCGGGCGCGGGGGGTCGATCCCATAGCCCTGGGCGTAGTCCACCCCGAGCTCGGTGAGGATGGCGATGGTGTCGGCGTCCTCGGCGCACTCGGCCACCGTCTGCTTGCCGAGGAGGTGGCCGATGTCGTTGATGTTGCTCACCAGTGCACGGTTCACTGGATCGCCCGCCAGGTCGCGCACGAAGGTCCCGTCGATCTTGAGATAGTCGACCGGCAGGTTCTTCAGGTATGAGAAGGAGGACAGGCCGCTGCCGAAGTCATCCAGGGCGAAGCGGCAGCCCATGGCGCGCAGCTCGCGGATCAGCCCGATGGCCGCGCTGAAGTTGGAGATGGCCACGGTCTCGGTGATCTCGAAGCAGAACACCTCGGGCGGCACTCGGTGCAGGGCGAGCTGGCTCGTCACGAAGGGCAGCAGGGACTCGTCGCCCAGGGTGGCGCCGGAGAGGTTGAGCGCGCAGTGACAGATGCGCCGGCGGCCCCGGTTCAGGCATTCGGCGACCGCCGCGAACGTCCGGTTGATGATCCAGCGGTCGACGATGGTCATCAGGTCGAAGCGCTCGGCCGCGGGCAAGAACACGCTGGGCAGGATCAGCGTGCCGTCGGCCTCGCGCAGTCGCACCAGGACCTCCAGGAATAGCCCCTCGGCGGTCTGCGGGCTCCGGATCGGCCGCAGCACCTGGCCGTAGAGCGCGAGGCGGTCGTTCTCGACGGCATCGCTCAGGCGGGCCGCCCAGTCCATCTCGGAGCGATGGCGCTGGGTATGCACGTCGTCGATGTGATAGACGTGGGTGCGCCGCCGACCGGCGTTCTTGGCCGCGTAGCAGGCCAGATCGGCGGCGCGCAGCAGGTCGGTCAGCGAGGCCTCGCCGGGGTGGAACTCCAACGCCCCGATGCTCGCGCCGACGCGAAACTGCCGCTCGTCCCAGGGGAACTTGAAGTCCTCCAGCGCGCGATGGATGCCGTCGGCCACGCGCTGGGCATGGGCGATGTCGCAATGGGTCAGGATCACCCCGAACTCGTCGCCGCCGAGGCGCGCCAGCATATCGGACTCGCGCACCTGCTGCTGCATCAGGCCACTGATCTGTTTGAGGACCTCGTCGCCTGCGATGTGCCCGGCCACGTCGTTGACGACCTTGAACTGGTCGAGGTCGATGTAGAGGAGCGTGTGGACCTCACGATTCCTTGGGCTCTGCGGGTAGTGCACGAGCTGGCGCAGCCGCTCCTCGAAGGCCACGCGGTTGTACAAGCCGGTGAGCGCGTCGTGGCTCGCCTGCCAGGACAGCCGGTTGGCCATCTCGCGTGCCCCGGTGACGTCATGGAAGACCAATACCACGCCGATGGTCCCCCCGTCGCGGTCGCGGATCGGGGCGGCCGAGTCCTCGATGGCGAACTCGCGGTCGTCGGTGCGCACCAGGATGGTGTGATTGGCCAGCCCCACGATGCGCCCCTCGCGCAGGCAGCGCGTCACGGGGTCGGCGGCCGGGCGCCGGGTGAGCTCGTTGACGATCTGGAAGACCTCCTTGAGCGGCCGCCCGCGGGCACGTTCGATGCGCCAGCCGGTCATGTACTCGGCGACCGGGTTGAGGAAGTTGACCCGCCCCGTGTTGTCGGTCGTGATCACCCCGTCACCGATGGATGCCAGGGTGACCAGGAGGCGCTCCTTCTCGTTGAACAGTGCCATCTCGGCCTGTTTGCGCTCGGTGACGTCCTGCACGATGCCATACATGCGCACCGCCCCGCCGTCGGCGCCACGCAGCGCGTCCCCATGCCCGAGGAGCCAGCGGTCGCCGGCCAGGGTGCGGACCTCGACCTCGTAGTGCTCGCCACCATCGAGGGTCTCTCGCAGGGCGGACCGGACGACCCCGCGGTCCTCGGGGTGGATGAGCTCCAGATAGCGCTCGAAGGTCATCGGCTCACCAGGGGTGAGGCCGAAGAGGCGGTAGGTCTCTTCGGTCCAGATGACCTCGTCGGCGTCGATGTCCCACTCCCAACTGCCGATCCGGGCGAATCGCTGGCTGAGCGCGAGGCGCCGCTCGCTCTCGGCGATCTGCGCGCGCTGGGCGACCAGGGTGTCGGTCATGCGGTTGAAGGCCAGGGCGAGGCGGGCGATCTCGTCGCGGCCCTCGACCCGGCCGCGCTCGTCGAGCTTGCCGTCGGTGATGCGCTCGGCGGTCGCAGTCAGACGCCGCAGACGCCGAGTCACCACCAGGTTGAGCACCCCCCAGGCGGCGAGCGCGACCCCCACCAGCAGGGGCAGGAAGCGCTGGGTGATCAGCCAGGTATTGACCTCGGCGACGCGGTAGACGCCATCCAGGTCCCAGCCGATCAGGAGCAGTCCCGGGTCACGTGGACCGAGCTGGGTGTCGGCGACCGGCAGATCCAGCGGCGCGGCCGCGAGCAGCAGGCCGGCATCGGCGATCTCGGCGACGCGGGCGCCGCGGTGGACACGTACACCGGAGAGCGTTGCGGTAAAGGCCCCAGGCACCGGATCGACGCCCACCGCGCCGAGGGCCTCGTCCAGGGTTTGGCCGGCGTCGGCCGGGCGCAGGGAGGCGAGAACAGCCCCCTCGTCGTCGGTGATCAGGGCGAGCTGGATGCGCGTGTCGGTCCCCATGGCCGCCAGCTCGTCCCGGATGCGGGCCAGGCTGCCCTCGGTCAGGTGCTCCTGGAGGTGTCTTTGCTGGCGGGTGATCTCGACCGTGAGGGCGCGCGCCGAATCACGCAGGATGGTCTCGTGCTGGGCGCCCCGGAGCGTGTAGACGTAGCTGCCCATGAAGAGCGAGGCGCAGAGCAGCAGCAGGAGCGACAGGGTGACGCTCAGGGTGTGGCGGTAGAGTCGGGTACCGCGGCTCATCGGGGACCACGGGGCGTCTCGCACCCCAGCGCCCGCACCGCGTCGGGCTCGATCAACCGGGAGAGATCCGGCTCACCCGTGAGGAGGCCGTTGGCAAGCATCACCACGGCGAGCTGGCGGGCACTGGCGCCGAGCCCGTTGCCGTTCGCGGCCTCGCTTAGCGCCACGCAATTGAGCCCCAGGCTCCCGAGCTCGACGCCGGCAACGGCGCCGAGGTACTCCTCGGGCTGCATCGCGAGGCGCGGCGCCAGTCGCGCTGCGGCCTCCGCGGGTACCGCGGCCTGGTGCGCGACGGCCGCGAACCAGCCGCGCAGGAGGAGATCGATCTGACCCTTGCGCTCGCGCAGCGCATCGCGCAGGACCACCAGCACGTCGACGATCTCGCAGGGGATCTCGCGGCTGTCGAACAGGGTTTGGGCGCCGAGGGCGCCGAGCTGGGTGCGCAGGGGCTCGTAGGTGACCAGGGCGTCGACCTCCCCGGCGCGGAAGGCCGCGACCTGGTCGCCGCTGCCGAGGGGGACGATGCGGACGTCGGCCGGCGTGAGGTGGGCGAGATGCAGGACGCGGCTCAGCACGTAGGCCCCGTTGGCGCTGCTCTCCACCCCGACGCGGGCCCCGGCGAGTGCGCTCAGGCTGTCGATCCCGGGGCGGGCGACCAGGGCGTCGGCCCCGGAGGAGCAGTCGAGGACGGCAACCACGGCGATCTCGTGGCCCTCGGCGGCGAGCAGCAGGGCCTCGTCGAGGGTGAGGGCGGCGGCCTCGACGTCGCGGTTGCGAATGGCGCGGAGCGACTCGGTATTGGAGCGGAGCTCGACCAACCGGATGGCGCTCGCCGGGTAGTGGCCGAGGTCACGGGCGAGGAACAACGGCTGATAGCCGATCCAGGGGATAGTCGCCACGCGCAACGGCGCCTGCGGCTGGGAGCAGGCGGCGAGCCAGGCCAACGCCAAACCCAACAGGCCCGCGTACCCTCTGATGCGGCTTCGCGCCCGCCGGCTCTTCGACTCGATCCCCACGAAGCCCTCGCGGTCCCTTCCCTGAGCCTGAGCCGCGATTATCGCGGAAGTCGGCGGTACCGCCCACTTCGGGCGGAGACCGGTTCGCGGACGAGGGTCAAGGCGCTCACAGCAGCTTCTTGTGCGTGCCGTCGCAGTGGGGGGCGTCGGCACTGCGCTTGCAGCCGCACAGCCATAGCTTTTGCGCCTCGGGGAGCTCGAGCTTGATCGGCTGAAAGCCGGTGCCCTGATGGGAGCCATCGCAGAAGGGCTGGTTGGCCGAGCGGCCACAGGCGCACCACCAATAAGCTCCGGCGTCGAGCTCCAGGGCGTAGGGGCCGGTCTTGGGGCATTCGGGCTCTTGCATCGCTTGTGATCTCCTGTAGCGCTGGGGCGAAAGATCAGCCGTTGCCCGTTTGTTGCAGGGCGCGGCGGAAGAACTCCGGCGCGGCCAGCGCGGCTCGGTGGATGTCGGCGTTGTAGTAGCGGGTCTCGAAACCCCGTACCTCGGCCGCCTGCGCTCGGAAGCCGTCGATGGCGGCCCCTTGGCGGGCCAGGGTTGCGCTCCACCAGCCGGAGGGGTAGATGGTCTGGGGAAAGAAGAGGGTCTTGGTATCGGCGAAGCCCGCTGCCCGCATCGCGGCGTGCATCTCGCGCAGGATGGGCAGGTGGTAGAGCGGCGACTCGCTCTGCTGCACCAGGAGCCCCCCCGGGCCGAGCGCCCGCAGGCAGTCGGCATAGAAGGCGCCGCTGAAGAGCCCCTCGGCGGGACCGACCGGGTCGGTACTGTCGACGATGATGAGATCAAGGCCGCCGGGCCCGGCCTGGCGCACCCACTGGATGCCGTCGTCGAAGAGCAGTCGGGCGCGCGGGTCGCGGTTGGATGCCGTGAGCTCGGGGAAATACTGCTCGGCGAGCCGAGTGACGCGCTCGTCGATATCGATCTGGGTCGCCACCTCGACCTCGGGGTGCTTCAAGACCTCGCGCAGGGTGCCGCAGTCGCCGCCGCCGATGATCGCCACCCGCCGCGGCGCGGGGTGGGTGAACAGCGCCGGGTGGGCCATCATCTCGTGGTAGAGGAAGTTCTCCCGGCTGCTGAGCATGGTGCAGCCGTCGATCACCATCAGCCGGCCGAAGCCCTGGGTGTCGTAAATGGCGATAGTCTGGAACGGGGTGCGCTCCTCGTGGAGCTTCTCCCTCACCCGCAGGGAGAAGGCGCTGCCCGCGTCCTCGGAGATCTCGGTGAACCAGTCGTCGCCCAAGCTCATAACCAGGCACCCCGGCAGTGGATCGGGCGCCCATTATCCGGAAACCGGGATGGGCCGCCAATGAACGCAAGCGCGTCCGGCACGCTTGGCCTGCCCGGGCGCGGGACAACGCCGGCGGACCCCTGTCTTCCGGGTCTCCCGCGGGCTCAGCGGGGGTAGCGGTCGTCGAGATTCGCCGGGCAGAGCACGTCGCGCATGATGCCGATCAGGCTGAGGAGCTGGGGGTTGCGGATGCGATAGTAGATGCGGTTGGCCTCCTTGCGCGCGACCACGATGTTCTTGTTTCGGAGCTGCTCCAGGTGCTGGGAGATGTTGCTCTGCGAGGTGCCGGTGCGCTCGACGATCTCCCCCACCGAGAGCTCGCGCTCGCCGAGCGAGCAGAGGATCTTCCAGCGCAGCGGGTGGGCCATCGCCTTGAGGGCATTGGCGGTCAGCGTCGTGTCTTCGTCTTCGGGCAGATCGGTCTCGGTGGGCTCGGTCATCGACGGCTCCTAGGTGATCGCCTGCGCCTTGCCGCGGACCTCGGCCGTTGCGGGCTCCTCGTCGGGGATGCGCACGTAGCCGGTCATGTCCTTGGCGATGCAGATAATGTCGCGGATGCGCCCGTCCGGGTCCTTGATGGCGGTGCGCGCGAAGAGGATGGGGACGCGCCGCCCGTCCTTGGCGATGAATCGCGCCTCGATCTTGGAGAGCGCCCCGGTCCGAATGAGCGCCTCCAGCCAGGTCCCCATGAAGGCCCCGGCGGTCTCGTCGGCCTCCTCCTCGAACACGTCGCCGATCGACATGCCGAGCAGGTCGGACGCACTGTACTGGAGCATGCGGCAGGCCGCCGGGTTGACCAGCGTGATCGCCCCCTCGGGGGTGAGCACCAGCAGGGCCTCGCCCATGTAGGTGAGGATGTTCTCCAGATACTGCTTGGCCTCGTTGAGCTCGGCGGTACGCTCGGCGACCTTCTGCTCAAGCACGCGGTTGAGTGCGCGCTCCTTCTCGATCAGGCGGAAATAGGTGCTGATCTTGTTGATCAGCAGGTTGTCGTCGATGGGCTTCAGCAGATAGTCGACCGCGCCGACGGCGTAGCCGCGCTGCTGGAACTCCTCCGACTTGAAGGCCGCGGTGAGGAAGATGACCGGGATGTCGCGGGTGCGCTTGCGCAGCTTGAGCAGGGAGGCGGTCTGGAAGCCGTCCATCTCCGGCATCTGGACATCGAGGATGATGAGATCGATGTCGGGTTGCTGCAGGGTGATGTCGATCGCCTGCTGGCCAGAGGTGGCCTCGACGATCGCCACCTCCATATGCTGCTCGATCAGGCTGCGCAGGGTGAAGAGGTTGCGCGGGTGATCGTCGACGATGAGGAGTTTGAAACCTGGGTAGCGATTCATGCCCGCTGCCGCCGCTGCTCCCCGGGGATCTTGACGAGGTCGTCAAGCACCGCCTGAAAGGCCGCGCCATCCAAGGGTTTGCGCAGGAAGCCGCTGGCGCCCGCCGCTCGGAAAAGGTCCTCGTCGCCGCGGTCCGGCGCGTCGCCGATGACGACCAGCGGCGTCTCCTGGGCGGCGCCCTGCCCCCGAATCATCCGGATCGTATCACAGGTATTCTGGGCAGACACCAGCCGGGCCAAGAGGATGAGTGAACAGCCGGGCTCCTCGTTGAGGGTCTCGATGGCCTCGTCGGCGTCCGCCGCCGTCTGCACCCCGAGGCCGAGGGACTCGATCAAGGCGGTCCCCGTGACCAGGCTCTGCACCTCGCGCTCGACCAGGAGCACCCAGTGCCCGCGGTAGGCACCGTCCACTTCGGCCTTGACCGCGGCCGGTGTGTCGGAAGCCGGCGCAGGGGTTGGCTCGTGGGTGACCTGATCCGCCGCGAGGTGGCTGGGATCGAGCGCGACGGGCAGCAGCAGGGTAAAGCGCGCGCCTCGGCCCTCGGCGCTGTCGACCCGGATGCGCCCGCCGAGGAGCGCGGCGAGCTCGCGGCTGATCGAGAGCCCCAGGCCAGTGCCGCCGTAGCGCCGGCGGGTCGAGCCGTCGGCCTGGCGGAAGGCCTCGAAGATCAGCTCCTGCTTGTCCTCGGGGATGCCGATACCGGTGTCGGCCACGGCGAGCGCGACGGGCAGGTCGGGGTCGGCGCCGCGGGTGATCTCCAGGGTGACGCTGCCGCGCTCGGTAAACTTGGCCGCGTTGGCGAGGAAGTTCTTGAGGATCTGGCGGAGCTTCTCGCGGTCACTGTAGATCCGCGCGGGGGCATCGGCGCCCACCTCCAGATGCAGCGCCAATCCCTTGGCGGTGAGCTGGGGTGCGACCAGCTCGATCAGCTCCTCGGCGAGCGGGCGCAAGGCGACCCACTCCAGATTGACGGCGACCTGTCCCGCCTCGATGCGTGAGATGTCCAGGATGTTGTCGATCATCGCGTGCAGGTCGCGCCCGGCCTCGTGGATCACCTGGGCCTGGCGCCGCTGCTGGGGTGCGATCCCGGACTGCTGGTCGGCCAGCATCTTGGATAGGAGCAGGATGGAGTTCAGCGGCGTGCGCAGCTCGTGGCTGACGTTGGCGAGGAACTCCGACTTGTAGCGGTTGGAGCGCTCCAGCTCCTCGGTGTGCTCGTGGGCGGCGCGCAGGTGCTCGACGTGGGTCTGGGCGAGCGCGGTGAGCTGCTCGCCGAGCTCGCGAATCTCGCGCGGTCCGCGCCAGGAGAAGCGCATGCCCTCGCCGTCGCGCAGTACCCGGCCGATACCGCTGGTCAGCTCCTGGCCGAAGCGCTCGGCGCGGGCGGCGATGTAGCGGGCGAGGATGATCACCACCAGGAGCAACAGCAGCACGATGCTGAAGACGCGGGCGACGATGGCGTTGCGGAAGTCCGCGAGCGGCGAGGGGTCGACCGGGCGTGCCACCCACAGCGGGACCGCGTCCTCGGTGAGGAACATCGGCACCCACAGGATCTGCCCGCCGCGCTCGTCGCGCCAGAGGGCGAGCTGGCCGTCGGCGAAGATGCGCGCGAGGCCGGGGAAGTCGTTGAAGGCCTCGGGCTCCTCGCCGATCGGTCGGCCCGGGCGCAGGTAGCTGCCGTTGTTGTTCACCCACAGCGTGTCGCGGTAGAACTGGGCGAGCCCGCCGACGTCGATGGTCATCGCGACCAGCCCTTGGGTCTCCGCCCGGGGACCGCCGCCGATGGCGCTGATCAGGCTTAAGGTCATGAGCTGGCGGGGGTCCTCGGCGCCCGCCAGGGGGTCGATGCGGATGCGGCTGACCATCACCCCGCCCGGCTGCATGCGCAGCCCCGCGGCGATGAACGGCTCGTTGGGCCGCTCCGGGAGGTCGGCGGTCGGGCGCCACTCCAGGGTCTTCTCGTTGCGCTCCAGCCAGAAGCGCTCCTGGCCCTCCGCATCGAGGAACAGGATCTGGATGATGTCGCGCTGATCGCTCAGGATCTGGTTGATCCAGCCGGTGTAGCGGGCGCGGGCGAGGTCGATCTGGTCCTCCTCCCCCTGCTCACCTAGAATCAGGCCCGGCTCGGGCAGCTTGGCGAGCAGCCGGATCATCTCGTGGCGGCTCGCGAGATGCTGGTCGAGATCGCGGAAGTCCGCGCGCAGGTTCTGCAGATAGGCCTTCTGGTAGAAAAGCCCGGTGCGCTCCAATACGAGCGGCAGGTTGATCGCCACCGAGAGGAGCAGCGGGGAGAGGCCGAAGACCAGCAGAAAGAGCAGGATCTGGCTGCGCAGTTTCACGCCTTAGCCGGGGTTGGGGTGGGCAATCCGCACACCATAGCCGCGGCGCCTCCGGGCCGGCAATCGCGCGATGACCGCGCGCCCACCGTGCCAGCTCTTCACCCTCCCTCACTGCGGAAAGCCCATGCCCGAGGAACCCTCGATCCGGCGCGTCAAGGACCCCCAGGCGTTGCTGCGCCACATCCAGGAGCTGCTCGACCGCCAGGCCGTGGTCGCCAACCTGGTCGAGCGCTCGCCGATGCAGCGCCACGAGCTGGTCCAGTCGCTGGTGGCCCGCCAGCAGAGTGTGGAGCTCGGCCGCCAGATCGCCCAGCTCCACCCGGCCGACGCCGCCCTCGTGTTGGAGAACCTGCCGCTCGACCGGCGCCTGCAGCTCTGGGCGCTGGTGGAGCCGGCCCGGCGTGGCCCGGTGCTGCTGGAGGTCTCGGACGCGGTGCGCGAGGGCCTGATCGAGGCCCTGGGCGACACCGAGATCCTCCATGCGGCTCAGGACCTGGAGGCTGACGAGCTGGCCTACCTGATACCCCAGCTCCCGGAGGGCCTGGCCCCCGAGCTGCTCGGTGCCCGAGAGGCCGAGGACCGCGCCCAGGTGCAGCAGGCGATGGACTTCCCCGAGGGCACGGTCGGCTCGTTGATGCGCTTCGATGTGCTTACTGCGCGGGAGGACACCAGCCTCGACGCAGTGCTGCGGTATCTGCGCCGGCGTGGCGACCTGCCAGGGGATACCGGCGTGTGCATGGTGGTGGACCGCGCCATGCAGCTCCGCGGGGTGCTGCCGCTCAAAGCGCTGCTGGTCAACCCCGGCGCCACTGAGGCCGGGGAGGTGATGGAGCGCGACCCGCTCGCCTTCCATACCGATGACCCGCTTGCCGGCGCGGCCGCCGCCTTCGAGCGTTACGGCCTGATCTCCGCGCCCGTGGTCAACGCCCACGGCCGCCTGGTCGGCTGTCTCAACGTCGACGAGGTCTTGGAGTACGTCAAGGAGAGCTCCCAGCGCGAGCTCCTCGCCCAGGCGGGGCTGCCGGAGGACGAGGACCTCTACGCCCCGGTGATCGTCTCGGCCCGCAACCGCTGGCCCTGGCTGGCGCTGAACCTGCTCATCGCGTTCATCGCCTCGCGCGTGATCGGTCAGTTCGAGGGCACCATCGAGAAGGTGGTCGCGCTTGCGTCGCTCATGCCGATCATTGCCAACGTCGGCGGCAACGCCGGGAATCAGGCGATGGCGCTGATGATCCGCAGCCTGGCACTCAATCAGCTCACGGAGGGGCGTTTCCGCCGCCTACTCTCGAAGGAGGCGATGATCGGGCTGCTGAACGGACTGGTTTGGGGCGGCGTCATGGCGGCGGTGACCTGGCTGCTCTATGGCGACGCGATCCTCGCGGGGGTGATGCTCGCCGCCATGATCTTGACCCTTTTGATGGCGGTGACCACCGGGGTCTTGGTGCCCTACGGCCTCAAGGCCGCGGGCCAGGACCCGGCGCTCGGCAGCAGCATCCTGATCACTGGGGCGACGGACACCCTCGGGTTTCTCATCTTCCTCGGCCTCGCCGCCCTGGTGTTCGGCGGCTAGGGCCGATGCCGGTGATCCTCTACCGCGACGCCCACCTGGTCGCGATCGACAAGCCCGCTGGGCTCCTGGTGCACCGAACGGCGATCGCCGCCGGGGTGGAGGACTTCGCCTTGCAGCGGGTGCGCGATCGCCTCGGGCAGCGGGTCTACCCGGTGCACCGGCTGGATCGGCCGGTCTCCGGGGTCCTGCTCCTCGCGCTCAGCAAGGACGTGGCGCGCCGGCTCTCCTGGCTGTTCGAGGCCGGCGCCGTCGCCAAGGCATATCTCGGGGTCGTGCGGGGCTGGCCTGAGGCGGCGGGGGCGATCGACTACCCCTTGAGCGACGGCCCGGGTCAGCCGGCGCGGCCCGCGCTCACACGCTTTCACGTCCTCGCCCGAGCCGAGCTGCCGGTCGCCGTGGGGCGCTATCCGAGCAGCCGCTACGCCCTGATCGCGGCCTGGCCAGAGAGCGGGCGCTATCACCAGATTCGCCGGCATTTCCACCACGTCCACCACCCGCTGATCGGCGATACCACCCATGGGGAAGGGCGGCACAACCGGTTCTTTCGGGACGTCCTGGGGGCGAGTCGGCTCCTGCTGCACGCCGCATCATTACGCGTCACACATCCGCTGAGCGGCGCCGACCTCCGCATCCAGGCCCCGCTGGACGGCACCTGGAATGCACTACTAGAACGGCTGGGCTGGGGGGATGCGCTGGAGGGCGATCCCCTGGGCGAGACTTCGCGACGCTAGAGCCCGCGCACCAGCTCCAGGACCTGGGCCGCGTGTCCCTTGGGCTTGATGTCGTAGAGGGCATGGCGGATCACGCCCTCCTTGTCGACGACGAAGGTCGAGCGGACTATCCCCATACGCTTCTCGCCGTGGGCCTCCTTCTCCTGCCAGACGCCGTAGGCCTCGCAGGCCTCGCCCTCGGTATCCGCGAGCAGGCGGACGTTGATCCCGTACTTGTCACGGAAGGCCCCATGGCTCGCGCAGTTATCGCGGCTGATGCCGACGATCTCGGTGTCGAGCGACTCGAAGTGGGGCTGCAGATCGGTGAACTCGAGCGCCTCCATGGTGCAGCCGGGGGTGTCGTCCTTGGGGTAGAAATAGAGCACCAGGTTCTTGCTGCCGCGATAGCGGTCGAGGGGGACGCGGTCCATGTCGGCGTCCGGTAGCGAGAACGAGGGGGCCATGTCTCCCGTCTGCAGCATCTTGGGGTTGCTCCACAGGTGGTCTTGTTATCTCCCGCCCGCTGCTGGCGCGACCGGGGACTGCGCCGGCGGCGGGTGATGGCCGTCCGGAGCTGGGGCGGAGCTCGCCGGCCGGTACGGCCGCCGCTCGGCTTGGGGCGGGAATGTAGGCAGGGTCATGCGGGGCGTCAACCGGATTTGGGCTCTGGTTTGACGCCCTCGGCTCCGACCGCTGGGGGCAGTGTCACCGTTGCTACGGTACCGCCGCCGCGGCGAGGCCCCAGATGGATCTCGATCCCGTTTGCGATGGCGAGCTGTCGCGCCACCGCGAGCCCCAGGCCGCTGCCCCCGGTGCGCCGGTTGCGTGACTGCTCCAGGCGGTAAAAGGGTCGGAAGACCGCCTCGCGCTCGGCCTCCGGGATACCGGGGCCGCGGTCGATCACGAAGATCACTGGCGGGCGGTGGCGGCAGTCGAGATTCAGCTCAACGCGGGCGGTGCTGTAGCGCAGGGCGTTCTCGAGCAGATTGCCGACGATGCGCCGCAGTGCCAGCTCGTTGACGCGGTGCAGGCAGGGCTCGCCGGACCGGAAGTCGATGCGCGGCCGGCCCGCGGCCAGGTCGGCCAGGACCTTCCCAAGGTCCACGGCGTGCCGCTCGCCCGCGCCCAGGGTCTGGCCCAGCTCCACGGCCTGGCGGATCAGGGCGTTCATCTCTCCCAGGTCCCGCTCCATCCGATCGACCAGCTCAGCATCGGCCTCTTCCGGGAGCAGCTCCAAGGCGAGCCGCAGGCGGGTGAGTGGCGTGCGCAGGTCGTGGGAGATCCCGGCCAGGAGCAGGGTGCGGTTGGCCAGCAGCTCCTGCACCTGGCGGCTCATTTCATTGAACTGGCGGGCGAGGTTGGCCAGCTCGCGCGGGCCGGTCTCCGGCAACGGGCTGGGGGAGCCGCCGCGGGCCACCTGCTCGGCCGCCCCAGCGAGCCGTTCCAGCGGGCCGGTGACCCGCCGGGCCAGGATCGTCGCGGTGACGAGGACCAGCACGATGGCCGCCGCGAGCACCACCAGGGCGGCCTCCAGCGGGCGGCTTTGCACGCGCCCGCGGGGGAAACCGACCCAGATCGCACGGTTGCCTGCCGGGACGCGGGCCCAGAACCAACGCTCGCCCTCGAAGCGGTCGCTGCGCAGCTCCACCGGAGCACCTAGGCGCCGCTCCAGCGCCTCCTGCAGCCGCCGGGCGTAGGGGAAGAAATAGTGCTCCAGCGCGTCGGAGACTTGACCCTCCTCGCGCAGGCGCAGGCCATAGTCGCTTTCGAGGCGGCTGCGGTACTCGGGGCGCAGCTCCTCGGGGAGCTGTACCACCGTCCGCGCCGAGAGGACCATGAAGGCGGCCAGATCCCGTGTGGAGCGCTCGGCGACCGGCACCAGGGCGAAGTAGACGACCGAGCCGAAGGTCAGCAATGCAAAGAGCCCGAAGGTGATCACCAGGGTGACCAGGACCCGGGTGAAGAGCGAGCTCGGATGCAGCGCGAGCACCGCCGCTAGGCCTCTCCCCGGGGGGTGAACATGTAGCCCTTGCCCCAGACCGTGCGGATGAAGCGCGGGCGCTTGGTGTCCGGCTCGATCTTGGCCCGCAGCCGGGCGATCTGCACATCGATGCTGCGATCGAACGGCGAGCGCTCGTAGCCCTTAAGCAGATCGAGCAGGCGGTCGCGGTCGAGCACGCGGTTGGGGTTCTCGGCCAGGATCTGTAGCAGGTCGAGCTCGCCCCCGGTGAGAGGGACCGGCTCCCCGTCGCGAGTGAGCTCGCGCTTCTCGGTGTCCAGGCGATAGGCGCCGAATTCACAGACCTTGTCTTCCGCGCTTGGCGTCCCCGCCTGCGCCCCGCGGCGCAGGATGGCCCGGATGCGGGCGAGCAGCTCGCGCGGGTTGAATGGCTTGGAGAGATAGTCGTCGGCGCCGACCTCAAGGCCGACGATGCGATCCACGTCGTCGCCACGCGCCGAGATCATGACGATCGGGACCTGGGAGTCGCGCCGCACGCGCCGGGCTAGGGCGAGCCCGTCCTCCCCAGGGAGCATGAGATCGAGGATCAGCAGGTCGGGCGTCTGGCTCGCGAGCCAGACGTCCATGGCGGCCCCGTCCTCCACGGCATCTACCTCGAACCCCTCCCGACGCAGGTAGTCGCCCAGGAGCTGGCGCAGATCCGCGTCATCGTCGACCACCAGGATGCGAGTCGCTTGATCCGCCATGAGGACACCAGGGTACGAAGGCCGCGACAGGCTAGCCGAACCGGGGGGCTGCAACAACTTGTTACAATATTAGCATTTACCGAAATACTCTGGAAACCTTTCCCATGGAGAATGCAAATCGTCCACAGAGGGTCCGGCGCACTTCACGCCGGTCCCCGCTAACGGAACCAGAGTCGGAGGTACGACCATGACTTTTGACGCATTGACGATCGCGGGCCTGCTCAGCGCCCTTCTCGCCGGCGTTTTTGTCGCCCTTGCCAACGTCAACGACCAATTCCGGCGCCGCCGCCGCCGTGCCCCGCAGGCGGCCGGATGCCGCTGAGGGCGCGGCCGGAGACTCGGCGTCTCCTGCCGGGCGCGAGCCCAGCGCCGATTGCCGCCAAGGAGGGCCTCGCAGACCGCGTGCCCTGAGGCCCGCTGAACCATTTTCGGCAGCAAGCCAGTTGGGTCGCACGGGCAGCCACACACCCTGTCCGAGCGGCCTTTTTTTGTGCGGTCAGAGGGCGTACGGGGTATCCGGGCGCCCTAAGTCCGAGGTCCGCCTCGCTCCGAGCCGGGGGCGCAGTTAGTGCCCCGGCTCGGGTTTTCCGGCAGCGGCGAGGGCCTGATCGAGCAGGCGCCGGGTCGCTTCGAGCTCGGTGCGGACCTCGGCGATCACCCCAGAGAGGACCGGGTCGACCTCGGCGAGCAGCCCTGGCTGCTCACCCTCCGCGACCGCCCCGTCCGCGAGACCGAGCAGCTCCAGGTCGACGATCTTGAGTCGCTTGAGGTGAATTCCGCGGGTCATGCGCGGCGCCTCGGCTAGGGCCTTCGCGGCGGGGCTGAGGGCCGGCGGCGCGCCGCGCAGGGCGCGTGCCGGCGACGGTTGGAGTCGGGCTAGGCCCCGACCTGCGCGCGGATCGCGGCCACCACGGTGTCGCTGGAGGTGGCGTTGACGTCGAGCAGCAGGCCCTCGTTGCGATAGAAGTCGACCAGGGGTGCGGTCTTCTGGTTGTAGACGTCGAGGCGGTTGGAGATGGCCTCCTCGGTCTCGTCGTCGCGCTGCACCACCTTGCCGCCGCACTTGTCGCACACCCCTTCGACCTTGGGCGGCATGCTCTTGACGTTGTAGATGGCCCCGCAGTCGACGCAGGTGCGCCGCGTGGTGAGCCGGTCGAGGATGACGTCGCGCGGCACGTCCAGATTGACCGCCGCCTGGAGCTCGATGCCGAGGTCGGCCAGCAGGACCTTGAGCTGCTCGGCCTGGGGGATGGTGCGCGGGAATCCGTCGAGCAGGAAGCCGGCCTGGCAGTCGTCCTCCTTCAGGCGCTCCTTCATGATGCCCATGATCAGCGCGTCGGGCACCAGGTCGCCGGCGTCCATGAATGCCTTGGCCTGCTTGCCGAGGTCGGTGCCGTCCTTGACCGCGGCGCGCAGGATGTCTCCGGTGGAGATCTGCACCGAGCCGTCGACGGCGGTCAGCATCTTGGCCACGGTGCCCTTGCCCGCGCCGGGGGCGCCCAACAGGATCAGTCGCATGATTTCTTCCTCGGTCGCAACGGTTGAGAGGCCCATCCGCCCGGATACCAGTCGCGGGCGGCGGCGAGGGCGGCATTCTCGCGCCTGACCGCGCCCCGATCAAGGTAATGCCCGGCCCGCGGCCCGCCAGTTAGGGTTTTTTCCCGGCTTCCCGCACGCTAGGCTAGGGGGCAACCGGCCCCGAGGATGCGATCCATGTACACCCAGGCCCAGTACGAGCAGCACGACGAGCGCCAGACCGAGGACCACGTCGTCTTGCTGTCGCACGTCAGTTGGGACGACTACGAGCGGCTGCTGGCGATGCGTGGCGATCATTCGGCGCCGCGCATCGCCTATCTGGAGGGGGACGTCGAGATCATGAGCCCGTCTCAGACCCATGAAGGTATCAAGTCCGTCATCGGCGCGTTGCTCGAGACCTACTGCCTGGAGCGTGAGATCCCGTTCTCGACCTATGGCTCCTGGACCCTGAAGGACCGGGAGCGCGAGCGCGGCGCCGAACCGGACGAGTGCTACGTGTTTGGCACCGGGGAGACCGATCGCCCGCACCTCGCTATCGAGGTGATCTGGACCCACGGCCGGATCGACAAGCTCGACATCTACCGTCTGCTCGGGGTCGCCGAGGTCTGGTACTGGCGCAAGGGAAAGATCCAGCCCTACGCCCTGCGTGGCGAGCGTTATGTCGCGATCGATCGCAGCGAGGTCCTGCCTGGGCTCGACATCGACCTGTTGACGAGCTTCATCGATCGTCCCACGACCTACGATGCCATTCGAGGGTTCCGCGAGGCGTTGCGCGGGAGTTAGAGCGGGGCGCTGCGGCGGTCGTGATCGACCTTTTCCGCAACGGACTCTGAGACGATGAAGGCGAGGGAGCGGTTGCTTAGGGAGACCTGATCCGGGTCCGTGAAGATTGGCACCCACACCGCCGCTCCGTGCCTTCTGCTCTGGTTATCGCCTCGAAGCAACCTTGTACACGGCGTTGCGCTCCCGCTTGCCGACCGCGATCACTAGGACGACCAGCTCCGCCTCGCGGACCTCGTAGACCAGCCGAATCCCCGCCGATCTGAGCTTGATCTTGTATCGGCCTGGACGGCCCGCGAGCTGCGACGCGGGCACATGCGGCTCAATCAGTCGCTCGGCGAGCTTCTTCTTGATCTGCTCGCGAATGGGCTTGTCGAGCCTGCCCCACTCATCCAGGGCCTCCGGATGGAAGTGGAGCTCATAGCTCATCGAGGGAGACCTTGACGGGCGCCTTGCCGTCGCGCAGACGGGCGTCGGCGACGGCGTTCAGCTCCAGGTCCTCCAGGCGGTCCATGAGGGCCTCGTAGGCGTCGGCAGGGACGCAGTAGAAGGCCGGCTCGTTGCGGTTGAGGATGGCGACGGGCAGTCCCTCGCCCGCGGCGACCGTCCCCATGGGGTTGCGCTTCAGCTCCGAGACGCTCGCGGTGGTCTCGGCCAAGACTCGGTGGGCCATCTCAGGTCTCCAGTGCCATTAGGAGTGCCAAAAATAGCCCCACGAAGGAGTCACGACAAGGTCAATCCGCCTGCTAGCCCCCCGGCTCATACGCCAGATTCGGCGTCAGCCAGCGCTCCATCTCCCGGAGGTCCATCCCCTTGCGCTCGGCGTAGTCGGCGACCTGGTCGCGGCCGATCTTGCCGACGGCGAAGTAGCGCGCCTCGGGGTGGGAGAAGTAGAGCCCGCTCACTGCGGCCGTCGGGACCATGGCCTTGGACTCGGTGAGCCAGATGCCGGTCTTGGCCTGCACGTCGAGCAGGTCCCAGAGGATGTCCTTCTCGCTGTGGTCCGGGGAGGCCGGGTAGCCCATGGCGGGGCGTATGCCCTGGTAGCGCTCCTCGATCAGGTCCTGGTTCTTGAGGTCCTCGTCCTCGGCATAGCCCCAGTGGCGCTTGCGCACCTGCTCGTGCAGCCGCTCGGCCAGGGCCTCGGCCAGGCGGTCGGCGATCGCCTTGAGCAGCAGGGCGGAGTAGTCGTCATGCTCGGCCTCGAAGGCGGCGACGCGCTCGTCGATGCCGATCCCGGCCGTGCAGGCGAAGCCGCCGAGGTAATCGGCGAGCCCGCTCTCGATCGGGGCGACGAAGTCCGCCAGGCACTCGTTGGGCCGGCCCTTGGGCTGGCGCTGCTGCTTGCGCAGGCCGTGGAAGACGGCGATGGGCGTCTCGCGCGACTCGTCGGCGTAGATGGCGATGTCGTCGCCGATGGCGTTGGCGGGGAAGAGCCCGATCACCGCGGCCGCGCGCAGCCAGCGCTCGTCGATGATGCGCTGGAGCATGGCGCGGGCGTCGGCGTAGAGCTTGCGCGCCTCCTCGCCTTTCTCGGGGTCGTCGAGGATCTGCGGGAAGCGCCCGCGGAGCTCCCAGGCGTGGAAGAAGAAGGTCCAGTCGATGTAGCGGGCGATGTCCTGGATCGGAATGTCGGGGAAGACCTGGACCCCGGGCACGCGTGGGACCGGCGGCTGATAGCTCGCCCAGTCGATGGCGATGGGGTTGGCGCGGGCCTCGTCGATCGGGACCAGGGACCGCGACTCGTCCTGAGCGGCGTGCCGGGCGCGGACCTCGGCATACTCCGCGGCGATCGAGGCGACATAGGGCCCGCGCTGCTCGGCCGAGAGCAGGCTGCTCGCCACCCCCACCGCGCGCGAGGCATCGGGGACATAGACCACCGGCTGCTGGTACTGGGGCGCGATCTTGAGCGCCGTGTGCTTCTTCGAGGTGGTGGCGCCGCCGATCAGGAGCGGGACGCGAAAGCCCTGGCGCTGCATCTCGCTCGCGACGTGGACCATCTCCTCCAGCGAGGGGGTGATGAGCCCGGAGAGCCCGATGATGTCAGCACCAACCTCGCGCGCCTTGGTGAGGATGGTCTCGGTGGGGACCATGACGCCGAGGTCGATCACCTCGTAGTTGTTGCACTGCAGGACCACGCCGACGATGTTCTTGCCGATGTCGTGCACGTCGCCCTTGACCGTGGCCATGAGGATGCGCCCGGCATTCTGGGCCGGGCACTCGGCCTTCTCGGCCTCCAGATAGGGCTGCAGGTAGGCCACCGCCTTCTTCATCACCCGCGCCGACTTGACCACCTGGGGCAGGAACATCTTGCCCTCGCCGAAGAGGTCGCCGACGCGATTCATGCCGGCCATGAGCGGGCCCTCGATCACCTTGAGCGGGGCGCCCAGGACTTGCCGGGCCTCCTCGGTGTCGGCGTCGATGTGGTCGGTGATGCCCTTGAGTAGGGCGTGGGCGAGACGCTCGGGGACCGGCCATTCGCGCCAGGCGAGGTCCTGCTTGGACTCGGCCGCCGTCCCGTCGCCCTTGTACTTGGGGGCGAGCTCGATCAGGCGCTCGGTGGCATCCTCGCGGCGGTTGAGGACCACGTCCTCCACCGCCTCGCGGAGCTCCGCCGGGATCTCGTCGTAGACCGCGAGCTGCCCCGCGTTGACGATCCCCATATCCATGCCGGCGCGGATCGCGTGGTAGAGGAAGACCGCGTGGATCGCCTCGCGCACCGGGTTGTTGCCGCGGAATGAGAAGGACACGTTCGATACGCCGCCGGAGATCAGGGCGTGCGGCAGCGTGCGCTTGATCTCGCGGGTCGCCTCGATGAAGTCCACCCCATAGTTGGCGTGCTCCTCGATCCCGGTGCCGATGGCGAAGATGTTGGGGTCGAAGATGATGTCCTCGGCCGCGAAGCCGACCCGCTCGGTCAGCAGCCGATAGGCTCGGGTGCAGATCTCGACCTTGCGCGCCCGGGTGTCGGCCTGGCCCTGTTCGTCGAAGGCCATGACGATCACCGCGGCCCCGTAGCGGCGGCAGAGCTCGGCCTGCTCCAGGAACTTGGCCTCCCCCTCCTTCATCGAGATCGAATTGACGATCGGCTTGCCCTGCACGCACTTGAGGCCGGCCTCGATGATCGCCCACTTGGAGGAGTCGATCATGAAGGGGACCTTGGCGATCTCCGGCTCGGAGGCGCACAGGCTGAGGAAGCGGCGCATGGCGGCGAGGCCATCGAGCATGGCCTCGTCCATGTTGATGTCGATGACCTGGGCCCCGTTCTCCACCTGCTCGCGGCAGACCGATAGGGCCTCCTCGAACTGCCCGTCCATGATCAGGCGTTTGAACTTGGCCGAGCCGGTGACGTTGGCCCGCTCGCCGACATTGACGAAGTTGAGCGCCTTCTCGATGTTCAACGGCTCCAGTCCCGAGAGCCGGCAGGCCGGCGCGATCTCCGGCAGCCGGCGCGGGGCCTTGCCCGCTACGGCTGCCGCGACGGCGCGGATGTGCCCGGGCGTGGTCCCGCAGCAGCCGCCGACGATGTTGAGGAAGCCGCTCTCCGCCCACTCGGCGATCTCCTTCGCCATCTCCTCCGGGCCCAGGTCGTAGCCGCCCATCTCGTTGGGCAGCCCGGCGTTCGGATGGGCGGAGACATGCGTCTCGCTGATGCGCGACATCTCCTCCACGTACTGGCGGAGCTCGTAGGGCCCGAGCGCGCAGTTCAGCCCGATCGAGATGGGCCGGGCGTGCCGCAGGCTGTTGTAGAAGGCCTCGGTGGTCTGGCCGGTCAGCGTGCGGCCGGACTGGTCGGTGATGGTCCCGGAGATCATCACCGGGAGTCGGACGCCGTCCTCGGCGAAGACCTGCTCGCAGGCGAAGATGGCCGCCTTGGCGTTCAAGGTGTCGAAGATCGTCTCGATGAGGAGCAGATCGACACCGCCCTCGATCAGCCCGCGTGCGGCCTCGGCGTAGGCCGCGACCAGGGTGTCGAAGTCGACGTTGCGGTAGCCCGGATCGTTGACGTCCGGTGAGATCGAGGCGGTGCGGTTGGTCGGTCCGAGCACCCCGGCGACGAAGCGTGGCTTATCTGGGCTGGAGGCCGCATCCGCCAGACCGCGGGCGAGGCGCGCGGCGGCGAGGTTGAGCTCGCGGGCGAGGTCCTCCATGCCGTAGTCCGCCATGGAGACTCGGTTGGCGTTGAAGGTGTTGGTCTCCAGGATGTCCGCCCCGGCATCGAGGTAGGCCTGGTGGATGCCGCCGATCACCTCCGGCTTGGTGAGCACCAACAGATCGTTGTTGCCCTTGAGGTCCCGAGGCCAGTCGGCGAAGCGCTCGCCGCGGTAGTCGGCCTCCGAGAGCCGATGGCGCTGGATCATGGTCCCCATGGCCCCGTCGAGGATGAGGATCCGTTCCTCAAGCCGGGCCCGGAAGTCGCGCTCGATCGCTCGCATCGCCTTCGCCTACGCGGTGTGTTCCCCCGCCGGCGCAGTGCCGGCGCGGGGTGTGGGGGGGGCCGACAGTATAGCGCCCGCCCAGCGGCCCCCGGCGCTCGGACGGCGGCCGGTCCAGGGCTCCCGAATGATCATGGTTCGCCAAACAGAACCTTAGCGCGGAAGTTGTCATCGAGGGCGGCCTTGAAACGTTTCTGCTTGACGCTCTTGGG
>JALOTB010000148.1 GCA_025458165.1 Chromatiaceae bacterium | reverse complement strand
GGCGCCACCCCCGCGCGCGGGCAGCGCGCCAGCAGCTCGCCGAGCCGGCCGCGGCCGGGGACCACCAGCGCCTCGGGGGCGATGTCGGCCAGCGGCACCAACACGAAGGCGCGGTTGGCGAGCTCCGGGTGTGGCACCCGCAGCCCCGGGCGGTCGATGCAGGACTCACCGTAGAGCAGGATGTCGAGATCCAGCGTGCGCGGCCCCCAGCGGCGACCGTCGCGCACGCGCCCATGGACACGCTCGACGCCCTGCAGCGCCGCGAGCAGCCCGCCGGCCGTCAGACCGGTTCGCAGACAGACGGCGGCGTTGACATAGTCCGGCTGGTCCTGCGGACCAACCGGCGCGGTCCGATATAGGCGGGAGCAGGCCAGGAGCTCGCTCTGCGGCAGGTCAGCAAGCTGGGCAAGGGCGCGGCGGACCTGGGCCTCAGGATCGGCGAGATTGCTGCCGATACCGACGTAGGCGAGCACCCCGCCGGCGGGGTCAGCCGGCATCCGCTGGCTCCTCGGCGCGCGCCTCTCCTGGGCCGGCCTTGCGTCGGCGCCCGCGCCGGCGGCGGCGCTTGGTCGCGCCCTCCACCACGCGTGCGCGGTCCTGGCCGTCCGCCTCCTGGAACCGGGTCCACCAGTCGGCGAGCTCGGGGTCCGCCTCACCAGACTGGGCGCGCAGGAGCAGAAAGTCGTACGCGGCGCGAAACCTCGGGTGGGTGAGCAGGCGATGCGCGCTCTTGCCCCGACGCTGCTCTAGGCGCGGCTGCAGCTCCCAGACCTCGCGCATGGGCATGGAAAAGCGCTTGGGGATGGTGACCTGCGACTGTTGGCTCGCGCTTATCTCGGCCGCCGCGGTTGCCATGGCCTCCACCGGGGCGAGGTCCGCCGCCAGCAGCTCCTCGTAGCGCTGGCGCACCGGCTCCCAGAGCAGCAGGGCGAACAGGAAGAAGGGGGCGACCGGCTGGTCCTCCTGGACACGCCGGTCGGTATTCTCCAGGCCGCGGCTGACGAAGGTAATCGGGAAGGACTGGTCCTCGCGCGCGAGACAGTCTTCGGTCGCCGGGAAGAGGTGCGCGAAGAGCCCGTAATGACGCAGCTTCTCGAAGGCCAGAAGCCCCGTGCCGCCGTGAAAAAGCTTGAGCACCTCCTCGAAGAGCCGTGCGGCAGGCACGTCGCGCAGCAGGTGACCGAGCGCCAACAGCGGGCCCTCGCAGGCGGGGTCGATGCTGAACCCCAGCTTGGCCGCGAAGCGCACCGCGCGCAGCATCCGCACCGGGTCCTCGCGCAGCCGCCGCTCGGGGTCGTTGCCGATCAGCCGCAGCCGCCCGGCCGCAAGGTCCTCGATTCCACCCGCATAGTCGATCACCGAGAAGTCGGCGATGTTGTAGTAAAGGGCGTTGACGGTGAAGTCGCGCCGCAGTGCGTCCTCCTCGCGCGTGCCGTAGAGGTTGTCGCGCACGATCATCCCATTCTCGATCTGGCGCTCGCCCTCGCTGTCATCGTCGGCGTTGCCGCCGCGGAAGGTCGCCACTTCGACGATCTCGCGGCCGAAGTGCACATGGGCCAGGCGAAAGCGCCGTCCGATCAGGCGGCAGTTACGGAAGACCGTGCGCACATCCTCGGGCTTGGCATCGGTGGCGACATCGAAGTCCTTCGGCTCGCGCCCGAGCAGGAGATCGCGCACCCCGCCGCCGACCAGATAGGCCTGATAGCCGGCCTGCTTGAGTCGATAGAGGACCTTGAGGGCGTGCTCGCTGATGTTCGCGCGCGAGATGCCGTGGTCCTGACGCGGAACCACGCGCGGTATGACTGGAGTCGACGCGGTCAAGCTCGGATCGGGGGTGGTCGGTGGCGCGCCCATCGGCGGGCTGTGATTGGAGAAAGCCTGGTCGCTTGAGATCGTTCGCGGCAATGGGTCCTCGGGGCCGCTTGGCGCACTTGAGGGGAGGCGCAGCCCGCGTATAATACGCGCCTTCGCCGCTTTCTTCCCGCTCCCTTCGTCTAGTGGCCTAGGACGCCGGCCTCTCACGTCGGTAACAGGGGTTCGAGTCCCCTAGGGAGCGCCAATCCCCCCGCACCTCCTCGCCCGCCGGGCGGCCACCTACAGGCCAGACGTCCGCTGTGGTAGCTTGCCTGCCTATGCCCACGCCGAGGAGCACCCGCACCATGACCAGATTCGCCGTTCTACTGGCACTCGCCCTGACCTGCGCCCCGGCCGCCGCCGACGAGATCAGCGACCAGATCGAGGCAGGCCGCAAGGCCTACGAGACCGGCGAGCTGCGCTCGGCCGTCCAGACGCTTCAGTTTGCCATCGCGGGAATCCAGGAGAAGATCAACCTGTCGCTCGTCGAGCTCCTCCCGCCGCCGCTCGAAGGCTGGACCGCCGACGAGCCAGAGGCCCAGACCGGCGGCGTGGCGGCCCTGATCACGGGGACCAACCTCTCGCGCCGCTACCACCGCGCGGACGGGGCCGAGGTGGAGATCACCATCACCGCCGACTCACCCCTGCTGTCGATGATGGGCATGATGCTCGCCAACCCCATGCTGATGCAGTCGAGCCACGGCACCCGCACCTTCAGCCACGCCGGACATCGCGGGATGGTGCAGCACGAGGTCGATGCCCGCCGCTGGGAGATCAGCCTGATGGTCGGCGCCAACATCCTCGTCCAGGTGACCGGATCGGGTCTCGACGACCGGCAGACGGTCGAGGACTACCTGAAGGCCATCGACCTGCCAGCCGTGCAGCGCGCCTTCGGCGGCTGAAGGCCGGTCTGTCCCGCCGATTACCAGCGCTGGCCGTGCGTGCCGGCCCGCGCTGGGGCCGCGTCCGATTCCCGCGTTGTCTCAGTGGTGAACAAACCATGTACAATAACCATCGACGAGGATCCCACGATGACCATTCGCAACAGCGCGCTCGTAACCGCCGGCCTGCTCGGTGGCCTCTTGATCAGCGGCACCCTGACCCACGCCGACGACGGCTGCGGCAAGGGCAAGAAGGAGGGCGGCACGGCCTCCTTCGCCCCGGCGGTCTATCAGCCCGTCGGCATGGCGATGCCCGGCAACTACGGTCAGCCGGGCTTCATCAAGACCGGGGCCTACGGCAAGTCCGCCGCGGCGCCGGTCGCCTCCGGCGATATCGTCGACATCGCCGCCGGCGCCGGCAGCTTCAATACGCTGGTGACCGCGGTACAGGCGGCTGGGCTGGTCGAGACCCTCAAGGGCGAGGGGCCGTTCACGGTCTTCGCGCCCACGGATGCTGCTTTCGCCAAGATCCCGACCGAGCAGCTCCAGGCCCTGCTCGCCGACCGGGAGGCCCTGACCAAGGTCCTGACCTACCACGTGGTCCCGGGTAAGGTGATGGCAGCGGATGTCGCCAAGGTGGACAGCGCCAAGACGGTCGAGGGGAGCAGCCTGTCGATCGACACCAGCGACGGCGTCCGGGTGGACGGCGCCAATGTGATCAAGACCGACATCCTGGCGAGCAACGGTGTGATCCACGTGATCGACACCGTGATCATCCCGAACTGATCCCGCACCTCGCGCCCCCAGCCCCGGGGGGGCGCGGTTCTACCAGTCAGTCCTCGTACTCGCTTGCCCGGCGTGCATCCCCGCGCACCTTGTGGGCGGGATAGCGCGCCTCGTTGATCGCGATCTTCTCGTAGGCCGCGCCGATCAGATTGACGCCGAGCCGCTCGGAGAGTCGGATCAGGTAGATCAGGATGTCCGCCATCTCCTCGGCGACCGCCTGCTTTTTCTCCGACGGCAGCCCCGCGCTCTGCGCCTCGGTGAGCCACTGGAAGTGCTCGATCAGCTCCCCGCACTCCCCGGCCAAGGCCATCGCCAGGTTCTTGGGGGAATGGAACTGCTCCCAGTCGCGCTCGCGCGCGAAGCGCAGCAGGCGCTCATTGAGGGCGTCGAGGCTGTCGCTCGGCATCGTCCGCCCAGCCTTAAGCCTGCGCGAGCCGCGCACGGGCCCGCGCAATGGCGGCCCGCACCTGGTGTGGCGCGGTGCCGCCCAGGTGGTCGCGCGCAGCGATCGAGCCGTCCAGGCTCAGCACGGCGAAGACATCCTCGCCGATCTCGGGGGAGAAGCCCCGCAGCTCGGCAAGCCTGAGCTCGGCGAGGTCGCGCCCCTCCCGCACGCCGAAGGCGACGGCCTTGCCGACGATCTCGTGGGCGTCACGGAAGGGGATGCCCTTGCGCACCAGGTAGTCCGCCAGATCGGTGGCGGTGGCGAAGCCCTGGCGCGCCGCGGCGCGCATGCGCTCACGGTTGCAGGTGAGGCGTGCCACCAGATCGGCAAAAACCTTGAGCGCCCCCTTGAGGTTGTCGGCGGTATCGAACAGGGGCTCCTTGTCCTCCTGATTGTCCTTGTTGTAGGCAAGCGGTTGACCCTTCATCAGGGTGAGCAAGGCCATCAGGTGGCCAAAGACGCGCCCCGTCTTGCCGCGCACCAGCTCCGGCACGTCGGGGTTCTTCTTCTGCGGCATGATCGAGGAGCCGGTGCAGAAGCTGTCGGCCAGCTCGATGAAGCCGAATTGGGCCGAGGACCAAAGGATCAGCTCCTCGGAGAAGCGCGAGAGGTGCATCATCAGGATGGCCGCGGCGGCGGCAAACTCGATGGCAAAGTCGCGATCCGAGACCGCGTCGAGTGAGTTCTCCGCTGGGCGCTCGAAACCCAAAAGCTCTGCGGCGTAGGCGCGGTCGATGGGGTAGCTGGTGCCGGCCAGCGCCGCGGCGCCAAGCGGCATCACGTTGACCCGCCGGCGGCAGTCGGCGAGGCGCTCACGGTCACGCTCCAGCATCTCGAACCAGGCCATCAGGTGGTGGCCGAAAGTCACCGGCTGGGCGACCTGCAGATGGGTGAAGCCGGGCATCAGGGTCTCCGCCTCCCGCTCGGCCAGCCCGATCAGGGCCGCCTGGAACTGCGCGATCCTGTCGCGGATCTCGTCGATCTCGCCCCGCAACCAGAGCCGCACGTCGGTCGCGACCTGGTCGTTGCGCGAGCGACCGGTGTGCAGCTTCTTGCCCGCCTCGCCGATCTCGGCGGTCAGCGCCGCCTCGATGTTCATATGCACATCTTCGAGCGGGATCGACCAGGCGAAGTCCCCGGCATCGATCCGCTCGCGGATGCGGGTGAGACCGGCGACGATGGCGTCGCGCTCAGCCGCGCTGAGGATTCCCTGGCGGGCGAGCATGGTCGCATGGGCAATCGAGCCCGCGATGTCCTCGCGGTAGAGCCGGCGGTCGAAGTCGACCGAGGCGGTGAAGGCCTCGACGAAGGCATCGGTCGGCTCATTGAAGCGGCCCGCCCAAGGCTTGGCCGGATTGCTGGGCTCAGTCATCGCGTAGAGGACCCCGGTTGACGCGCCGCGCGGCGAGTTGAAAGATCGCGCGCATTCTACACAGATCCCCACTGACACCGATGCCGCCCCCCGCCGAGCCGAGGCGCACCCCCAGGCCCGAGGGCTTCCTCCCCGATTTCTGCCGGGTGCCGCTGGTGCTCGGCGTCCTCCTGACGGCGGAGCTCCTGGCGATTGCGCTCGCGCTCGCCTCGCCGAGCCCGCTCGCCGGGTTTTGGGGCCGGCTCGGCCCGCTGTCGGTCTACGTGCAGGTCATCGCGCTCTCCGGCTCGGCCGCGCTCTGCCTGCTCCGCCCCTGGCTCGCGCGCCTCCCGGACGGGCTGGCCGGGCTCGCTGCCTGGGGCGTTCTGCTCGCCTTGATCGCGCTGGTGACCTGGGGCGGGTACGCGCTGCTCCCGCCGGTGGCGGCGGACCTGCTGCCGGCGGACGGGCTCGCCGGTCTGATGGTGCGCGGGCTCGGGGTAGGGGCCATCGTCAGCGCGCTGCTGTTGCGCTATCTCTATCTACATCAGCTCTGGCGGCGGCAGACCCGGGCCGAGGCCCAGGCGCGCCTGCAGATGCTCCAGGCCCGCATCCGCCCGCATTTCCTGTTCAACAGCCTGAACACCATCGCCAGCCTGATTCCGACCCAACCGCGGCTCGCCGAAGACCTGCTACAGGATCTCTCGGACCTGTTCCGCGCGGCGCTGGCCGACAGCGGGGAGCGCACCACGCTGGGCGAGGAGCTGGAGCTGGCCCGGCGCTATCTCAGCATCGAGGGCCAGCGCCTCGGCGAGCGGCTGCGGCTGAGCTGGGACCTGGAGGGCCTGCCCGAGCGTGCCCCGCTTCCGCCGCTCGTCCTTCAGCCCCTACTGGAGAACGCGGTCTACCACGGCATCGCCCCCGCGCGCGAGCCGGGGCAGATTCGGGTAACGGGGCGCTATCGCCGAGGCCGCGTCAATCTGAGCGTGCGCAACACCCTGCCCGCAGAGGCCGAGCGCCGCCGCGCGAGCGCGGGTCAGGGCATCGCCCTCGACAACGTCCGCCAGCGCATGATGGCACTCTACCCCGGCGCGGCGCAGGTGATCGAGTCACGCGTCGAGGGCGATTACCAGGTCCGACTGGTCTTCCCCTACCCCTGGAGGGAGCGATGAGGATCCTGATTGCGGACGACGAGGCCCTGGCCCGCGAGCGCCTGCGCCGGCTGCTGGCCGAGCTCGGTGACGAGCACCAGGTGGTGGCCGAGGCCCCGGACGGCGAGACGGCCCTCGCACTCTGCGCGCGGGAGGAGGTGGACCTGGTCCTGCTCGACATCGAGATGCCGGGCATGGATGGGCTCGAAGCCGCGGCGCGACTCGCCCAGCTCGACCCGCCCCCGGCGGTCGTCCTGGTCACCGCCTACCCCGAGTTCGCGCTCGATGCCTTCGCGCGGCGCGTGGCCGATTACCTGGTCAAGCCGGTGCGCCGCGAGCGGCTCGCGGCCGCGCTCGCCGGGGCGCGCATCGCTACCCGCCCCCAGCGCCAAACCCTGCCGGTGGAGCCCGCCGCGGACACCCCAGGCCGGCGGCACCTCAGCGCGCCCTATCGGGGCGGAGTGCGCACCGTCCCGATCGAGGAGGTCCTGTATCTGCGGGCGACGCAGAAATATGTGAGCGTTCACTATCCTGGCGGCGAGCTTCTGGTCGAGGAATCCCTCAAGGCACTGGAAGACGAGTTCGCCGACCGCTTTCTGCGCGTGCACCGCAACACCCTGGTCGCGCGGGACCAGGTCTCGGGGCTGGAGAAGGCCGCCGACGGCGGCGTGCTCATCTGCCTGCGCGAACACCCCGAGCGCCTCGCGGTCAGCCGCCGCCACCTGGCCGAAGTCCGTCGTTGGGTGCGTAGCGGATTCTCGGTCGACTAGGGCGGGTCGCGAACGGACGATGGCTGGGGCGCTGCTGGGCGTGTCGTCAGGGCACTCTCGCCCGCAGCGCGAGGTGCCGACCATAGACGCCCCCGCCCTCGGACTTTAGGATCAGGGCCTTTCCCGAGGAGGCCCGATGAGCGCGACCATCCGCATCGCCACCCGCAAATCCCCCCTGGCCCTGTGGCAGGCCGAGCACGTGGCCGCGGAGCTGCGCCGCATCCACGCCGGGATCGAGGTCGAGATCCTCGGCATGACCACCCGCGGGGATAAGATCCTCGACGCCCCGCTCGCAAAGGTCGGCGGCAAGGGGTTGTTCGTGAAGGAGCTGGAGCAGGGGATGCTGGAGGGCCGGGCCGACATCGCGGTGCACTCGCTCAAAGATGTCCCGGTGGAGCTGCCGGACGGCCTGCACCTGCCAGTCATCCTGGAGCGCGAGGACCCGCGCGACGCCTTCGTCTCCAACCGCTACCCGAGCATCGCCGAGCTCCCGCAAGGGGCGCGGGTCGGGACGTCGAGCCTGCGCCGCCAGTGCCAGCTCGCCGCCCGGCGGCCGGATCTGCGCATCGAGCCCCTGCGCGGCAATGTCAACACCCGGCTCGCCAAGCTCGACGGCGGGGAGCTCGACGCCGTCATCCTGGCCAGCGCCGGCCTGCTGCGGCTCGGCTTCCCCGAGCGCATCCGCGCCTACCTGGAGCCCGAGGAGAGCCTGCCAGCCATCGGCCAGGGGGCGATCGGGATCGAGTGCCGG
>JALOTB010000147.1 GCA_025458165.1 Chromatiaceae bacterium | reverse complement strand
TCCCCGCGATCCCCGCCGCCTGACCTCGATGGCCGAGTGCATCGAGCGCGCCCAGGTGGTGTACCTCGGGCTCGATGCGCTCGCCGACAGCATGGTCGGAGGCGCCATCGGCTCGATCCTGGTCGCCGACCTCGCGGCGGTGGCGGGCGACCGCTACAACTACGGGGTGGGCTTGAAACCGGTCAACGTGTTCGTCGACGAGGCCGCCGAGGTGGTCAATGACCCCTTCATCCAGCTCCTGAACAAGGGTCGCGGGGCGGGCCTGCGGCTCACCATCGCCACCCAGACCTTCGCCGACTTCGCCGCCCGCACCGGCAGCGAGGCCAAGGCCCGCCAGGTGCTCGGCAACATCAACAACCTCGTGGCGCTGCGTGTCCTCGACGCCGAGACCCAGCAGTACGTCACCGACAGCCTGCCGAAGACGCGGCTCAAAAGCGTGCTGCGCACCCAGGCGAGCACCACCCACGCGGGCAACCCGCTGCTCTACACCGGGAGCGTCGGTGAGCGCCTGGGCGAGGAGGAAGGGGATCTCTTCCCCCCGGCGCTGCTCGGGCAGCTACCGAACCTGCACTACCTGGCGATCCTCGCCGGCGGGCGCATCGTCAAGGGGCGGTTGCCGATCCTCAAGGGCGAGGACGGGAACGGCGACAGCTCGCGGAATTCGAGCCTCACGGCCGCAATGGTCGGAGCGCACCGGATCCCACACCCGCCGGTCCGCGGCGTTGGCTGAAGGCGGCGACGGGCGCGAGGCGCCGTGGCTACGTTCAGGACTCGGGGAGCACCCGGCCGCGCTGGTGGTCGCCCGCGCCGAGCGCTGGTACGAGGGGCTCTTCGCCGAGACGGGGCTCGTGGAGGGGAGCTACCGGATCACGCTGCCGAATGCCGAGGATGAGAGCCGCTCCGGGGCGCTTGCCCCGCTCGCCACACTGCCGCTCTGGGCCTGGGTGGCGGAGCGCCTGGGGGTGATCTGGGCCGGGGTCTACCAGGTGCTCCAGCGCCTTGCGCTGGTGCTGGCGTGGTGGCCGCTGCTCGCGCTGCTGCTCGCTGCCGCCTGGGGCGATGGAGTGCTGCGCCGGCGCATCTGCCAGTCGGGTTTTGCCTATGCCAGCCCCCTGGCGCATGCCTATGCGCTGCGCGGCCTCGCCGTGGTCCTGCTCCTCACCGCCTTCGTCCTCCTGCTCCCGGTGCCACTGCCGGCGCTGGGCGTTCCGGTGGTCGGGGCGCTCCTCGCGGTGCTGCTCGCCGTGGCGGTGGCCAATGCGCAGAAGCGGCTGTGACCTTCGCGGTCAAGGTCAGCCCCCGCGCAACCCTCCTTGGTCACCGCGGCGAGCCCCTGCGTCCTCGGCGTGTCGTGGGTCCGTTGGCCCACCGCGAGAGCACATGCCCCGAAGCCCTTGGCCGGGGTTTAGGCTGCGGCGGTGCTGAGCGGCGTTGCGGCAGGCAGGCTTCGCGTTGACCGTCTCGACCCGGGCCAGGATCATGCGATAGCGGCTGTCGGGACCCGGCGAGCGGGGGCGAACCTGGCCTCGGCGCGGCCGGTTCCTCCCACGTCTCGACCGAATGTACAAAGCTGCGACGACGGGGGCTCACGCCATGCCAACGGTGCTCATCACCGGCAACAACCGCGGACTCGAACGGAGTGGGTGCGCCAGTGCGCCGCGCGCGGGTAGCGCATCTGGGCGACCTGCCGCGATCCGGATGCGGCCGCGGATCTGCGGGCGCTCGCCGCCCAGTACCCGGCGATTGGCATCCACCGCCTCGACGTGACCGCGCCCACGCAGATCACCGCCCTCGCCCAGGCACTGGGCGAGGACAGCCTCGATCTCCTCGTCAACAACGCCGGGGTCTACTTCGATCGCTGGGGACAGGATCCCGTCGGTCGCATCGACTACGCCGCCTGGGAGGCCACCTTTCGCGTCAACACCCTCGGTCCGATGCGGGTCACCGAGGCGCTGCTCGCGCCGCTCTCGCGCAGCGCCCGCCCGCTGGTGCTCGCCATCACCAGCCACATGGGCAGCACCACCGACATTGCGGCGCCGCGTGACTATGCCTACCGCTCCAGCAAGGCGGCCCTCAACGCGGCGATGCGCGGACTCGCCCACGAGCTCAGTCCCCGCGGGATCGGGGTCCTGCTGGTGCACCCCGGCTGGGTGCGCACCCGCATGGGTGGGGCAGACGTTCCCGTCACTCCCGAGGAGAGCGTGCGCGGAATGCTGTTACTGGCGGAGCGCTGCGAGCTCGGCCAATCCGGGCGATTCCTGCGCTACGATGGGACGGCGTTGCCCTGGTGAGCCCGGCCGGTGGGGCGAGATCTCAGCGCCCTCCCCGTGTTCGGCAACCGGAGCGCGAACCGGCGAGGCCTCCCCGCGCGCGTGGGGGTCGCCGGTGGCTCGGATGGGCCTCGGGGGGATGCCCGGCGTGACGCTCACCACCGCGGACGGTGGGTGGGAACCGGACGGGGCGTTCCCGCGTGAGGGGTCGATCCGCCCGGGGACAGCGGACCTCCCCGCCGTCGGCGGGGCAGCCGTAGGAGCTGCCATGGGACACTGGTGCCGAATCTGCGGGCGCACACGACCGAACGAGCGGTTCTCGGGCAAGGGCCACCGGACCCATGTGTGCCAGGACTGCGCCCGCCTGCCGAAGGCGCAACGCGACGCGATCGACCAGGAGCGCGAGGTCTTCGGTTACCTCAAGCAATCGCGCATCTCCGAGCAGAACCTGGCGCGGGTGCGAAGCCTGGCGGCGAGGGCGGTCCCGAGCGTGGCCGAATTGGCCGCCGTTGTTATAGCCGTGGCGGAGATCACCCCGTTCAAGAAGGGGCGGCTCCGCGTCCTGGCGCGCGAGCGCGGCGAGCTGCTGGCCGCGCTGGAGCGGACCGGTCTGATCGACGCTCACCACGGATAGCGGGTGTCCACCCCCCGAGCCGGCTGGCCGCGGCCGTCTACAACCCTTGCGTCATGACCAGCGCGACGCCGTGAGCTACTCAGTCCGGACATTCCTGGTTGGCCCCGACGAGACCCTGTACCGGCTCCCGAGCGCGAAGTTCTCGCGGATGCTCGATGATCCGGCGAGCCATCGTCTGGCGCGCTTCACCGGCCAGCGCGTGCGCCTGGCCGAGGCCATCGTCGAGATCCACGAGCGCACACCCCGCGCGGTCGTCCGGCTCATCTTCGAGATGCTCCGCTTCGATGAGGAAGGGCGGCTCGATCGCTCCGCGTTCCTCCGCCAGAACGCCGCCTTGGCGGAGCTGGCCATGGGCCGCGTGCTGCGCCAACCGGTGACGCCGGGTGAAACGATCGTGGATGCCAGCAGCCGCTTTATCGCCCAAGGTGGTCGCTGGCAGCCTTCGCCGTCGCTCGAGCGGAACATCCGGCGCGCCGCGCTCGGCGAGCTGAGCTGCAAGCGGGTGTAGCGTCGGGGCTTATCTCATCCATGGTCTGGGCGTTGCTGCGGGCCGCGGCGAGAACCGCGGAAGAGACATTCTTCCTTCATACCCTACGGTCGGTCCTGATCCTGAAATGAGCACTCCCGAACAACTCCAGCGCACGGTGCGCGACCTGCTGGATTCCCAGATCCAGGCGGTGCTGGCGACCCAGCATCGGCATCAGCCCTATACCAGCTTGATGGCATTCGCGGTCACGCCCGATCTGCGGCAGATCGTCTTCGCCACCTACCGGGCCACCCAAAAATACTCCAATCTCCTCGACAATCCACGTGCTTCACTCTTGATCGATAACCGTTGTAACGACGTTGCCGACTACCGCAACGCCGTGGCGATTTCCGCCCAGGGCGCGACGCAGGAGGTCGACTCGGCGCGGCGGGCGGAGCTCCTGCAACTTTTTCTAAAGAAACATCCACACTTGCGGGACTTCGTCACCGCCGCCGACTGCGTGTTGCTGCAAATGAACGTCGAGTGTTACTACGTGGTCAGTGACTTCCAGAGCGTCGCCGAGCTGCGGATGGCGTGAAGGCCGCCTCGTCCAAGTGTGGCGCGATAGGCTTGATTGCGCCATGGTGACTACAGGCGAATCTCGGCCAGGAGCAGACATTGACCGCCCCCGCGCCGAGGGGCAAGATTCGGTAGGAGCGCTCATGGGTAACTGCACAAGCCACTGCCCGGATTATTGTATTTCCATTCTGCCGCGTTCAGACTTGTCTGAACGCAGGCTCCACCCGAATAGCTTTAGCGCATGAAACAAAACAGAGCATACAAGAAGGATGGGAAGCTGGTAGTACAGTTCACATTTATGAAAGGCTCGTCCCTGATTGAAATGGAGCAGCAGATCGAATCCCTTCTCGCCTCCATAGATGAGTCCGTATCCGAGCCAGAAAAACAAAGCATCAAAGCCCAATTACTCGAGGCAACAAGAAGCGTGCCGCATAGAGGAGGATCTCTTTAAGGACATGATCCAAAGCAAGAATAAATTCCTGACAGCGCAGCGCGCCCCGCCACACAGGGCAGGTCCCGGCCAGGAGCGGTCACTCATCCGGGACCAGCGTGCGACCGCATTGCCCGGACCCGCGGACTCTGACCCGGAGTCCGGAGAATGGCGAAGAACGTCCGCGCTAGGCGGTCTCGGCTTACCTCTCGCCGTATCATCCCCGGTGACGGGCCAGGGCCGATTTGCAATATACGACCTGCCCCCTGTGGCTTTGACCCCTGTGGGTTCTCTTCACCTACCTCTCGCGGAGGTTATTCAGCAAATTGAATCTCAGAAGGGGGGCGGGAGACATTCGGGTCACGGCTCGTTGGTGTGTCGATTGGAGAGTAGGAATTGGCGCAAAGCAGGAGCTTCGCCGGGTCACCGCCCGCCCGAATCCAGTTGATCATCCAGCGTCAAGAGCGTCCTCCGCTCTGCGCTGGCATCTATTGGAAAGCGATCCCTTAACTTCCGCTTAGATTGAGAGAAAAAGGCACATCGCTATTTGACTGCTGAGGATTCCGTGGCGGACTCGCATTCAATGCAACTTGGGAAGATACTGCTCGCGCCTCTCCCTCAAACCGTCGATAATCTGCTTCAGAACGTCGTTGTGATCTGCGAGCACCCGTTCGAGCGCCTTGAAAAGCGGATCTAGGTCGTCCGTGGCTATCGTGAGACCGGCGTTCAACGCCGCCACGACAAAACCCATCAACCACCATCCCTGCGCATCCTCGTCATTAAGCGGCGGCAGAAGGTCCGCATCCCGCCCGCCGTCCCGGTAGGCATCGGTCCCGGTGACGTACCAAAGGAGCAGTCTGTCCTCGTCAACGTCTGACATACCAGTTCCTCCGCCCGCCAGTGGTAGCCTTCCATTGCCCCGTCTGCTAGCCGGGCGCGCTACTCCTTCTCAAACCCCCGACTACTGAACTTCAACGTCCGGCTGTTCTCCGTCACCGTCCGCACGACCTTAGCCGGCACTCCGCCCGGGACCTCGGCCTCGATCTCGATGGTGGCGATGACCTTCGCTCGGCCCAGGCCGGTGAGGTGGGCGATGACTTCCTCGGCGATGCGGCTGGCGTCGCGCCCGACGCGGGTGGGGTCGAGGACCGCCGTGCCGTGGAAGCGCTTCGGCTTCGCGGCGGCGTGCGACGTAGGGTAGAGGGCTCGTGCCCTAAGCTCAAGCGGTGATCTCGGCCGGTGCGCGGCGGTAACCGCCCCCATCGGGACACCGGGGTGCTATGCGCGGGAAAGGTGCACCGGGGCGGCACCTTTCGTAGCGGTGGACCGCCCCGAATCCGGGGACCATGCCGGCCAGCCACACCCGGAGGCCGCATGTCCCACCCGCTGGAGATCGGCATCCTGGCCGACCAGCTCGTGGTGTTTCTCCTGCTGGGCATCGTCCTGGTGCGCCTCTACGGGCGCTTCCGCGACAGCCGCCCGGATGGCTACGCCCTGCACTGGGCGTACTGGGTGGGGCTCTTCGGCCCAAGGGGGCACACCACCCCCAACCCCTTCACCCGCCGCTGGCGCCCGTGACGCTCGCCGACTTCCTCGCCACCTGGCGGGGCCTGACCCTCGAGAACCGCCTGCATCGGCTGGCGGTGCTGGGGCTGATTGGCACCAACCTGCTCACCGCGGTGGCGCTGCTGCGCGCCGAGCGCACGGTGGTGCTGGTGCCCCCGCTCCTGGAAGGCCAGGTGAGTGTGGCGCGCGCCGCCGCGAGCCAGGAGGTGAAGGAGGCCTGGGCGCTCTTCGTCGCCGAGCTGCTGGGCAACGTCAGCCCCGCCGGGGCGGAGTTCCTCGAGAAAGCGCTCGACCCGCTGCTCGCGCCCTCCCTCCGGCGCTCCGTGCTGGAGGTCCTCGCCGAGCAGGTCCGGGAGATCCAGCGCGAGCGGGTGAGCATGCGTTTCACCGTGCGCGAGCTCCTCTACGACCCCGCCAGTGACACTGTCTTCGTCACCGGCATCCAGACCACCACCGGCCCGGGCGGGAAGCCCGTGGCGCGCCCGCGCACCTACGAGGTGGTGGTGGGCTTTCAGAACTACCGCCCGGTGATCCGTCATTTGGACGTCTACCCCGAGGAGCCGCGCCTCGGGGACAAGGCGAAGACGCCGAACGCCCCCTGACCGGTTCCCCCTGGCCCCGAGGATTGCTGCATGTCTCGCTGCCGAGCCCGATGCCTTGCCCTGACCGCGCTCACGCTTTCCACGGCGTTTCCGGC
>JALOTB010000146.1 GCA_025458165.1 Chromatiaceae bacterium | reverse complement strand
GGGCCCGCCGAAGCTCACTCCCTGTAGGAGCTTGTCGTCGCCCTGGTCGTACTGGAGGTAGCGGTAGAGCAGCGCCACCTCACCCCAGTGGAAGGTGTAACCGACGCCACCCGCAAGCTGCCAAGTGGTGTCGCTGTCGCCGGTGCCGATGTCGGCGTAGTAGGGAAGGAACCAGCGGTCGGCCAGCGCGAAGCGGCCTTTGACCCCGATGATGCCGTCCCAGATGTCATCGGATACCGACGCCTTACGCTCCCGCCCCACGACGCCAGTCAGCTTGGCGTCGGACTCGATGGAGAAGAGGCGCAACCCCGCGAACGCGTCGGCGTACGACCCATCGTGGCGCCAGAAGTTGTAGCCACCCGCCAGGGTCCACAGCCAGCCGGTCAACGAAACGTCCGCATCGAACAGCTCGATCGAGCCGCCCTCGGGCAGGCTCACGGACCGAGACTTGTCGCCCTCGAGGTCGAGGTAGATCACGTCGGTGAACGCGAGCCAGGGGCGCTTGTGCGCCTCCAGGGTGAACATGAACGTGAACTGAAGGTCGTCGACGATATCCGCGGCGTCCACCGTGAACCCGTCACCGGCGCCCGGACGGTGGTAACGCAGATCACCCTTGACGCTCGGCAGCCACCCGTAGACGACGGCGTCGAACTGCCAGTCGGAGGGTCCTTGCGCTGCGCCTGCGGCGAGCGGGGCCGCGGCCAGGATCCCCGCTGCGGCGAGCGCCGTCGCCCGCAAGGCCTTGCGTGGTTCGGTCTTGTGCATCGATCCTCCCCTCACCCGCCGCCATTGCGACGGGAAGCGAAAACGGCTGAACCTCCGGTTGATCTTGGCTCCGGTAGATCTGTGCGGCAGCAAGCGGGCGGCGCGCCGCCCAAGTCGACCTGGACGGCCGGCAGAGGCGGCGGAGCCAACTGCCCGACCTCTGGCGCCACCCTGTCCGTGACCGCCGTCGACTTCCGCGGATTCTGGCGTCTCACCAGCGACTTCGCATTGACACTTTGAGACTATCTCTTATCTTTTCGTGACAGGGCTGACCGAGTGAAACAGTTGAAGTCGTCGCGATCGGGAATTGAGGGGAGGGCGCTGGCCGCTGAGGCTGGGCTCATTATCCTGACCGCCCTCGGCACTGTGCCGGATATCCTGCGCGAGCACGGGGTCGATCCTGGCGAGGTATTCGCGGTGGCCGGGCTCGATCCTCAGGGTTTGGCCGAGCCCGCACGGGCCATTCCATACGCGGCGATGGGGCGCCTGCTCAGCCGTTGCGTCGCCCTCAGCGGCTGCCCGCACTTCGGGCTCCTCGCCGGGGCCCGGCTCGAGCTTTCGGCCCTCGGCGCGGTCGGCTTTCTGGTTCAGCACTCCCCTGACGTCGGCACCGGGCTCAGAAACCTGATCGCCTACATGCACCAGGACCAGCGCGGTGGGGTCCCCACGCTCGCGACCGACGGCGAAGAGGCCCGCCTCGGTTACCTCATCTACCAGCCCGATGTTGAGAGCGTGGAGCAGATCGGGGACGGCGCGCTAGCCAACTGCGCCAACATCCTGCGCGCACTCTGCGGCCCCGAGTTCCGCCCGCGCGAGGTCGCGCTTGAGCGGGCAGCGCCCGCCGACACCTCAGCCTACCGCCGGATCTTCGGGGCGCGCGTGCGCTTCAATGCGGGGGAGAACTACATTGCCTTCTCGGCCGCTTGGCTCGCACGCCCCGTCCCCAACGCCGACCCGATGCTGTACCGAGTCCTCCTGCGCCAGGTCGAAGGGCGGCAGCCTGGGGGCGCCGCCGGCCTCGCCGCGGCGCTCCGCGGCGTCGTGCGCACGCTACTGATCACCGGGCGATGCTCGGCCGACGAAGCTGCAAGACTCTTCGGCTGTCACCGCCGCACCCTGCACCGCCGGCTCAAGGTGGAGGGTCTGACCTTCGTGGCATTGGTGGAGGCGGTGCGCTTCGAGCTCGCTCAGGAGCTACTCGGCGGCAACCAGAACCCGCTCAATCAGATCGCCGCCACGCTCGGCTACGCCGACAGCACCGCTTTCTCCCGCGCCTTCCGCCGTTGGTCAGGGACCACCCCGGGACGCTGGCGGGCGCAGGCACAGGGCCACTGATCGCACCAGGGCTCCTGGGAACCTTGAACTGAACAATCCCATCCCTGGGATTCCTCAAGATGGGAAGCGAACCGTGCGACTTCCGCGTCGCTTCATTTTCAACTGATTGAGCAGCTGAAAATGGCGGCACATCCCTGTGCCGCACGGGCACCTTCTATTCTTCAAGGTGCCTTTACTTGGCATCCGCAGCCTTCGCCATTGCTTCTTCGAGTTTCTGGATGTCCGCGGGCGACAGTTGCGGGCGATCCACCTTAATGGTCAGCCTGTTCAGCTTGGCGGTCAGCGGGAACGGCGGCTGGTAATCGGCGTCGTTGACCCCGGTGAGGGTGTCCGAGCCGATGTCGAAGGCCTCGTCCCATTGCAGAATCATCGGGAGGGTGCGCTTCATCTCCTTGGTGTCGACCAGCTTGCCGTCGACCTTGAGCGTACCGATCCCGGGACGGCCGACCCCGCTGAAGTCGTTGAAGGCGAGCGTGCCGGCGCCCAGCCCCTGATACTGAAAGTCGAACTCGATCGTATGTCGGCCCGGGGACAGGACCTCGTTGCCTTCCCACTTGATGCGTTCCAGATCCACCAGGTTCCACAGGAAGACCGGCTTGCCGTTGAGCAGATAGAAACCGTAGCCCGCGAAGCGCCCGCCCGAGGTCAGGATCATGCCCTCGGCCCCGCCCTCAGGTACCTCGATGTCCGCCGTGATCGTGTAGGAGGTATTGAGTAACAGCGGCGAGTCACCCTGCGGCAGCCCGACCATCGGCCGGGTGTAGACGAACTCGGTTCGCCCGGCGGTGATCTTCGGGCGCGGGGCGACGATGCGCGCCGCCACCGAGGCGTCGAGCGGGAAGACCTGGTGCTTCTTCGCCTCGGCGATGAACTTCGCCTTCATCTCCTCGACCTTCTCGGGATGCTTGGGCGCCAGGTCCTCGGTCTGGCTGAAGTCGGTGTTGAGGTCGTAGAGCTCGAGCACCTGGTTGTTGAGCGGATCGGGATTGGCCGGGCCAAACGCCTGCCAGGGTGCGCGGTTGACCTTCGTGCTCAGAAACCAGCCGTCATCGTAGAGCGCCCACTGGCCCATCATCTCGAAGTACTGGGTGCTGTGGCGCGACGGGACCTTGGCGTTGGCGGCATCGAACGTGTAGGCGAAGCTCGTGCCCTCGATCGGGTGCTGCTTGATGCCGTCAACGATGTCCGGCGCTTGGATGCCGGCCGCCTCGAGGATCGTCGGCACCACGTCGATGACATGGACGAACTGCTCCCGCAAACCGCCCTTGTCTTGGATGCGCGCCGGCCAGGATACGACCATGTTCTGATTGATGCCGCCGAGCCGCGAGGCGTTCTGCTTGAACCAGTCGAACGGCGTGTCGAAGGCCCATGACCAGCCCGCCGACATGTGGTTGTAGGTCTGCTCCGTGCCCCAGACGTCGTACCACTTCATCTGCACTTCGGCGGGCAGCATGTTCAGTCCGTTGAAAAACGCGACCTCGTTCGGCGTGCCCATCGGCCCGCCCTCCGCGCTGGTGCCGTTGTCGCCGTTGATGTAGATGATCAGGGTGTTGTCGAGCCTGCCAAGATCCTCGAAGGCCTGGATCACGCGACCGCTCTCGTGGTCGCTATACGCCGCGTAGGCGGCGAATACCTCCACCTGGCGGATGAAGAGCTTCTTCTCGTCGGCCGTGAGCTCGCCCCAGGGCTTGAGCACGTCTTTTGGCCAGGGCACGAGCTCGGCGTCCTGCGGGATCACGCCGAGCCGCTTCTGGTTCGCGAAGATGCGCTCGCGCAGCTTCTCGTAGCCGTCGTCGAACAGGTGCATCCCGCTGATCTTGTCCACCCATTCCTTGGCTGGGTGGTGTGGCGCGTGCGTCGCACCCGGTGCGTACTTGATGAAGATCGGCTTGCTGGGGTCGGTCTGGTGCATCCGCGTCATGTAATCAATGGCGTCGTCCGCCATCGCGGTGACCAGGTTCCAGGTCCCGGGCGCCTTGCCCTCGAACGGGTAGATCTGGGTGGTGTTTCTGGTCAGGTTCGGCTGCCACTGGTTGGCGTCGCCGCCGATAAAGCCGTAGAAGTACTCGAACCCCATGCCGGTCGGCCACTGGTCGAACGGGCCGACCTGGCTGGCGGTGAATGCCGGCGTGTTGTGGTTCTTGCCGAACCAAGAGGTCGCGTACCCATTGTCCTTGAGGATGCGTCCGATCGTCGCCTTGTCCTTGGTGATAATGCTGTTGTAGCCGGGGAAGCCGGTCGACTGCTCGGAGATGACGCCGAAGCCCACCGAATGGTGGTTGCGCCCGGTAATCAGCGCGGCGCGGGTCGGCGAGCAGAGCGCCGTGGAGAAGACGCGGTTGTAGCGCAGGCCCTGATTCGCGACGCGGTCCATGCTCGGCGTCGGGATGACACCGCCGAAGGTGCTCGGCACACCAAACCCCGCGTCATCGGTGATGATCAGCAGCACATTGGGCGCCCCCTGGGGCGGCACCACGCGGGGCGCCCACCAGGGCTGTGACTGCAGAGCGCCTTGTTCGATCACGCCGCCGAACTTCGGGTCCGGCGGCGGCAACTGCTCCCCGCTGATGGTCGTGGTGGCGCTGGGCGAGCCGAGGACACCGATGACCTGCGCCACCGCGCCGCCGGCCGCGGGAGCGGCGGCTCCCGGGTTAGCGGCCAGGGCGCTGCCAAGCACCAGACAGGCCGCCAGGGCAACGAGGACGCCGAAAACGCGTGGCCGCGGAGGATGACGTCGGCGCGACAGCGCTCGGATAGCTGAGTCAGTTGACATGCGAGCCTCCGGTGGTGGTGTCTTTGGTAGGTGCGAGCCGACCAGCCGCCGTACCGAGTCGCGGGCGATGGGCTTCGGGTACGGCGCCGCAGAGCGAGTTACGGCGGCGCTGGCGCGAGAGTGGGCTCGACTGCGGCGACGTCTAGGTCCCCGGCGTCCGTGTTGGACACCCCCGCTCAGGCTAGGAGTCTCCCCCACCTTGGCCAGGGCGGAATCGTTCTAGCCGGAAATCTTCGTTGGGTCATCGCCTTGATCGCCAGTCTGGACCTGCCCCCGCGGATCGGGTAGAACGCTCGGCGTG
>JALOTB010000077.1 GCA_025458165.1 Chromatiaceae bacterium | reverse complement strand
ATGGCGACCACGTCGGCGAGCATGTGGCCGCGGGCCATCTCGTCCAGCGCCGAGAGATGGGCGAAGCCCGGCGCGCGGACCTTGACTCGATAGGGCTTGTTGGCGCCGTCGCAGATGATGTAGCAGCCGAACTCGCCCTTGGGCGCCTCCACCGCGGCATAGACCTCGCCGGCGGGCGGGCAGTAGCCCTCGGTGAAGAGCTTAAAGTGGTGGATCAGGGCCTCCATGTCGTCCTTCATCTCCGAGCGCGGCGGCGGGGCGACCTTGTGGTCGTCGACCATCACCGGGCCCGGGTTGGCGCGCAGCCAGTCCACGCACTGGCGGATGATGCGGTTGCACTGGCGCAGCTCCTCGACCCGGACCAGGTAGCGGTCGTAGCAGTCGCCGTTGACGCCGACCGGGATGTCGAAATCCATCCGGTCGTAGGCCGCGTAGGGCTGCTTCTTGCGCAGGTCCCAGGCGATCCCGGAGCCTCGCAGCATCGGCCCCGTGAAGCCGAGCTGAAGCGCCCGCTCCGGCGAGACCACCCCGATGCCCACGGTGCGCTGTTTCCAGATGCGGTTGTCGGTCAGCAGGGTCTCGTACTCGTCGACATAGGTCGGGAAGCGCTCGGTGAAGTCCTCGATGAAGTCGAGCAGCGAGCCGTCGCGGGCGGCGTTCTTGCGCGCGATGTCGGCCTCGCTGTGCCACTTCGACGAGCCCTGATAGCGCGGCATGCGATCGGGCAGGTCGCGATAGACCCCGCCCGGGCGGTAGTAGGTGGCGTGCAGGCGCGCGCCTGAGACCGCCTCGTAGCAGTCCATGAGGTCCTCGCGCTCCCGGAAGCAGTAGAGGAAGACCGTCATGGCGCCGACGTCGAGGGCATGCGACCCCAGCCACAGCATGTGGTTGAGGATGCGGGTCATCTCGTCGAACATCGTGCGGATGTACTGGGCGCGCTCGGGGACCTCGATGCCGAGGAGCTTCTCGATCGCCCGCACATAGCCGTGCTCGTTGCACATCATCGACACGTAGTCCAACCGGTCCATATAGCCGATGCTGTGGTTGAACGGCTTGGACTCGGCGAGCTTCTCCGTGCCCCGATGGAGCAGCCCGATGTGTGGATCGGCGCGCTCGATGACCTCGCCATCCATCTCCAGCACCAGGCGCAGCACGCCGTGGGCGGCCGGGTGCTGGGGACCGAAGTTCAGGGTGTAGTTGCGGATCTCAGGCATCGGAGGCGTCCGTCCGGGTGGCCGGGTCGCGGGCGTAGCGGCTGTCCGAGCGGATCACCCGCGGGACCAGGGTGCGCGGCTCGATACTCACCGGCTCGTAGACCACGCGCTGCTGCAGCGGGTCGTAGCGCATCTCCACCTGCCCGATGAGGGGGAAGTCCTTGCGGAAGGGGTGCCCGACGAAGCCGTAATCGGTCAGCAGGCGGCGTAGGTCGGGGTGGCCGCGGAAGAGGATGCCGAAGAGGTCGAAGGCCTCGCGCTCGTACCAGTCGGCCACCGCCCAGAGCGCACGCACCGAATCGACCATCGGTGCCACACCGCCCGCGTAGACGCGCATCCGCAGCCGCCGGTTGTGCTCCACTGACAGCAGGTGGTAGACGACGGCGAAGCGCTTGGGGTCGTCGGCCGTGGGCTCGAAGCTGCGATCCACCCCGCGGCCAAAGCCGGTGGTCGATGCCCCCTCGGTCGCCCACTCGGAGCGCCCATACGCGGAGTAGTCGACGCCGCAGAGGTCGATCAGCTCGGCAAAACGAAAATCCTGATGATCCCGCAGCATCTGCGCGACGGCGAGCAGGTGCTCGCCCGGAACGACCAACGTGACCTCGCCCAAGGCGCTGAGGACCTCGCACCCCTGGGTGCCGAAGCGCCGATGCAGCGCGCTGGCGAGCGCGCCGACGCCGTTGCCGCCGGTTCTCGATTCCTGTTCTGACATGGCGGTTGACTGCTTACCGGGCGATGGTGTTGGTGCGGCGGATCTTGTTCTGGAGCTGGATGATCCCGTAGAGCAGTGCCTCCGCCGTAGGCGGACAGCCGGGAACATAGACGTCGACCGGGACGATGCGGTCGCAGCCGCGCACGACCGCGTAGGAATAGTGGTAATAGCCGCCACCGTTGGCGCAGGAGCCCATGGAGATCACCCAGCGCGGCTCGGCCATCTGGTCGTAGACCTTGCGCAGGGCCGGGGCCATCTTGTTCACCAGGGTACCCGCGACGATCATGACGTCGGACTGGCGGGGACTGGGGCGAAAGACGATGCCGAAGCGGTCGAGGTCGTAGCGCGATGCGCCCGCGTGCATCATCTCGACCGCGCAGCAGGCAAGCCCGAAGGTCATCGGCCAAAGCGACCCAGTGCGTGCCCAGTTGATGAGCTTGTCGGCGGTGGTCGTAACCACGCCCTGCTCGAGGATGCCTTCTATTCCCATTCCAAGGCCCCCTTCTTCCACTCGTAGACGAAGCCGATCACGAGGATGCCGAGGAAGACGAGCATCGCAGCCAGCCCGAAGCCGCCCAGGGTGTCGAGCACCACCGCCCAGGGGAAGAGGAAGGCGATCTCCAGATCGAAGATGATGAACAGGATCGCGACGAGGTAATAGCGCACGTCGAACTTCATGCGCGCGCTCTCGAAGGCCTCGAACCCGCACTCGTAAGCGGAGTCCTTCTCCGCGTCCGGACGGCGCGGCCCGAGGATGAGCCCCGCGGCGAGCGAGCCGAGACCGACCAGTGTCCCCACGACGAGGAAGATCAGGATGGGCAAGTAGTTCTCGAGCACCCAACTCCTCCTCTTTGCCTGGCCACTAGGGAGAGCGGACCACCGCAGCGTGACCCGGGGAGTCTAGTCAGCGACCTCCGGGCTGTCAAGCCAGCGAGCTTCCGGAAAAACTCGCTTTTTCATGAACTTAGTACCATTTCTAAGGGCATAAAAAAGCGGCATGGCGCCGTGCGCACATGCCGCTTACTGTTTGGTGCCGACGGTCGGACTCGAACCGACACGGCTTGCGCCACTACCCCCTCAAGATAGCGTGTCTACCAATTCCACCACGTCGGCTAGGAGCTCATCACGCCCGGCGCGGGCGCTCACTGTGGTCTGGGCTGCCCCCCCTCGTCCGCTGGGACCACCGGCGCGTCCACCGGCGCCGCGGGGACCGGAATCCCGAGATCGACCTGCGGAGCCTCGCTCGGGACCGCCCCGAGCGGCGGCGGCACCGGGATGTCTTCCACCCGGCTCGGCGGCGCGGGCACCTCCGCCGGCAGCTCCACGCCCTCCATCAGGCCCCGCGGCTCGCCGACCTGGGCGGCGAAATAGGCGAGCGCCATGCTGGTCAGGAAGAACGTCGTTGCGAGCACCGCGGTCGCGCGGGACAGGAACGACGTCGAACCGCGTGCGCCGAACACCGTCGCCGAGGCTCCGCTCCCGAAGGCGGCGCCGGCGTCGGCACCGCGCCCGTGCTGCATCAGCACCAGCCCGACCAGGCCGATGGCGAGAAATAGGTGCAGAACGGTCAGGATGGTCTGCATATCGGGCTCACAGGCTCGCGTCGGCGGCCTGACAGATGGCGAGGAAGTCGGGGGCCTTGAGCGAGGCGCCGCCGATCAGACCGCCGTCGATATCGGGCTTCGCGAGGAGCTCGGCGGCGTTGCCGGCATTCATGCTGCCGCCGTAGAGGATTCGCAACCCCGCCGCCACTGCCGCATCCCGGTCGGCGATCCGGGCGCGAATGAAGGCGTGGACCTCCTGCGCCTGCTCGGGCGTCGCGGTCCTGCCAGTACCGATCGCCCACACCGGCTCGTAGGCGATCACGCCATCGGCCAATGCAGCGACGCCCTCCCGCTCTATCACCGCATCGAGCTGCCGCGCGACGACCTGCTCGGTGACGCTCTGCTCGCGCTCCTCCAGGGTCTCGCCGACACAGAGGATCGGCTTGAGGCCAGCGGCACGGGCCACCGCGAACTTGCGCGCGACGATGGCATCGTCCTCACCATAGAGCGTACGCCGCTCGGAGTGCCCGACAATCACGTAGGTGCAGCCGAAGTCCTTGAGCATGGAGGCCGCAACCTCGCCCGTGTAGGCCCCCGCGGTCTCGGTCGACAGGTTCTGGGCGCCCCAGCGGACCGTGCTCCCGGCGAGTGCGGCCGCGGTCATCGGCAGGAACACGTACGGCGGGCAGACGGCCACCTCGGCGCGCGCGATCGAGCCGGCCCCGGCCTTGACCCCGGCGAGCAGCTCGGCGACGCCGCTCTTGGAGCCGTTCATCTTCCAGTTACCCGCGACCAAGGGCTGACGCATGCGCACCTCCGTGAGAAAGCGCGGCAGCTTATCGGCAGGGCCGGTGAAAATCAACCCGCGGCGCGCGATTGGGTGATCAGGTCGTAGGCCTGGCGGATCTCGTGGGTCTTCTGGGTGGCGAGCTTCATCATCTCCTCGGGTAAGCCCTTGGAGACCAGTTTGTCCGGGTGGTGCTGACTCATCAGCCGGCGGTAGGCCCGCTTGACCTCGGCCTCGGTGGCCTTGGGCGTGAGGCCGAGCACGGCGTAGGCCTGCTCAAGCGTCGGTCCCTGCGGGCGCGCGGGCTCCCGCGCCTGACCGGCGCCGCCGGCCTGGAACTGTGCCTGCAGTCGCACCAACTGCTCCAGACGCCGCAGCACAAATTCGGGGATGCCGAGGCGCTCGCAGATCTCGACCAGGAGCCGCGCCTCGCCTGCGTCCGGCGGGCCATCGGCGTAGGCCGCCTGGACCTGGATCTCCAGGAACATCTGCATCAGCGTGCTGCGGCGATGACACTCGCGGCGAAACTGCTCCAGGACGCCATCCAGCGGGAAACCCGGCTCCTTGCCCCGGTTGAAGAGCGCGATCGCCGCCCGGCGCATCTCCGGCGTCAGCTCCATCTGGGTCATCACCGCCTCGGCGAGTGCGATCTCCCGCCGCGACACCCGGCCGTCCGCCTTGGCCAGGTAACCCATCACCGAGAAGGTGGCGGTAAAGAAGGCGGTCTGGACGCGCTCGCGCTCGCCCGGGTCGAGGGTCTCTGTCCCCTCCAGCGACTTCATCCCGCGATCGAGGTTGTGCCCCAGGACCGCGCCGAGCAGGGCGCCAAGCGGCCCGCCGAGAACGAAGCCCAGCGCGCCGCCGACGACCTTGCCCCACCAAGCCATTCGCGGGCCCCCCTTATTTGCCGTTGAGGTACTGCTCGTCGCTAAACGAGTAGACCCAGTGCGGGCGAAAGGCGACCAGGATCACCATAATCCAGCCATTGAGCATCGCCTCGGGCAGAAACATGAGGGGGAAGAACGGCAGGAAGCTCTGGTCCAACTGAGCGAAGGAGTAGGCCCCGCTCAGCACCAGCAGCCAGGTGACCAGGTAGGCGGAGGCGACCCCCACGAACCCGGCCGTGAGGAACCCGTTGACCAGCACGTAGACGAAGAACTGCTTGGGCAGGTACCAGCGGATGAGGATCAGCAGGGTCTGGGTCAGCGTAATGGGCACCACCCCGGCCACGATCGCGTTCATCGCGAAGCCCGACCAGCCCGCCCCGGTGTTGAGGTACACGCCGACGAGGGCCAACGAGGCGGCAACCACGGCGAGGGACCAGCCGAAGATCAGGGTGACGGCGGTCAGCCCCAGGAGGTGAAACGAGAGCCCCGGCTGGACGTCGGCGCGCAGGTGCCAAAGCAGCATGAGCACCACCACGGTGCCGAGGAAGACGTGGATCAGCCCCGCCTCGATCAGCCGGCGCCAGGGCGCCAGGCGCAGCGCCGCGATCAGGGCGAGCGCGTAGAGCAGGTCGACGAGCCAGAGCAAGGCCGGGGGGAAAAGGGTTTGATCGACTGCCATGTGAGGACTTCGGCCCCGCGGCGGCGGGAGCGCCGCGATAATACCAGCTCCGTTGTTCCGCCTGCCCCGGGCGAGGACCGGCAAGCCCCACGGGAGGACCCGATGCACTACCGACCGCTTGGACAGACCGACCTGCAGGTAAGCGCCGCCTGCCTCGGCACCATGACCTTCGGCGAGCAGAACACCGAGGCCGAGGCCCACGCCCAGCTCGACCGCGCACTGGGCGCGGGGATCAACTTCGTCGACACCGCCGAGATGTATCCGGTTCCGCCGCGCGCCGATACCCAAGGCCGCACCGAGGCCTACATCGGCAGTTGGCTCGCCCGGCGCGGCGGCCGTGACCGGCTGGTGCTCGCCACCAAGGTGGCGGGACCGGGGGAATGGGTGAGCTACCTGCGTCCGGGCGAGGTGCGGCTCGATCGGCGCAACATCGAGGCCGCCTTGGATGCGAGTCTCCGGCGCCTGCGCACCGACTACGTCGACCTCTACCAGCTCCACTGGCCGGACCGCGAGACCAATTTCTTCGGTCGCCTAGGCTACCAGCACAACCCAGAGGATCGCAGCGTCCCGCTCGCCGAGACCCTGGAGGCCCTGGCCGAGGTGGTGCGTGCCGGGAAGGTGCGCCACGTCGGCCTGTCCAACGAAACGCCCTGGGGCTTGATGCGCTGTCTCGCCCTGGCCGAGCAGCGGGGCCTGCCGCGCATGGTGAGCATCCAGAACCCCTACAGCCTGCTCAACCGCACCTTCGAGATCGGGCTCGCCGAGGTGGCGCTGCGCGAGCAGTGCGGACTGCTCGCCTACTCGCCGCTCGCCTTCGGGGTGCTGTCGGGTAAGTACCTTGGCGGCACCCAGCCGCCGAGGGCGCGCCTGACGCTCTTCGAGCGCTTCAACCGCTACTCCAACCCCGAGGCGCAGCGGGCGACCGCCGACTACGTCGCCCTCGCCCGCCGTCACGGGCTGGACCCGGCGCAGATGGCGCTGGCCTATGTCAGCTCACGCCCCTTCCTCACCTCGACCATCATCGGCGCGACCACCCTCGAGCAGCTCGACAGCGACATCGCCGGCTGCCTGCTCGACCTGCCCGCCGAGGTCGTCGCCGAGATCGAGGCCATCCACACCCGCCAGCCCAACCCCGCACCCTGAGGGCACCTTGAAAAATTCAAGGTGCCCGTGCGGCACAGGGAGGTGCCGCCATTTTCAAGTGCCCAAGCACTTGAAAATGAAGCGAAGCGAAAATCGCACTTTTCGCTTCGCGTCTTGAAAAATCCCACGGATGGGATTTTTCAAGGTCCCCCTGAGACCAGCGCGCCGATCGGGAGAGCGGCGCAGCGGCTCGACTCAGTCGGTCTCGGCCGTCCGCGCCAGCCAGGGGTCGCCGCCGTCGTCGACCGCCCCCCAGATCGGGACCTGCCCGAGTCGGGCGACGATGATCCCGGCCAGGGTTTCGCCCACCACCCGCAGGTCGCGCGGGGCACCGAGGTCGGCCAACTGGGTGACCGCGAGACCCGCGTAGCCGCAGGGGTTGATGCGGGCGAAAGGGCGGAGATCCATGTCGACGTTCAACGCCAGGCCGTGGAAGCTCCGGCCGCGGCGCACCCGCAGCCCCAAGGAGGCGACCTTGGCGCCGCCGACGTAGACGCCGGGGGCATCGGGGCGCGCGGCGGCGCCGATCCCGTAGCGCGCCAGCAGATCGATCACCGAGGACTCAAGCAGGGTCACCAACTGACGCACGCCGAGCCCGGCCCGGCGCAGGTCGAGCAGGACATAGACGACGAGCTGCCCGGGGCCGTGGTAGGTGACCTGACCGCCGCGGTCGACCTGGATGACCGGGATCTCCCCGGGGGCGAGCAAGTGCTCGGTGCGCCCGGCCTGGCCGAGGGTGTAGACCGGCGGGTGCGAGAGGAGCCAGAGCTCGTCGTCGGTGTCCTCGCCGCGACGATCGGTGAACACCTGCATGGCGCGCCAAGTCGGCTCGTAGTCCGACGGCCCGAGCTGGCGCACGCGCAGCCGGCGCCGCCCCGTCACAGGGCCATGACCACCTGCTGGTGGGCGGAGAGCTCGCGATAGATGGCGTCGAGCTGCGCTTGGCTCCGGGCCTCGATCACCAGCGTGACCGAGACCCAGTTACCGCCCCGGCTCTCGCGTCGCCTGACCAGGGTCTCATCCAGGTCCGGTGCGTGGCGGCGGACCAGCTCGATCACCAGGGCGTCGAAGCCCTCGCCCGCCCGGCCCATCGCCTTGATCGGGAAGCGGCAGGGGAACTCGAGCAGGGTCGCCTGGGGGTCAGACATCGCCGCGGCGCAGGCGCGCCTTGTAGTCCTGGTAGACGGTGTCCAACCGGCGCCAGACCGGGCCCGGCAGCCCGTCACCGACGGCCGCGCCGTCGAGCCGGGTGACCGGCATCACCTCGCGGGTGGAGCTCGACAGCCAGACCTCGTCGGCCGTGGCCAGCTCGGCCACTGGTAGCGGGCGCTCCACGCAGGGCAGGCCGGCCTCGCGCGCCAGGTCGAGCGCGAGATCGCGGGTGATGCCGGCGAGCAGGAGCTGGCCTTTGGGAGGAGTGTGTATCACGCCGTCCTTGACCAGGAAGAGGTTCGAGGAGGACCCCTCCTGGGCGAGACCGTCGCGCACCAGGATCGCCTCGTCGGCCCCGGCGTCGGCCGAGGCCTGGCGCAGCAGCACATTGGCGAGCAGGGTGACGGCCTTGATGTCGCAACGCAGCCAGCGCAGGTCCTCCAGGGTGACCGCGCTGACCCCGCGCTCGGCGATCTGGGGGGCGCGGGGCTTCAACGGCTTGGCCATGACGAGCACGGTCGGCGCGACGCCGACGGGGAAGAGGTGGTCGCGCTCGGGCGGCGCCCCGCGCGTCACCTGCAGATAGATCGCCTGGTCGGTGCCGGGCGCGGCGGCGAGCAGGCGCTCGATGACGGCGCCCCATTGACCGCGGTCGAGCGGGTTGTCGAGCCGGATGCCGCGCAGGCTGTTCTCCAGCCGGTCGAGGTGCTGCGGCAGCCGCAGCGGCCGGCCGCCGTACACCGGGATCACCTCGTAGACCCCGTCGCCGAACAGGAATCCGCGGTCGAGCACGGAGATCCGCGCCTCGCTGAGCGGGAGATACTCCCCGTTGAGGTAGACCTCGGCCATGCTCAGAACCACTGCAGGACGCCGTCGCGCGCCTTGGCCCAGATCCCGCCCTCCGCGACCTCCTTGAGTGCGACCAGGGGGACGCGGCGGACCTCCTTGCCTTCCAGGCTGACGACGATCTCGCCGACGGCCTCGCCCTGCGCGATCGGGGCCTGCAAATCCGGGCGCTTCTCCAGGTGCGCGGAGAGCTTGTCGTATTGGCGCCGCGGGGTACTGACCCATAGGTCTTCGGCGGGACCGACCGGGAGCTCCTTGCTGTCGCCCTTGTAGACACGCAGGGTCTCCACCGGTTGCCCGCCGGCATAGAGCTGGTGGCTCTCATAGAACCGGAAGCCGTAGTTCAGCAGGGCCAGGCTCGCCTGGGCGCGCGCCTCGGGCCCGGTGGCGCCCATCACCACCGAAGTCAGGCGGGTACCCTCGCGCTTGGCCGAGGACACCAGGCAGTAACCGGCGGCCTTGGTGTGGCCGGTCTTGACCCCGTCGACGCTCGGGTCGCGGTTCAAGAGTAGGTTACGGTTCGGCTGCTTGATATTGTTCCAAAAAAACTCCTTTTCCGAGTACCAGGCGTAGTAGTCGGGGAACTCGCGGATGGTCGCCGCGGTGACCAGTGCCATGTCGCGCGCCGTGCTGTATTGCTCGGGGTGCGGCAGGCCGTCGGAGTTCATGAAGTGGCTGTTGGTCATCCCCAGACGCTTGGCGTGGGTGTTCATGAGCTCGGCGAAGGTCGCCTCGCTGCCGGCGATATGCTCGGCCAGCGCCACGCTCGCGTCGTTGCCGGACTGGATGATCACGCCGCGGAGCAGGTCGCGCACCGCGACCTGTTTGCCGAGGTCGACGAACATCCGCGAACCCTCGGTACGCCAGGCCTTCTCGCTGATCAGGACCTGGTCGTCGAGGGACAGGGAGCCCTTGGCGAGCTCGCGAAAGACCACGTAGGCGGTCATGATCTTGGTGAGGCTGGCGGGCTCCAGGCGCTCGTCGGCGTTCGACGCGGCGAGCACCATCCCGCTGTTGTGATCGACCAGCAGGTAGCCCTTGACGTCGAGCTGGGGCGGGTCGGGGATCGGGATCTGTTCGGCGCCGGACGCGGGGTCCTGGGCGGCAGCGGACCCGGCTAAGGCGGCCAGGAGGGCGAGCGCAAGGGCAACGATGATCGACTTCATGAGCGACGGTTGCGGTCTGAGGGGAAACGGCGGCGGGTGGCGCATCGACGGCGCGGTAGTTTACCCGATCTTCCGCCCCGTTCCCCGCCGAAGCGGATCTGACACGCGGCACCCGACGCCCGCGCGGGAAACTTCCCCAGCCGACGCACGGTCTTGGGGAAAGGGCGAGCCGCCGAGTCGCCCGCAATCGCGACCACCTCGGCGGCATGAGGGGGGTAAGGGAGCATGCACGACAAACCACGGCAGGCCCGTGACGGGTGCGGCGCGAGCGCGAGCGATCACCTCACGCTCGCTGTGCTGGATGCCATCCCGGCACACCTCGCCGTCCTCGACGAGGGCGGCTGCATCGTCGCCGTGAACCGAGCCTGGCGCCGGTTCGCCCGCGAGAACGGCGCCTCCGACGCCCTGCGCGAGGGCGTCGGGATCGACTACCTCGCCGCTTGTCGCCGCGCCGACGGCGACGCCGTCGAGGACGGGCGTCTGGCGGCGGACGGCATCGCTGGGGTGCTCTCCCGCGAATACCCCATCTTCACCATGGAGTATCCCTGCCACGCCCCCGGCCACGAGCGCTGGTTCCTGATGACCGCCTCACCGCTCGACGGCCCGATCTGCGGGGCGGTCGTCACCCACCGCGACATCACCGAGCGGCGGCGAGCCGAGACCGAGGCGCGCAAGGCACGCGAGGTCCTGAGCCAGATGGCGCGCATCCACTCGCTCGGGATCATCGCCTCGTCCCTCGTCCACGAGCTCACCCAGCCGCTGGCGGCCATGGGGTTCTTCAGCGAGGCCGCGATCACGCTGCTCGAAGAGGGCCGCGAGGACCGCGGGCTCCTGGCCGAGGCCCTGCACGGCATTGACGCCCAGGTGACACGGCTCAGCGAGATCCTGCGCGGCCTGCGGGAGCACTTCCGGGGCGGGGAGGTGTGCCTGACCCCCGTGGCGATCGACCAGGTGATCGCCCGGGCGATCAAGCTGATCGCCTGGCTGGCGGCGGAGCGGCAGGTGCGCCTGCGTTATGTCCCCGCCGCGCCCGAGACCAAGGTCGCCGCCGATCCGACGCAGATCGAGACCGTCCTGGTCAATCTACTGTGCAACAGCATCCAGGCGATCACCGCAGGGCAGTGCCAACGGCGCGAGGTCTCGATCCGCGTCGAGCCGCGCCCCCACGAGTTGGAGGTGATCGTCGGCGACACCGGCCCCGGCCTGGCCCCCGAGCGCGTCGAGGCGGTGTTCGATCTCTTTCTCAGCACCAAGAGTCGGGGGACGGCCATGGGCATGGGGCTCCCGATCTGCCGCGGCATCATCGAGGCCCACGGCGGCCGGCTCTGGGCCGATCCGCAGGCGGAGGGCGGTGCGGTCTTCCGCTTCACCCTGCCGCGGGAAGCCGGCGGGGGGCCGGCATGAGCGAGGAGCCGACGATCTTCATCGTCGACGACGATGGTGCGGTCCGCGAATCCCTCGCACTGACACTCAAGCTCGCTGGGTACCGCGTCAGGCCGTTTCCGTCGGCCCTGGACATGCTGGCCGCGTACCGGCCCGATCAGGCCGGCTGCCTGCTCCTCGACCAACGCATGCCCGGCATGAGCGGGCTGGAGCTGCAGAAGGCGCTCGCCGAGCGCGGCTCGACCCTGCCCGTCATCTTCCTCTCCGCCTATGGCGACGTCCCCACCACCGTCCTGGCGGTCAAGCGCGGGGCGGTCGATTTCCTGGAGAAGCCGGTGACCAAGGAGCGGCTGCTCGGCCGGATCGAGGAGGCCCTGGCGCAGGACCGCAGGCAACGCGAGGAGGCCGCCGTCCGCAGCGACCTGCGCGGCCGGCTCGGGCGGCTCAGCGCCCGCGAGCGGGAGGTGATGCTGCTCGCGACCAAGGGTCTGGCCAACAAGGAGATCGCTCGACACCTGGGCATCAGTCCGCGCACCGTCGAAAACCACCGGGCGCGGCTGATGCGCAAGCTGCACGCCGAGAGCATCGCCGAGCTGTGCCAGATCGCCGCCGCTGGCTGGTCGAATGGTGATCCGAGCACCGACCCATGACGATGCCCCCAGCCCGCCCGCGCCGCGTGCCATCCTCCGCCTTGGTGCTATCCCTTGAGTATTCGCACGGATTCACCCCCGCCAGCGAGACCGCTAGGCTGGGGTCTGTGCGGGCGCCCCGAGCGACGCTAGACCGCATCCCGAGCCCCAGGCCCGGGCGCCGCGGATCAAGAAACGAGGGAGCTCACCGATGAAGACATTCGACGACCGATTCGACGCGACCGCGGGTCTGGAGCCGCGGCGGTTCTTCCGTTCGGCCGCCGAGGCGGCCTGGCTTCAGAGGTCCGTGTCACCCATCCCGACCCGCCGGTCCGGTATCGGCGCGGATCCCCAGCGGATTCGCGAGGCGGCCTACTTTAAGGCCGAGCGCCGGGGCTTCGCCCCCGGACATGAGCTCGAGGACTGGCTCGAGGCCGAGCAGGAGGCCGATATCGCCTGAAACCCGCTGGCCGGCCGCCGCCCGGACGGCCTGTACGCCGAAAAAAGACCCCAAAGGACCTTGCGAGGAGGACTCCCGACATGATCGATCATCGTCTCGGACAGCGCGTCGACGTCCGCATCCCGGTGCGGCTGCGCCTCCCCGATGGAATCCAGTGTGCCGGTCTCGCCCTGAACGTCGGGTGGGGCGGAATCTACGTGCGCACCTCGGCACCCTTGCCGAGCACCGGCTGCCTCGATGTGCACATGACCCTGCGCACCGTCGAACGGGAGCACCGGGTGCGCATGCCTGGGCTCATCGTGCATCGCAGCGCGGACGGCGTCGGACTGATGTTTCGCCGGCTGGACGGCGAGGCGACGGAGGCCTTGTCCTGGCTATTGAGCGCGGAAGAGACGGAGAGTCCGCGCCGCGCCGCACGCGTGGGGATGGAGGCGCTGGGACGACGCCCTCCCCTGCTCGGCTAGCCAACCGCGCGCCGGTCCCACCGGCGCGTCCTCCACTGGCGTAGAACCGGGGGCACCCCCTCCCCCGTTTGGCCCGGCCCACGCTCGCCGGGCATGTTTTTTGTGGGCCAGCGGCACCGAATCGAGGCGACCTCAACGGACAGCGCGCCCATGCCGGCGCTCCGCCGGCGGCCAATCGGATCGTCCGCATAATCCAACAGTAGATTCTGATAGAGTTGCGGACCCGAGCCCGATCCGGAGGCTCCCGTCCCGCACTCGCAACAGGCTCTGCCGGCTCCTCGACCCGCATGGGGCAACTCACGGTCTTGCTGCTGATCCCCCTGCTCGGGGCGCTGGTGATCGCGCTGTTGCCGCCGGTCCGCAAGCGCCTGATCCGGGGCGTCGCCGAGGCCGCCGCGAGCGCGGCACTCCTTTTCTCCTGGGCCCTGATCCTGGGGTTCGACTTCCGCGAGCCCGGGATGCAGTACGTCGAGTCGATGACCTGGAACCCGCGGCTCGGCACCTCCTACGCGCTCGGCGTCGACGGGGTCTCGCTGCCGCTGGTGATGCTCGCCACGCTGCTCGCGCTGGTCGCCATCCTCGCCTCCAAGGCGGTCGGCGAGCGGGTCAAGGGCTACTACCTGCTGCTGCTGGTCCTCGAGAGCGCCATGCTCGGGGTATTCACCGCGCGGGATTGGGCGCTCCTCTATGTGTTCTGGGAGCTGACACTGATCCCGCTGTTCTTCCTGATTGACCGTTGGGGCGGGCCCAAGCGCCAGACGGCCTCGCTCAACTTCGTCCTTTACACCATGGGCGGATCGGTGTTCATGCTGATCGCGCTCCTGGTGCTGTTCGACAGCGTCCCCGGCCACAGCTTCGCCATGGAGTCGATGCTCGCCGGGGCCCGCGCCCTGCCGACGGAGACCCAGGTGCTGATCTTCCTCGGCCTGCTGCTCGGCTTCGGGGTCAAGATGCCGATCTTCCCGCTGCACGGCTGGCTTCCGCTCGCGCACGTCGAGGCACCGAGCCCGGTGAGCATCCTGCTCTCCGGGATCCTGCTGAAGATGGGCGCCTACGGCCTGCTGCGTGCGGTCGAGCTGCTGCCTCAGGCGGCCTTCGCGCTGCAGGGCCTGCTGGTCGCGATCGCCCTGATCGGACTGATCTACGGCGGCGTGCTGGCCTGGCGCCAGACCGACCTCAAGGCGATGATCGCCTATTCCTCCGTGAGCCACATGGGCGTGGTGCTGGTTGGCATCGCCGCCCTCAATCAGGCCGGCCTGACCGGCGCGGTCATGCAGATGCTCGCCCACGGCCTGGTCGCGGGCTCGCTGTTTCTGCTGATCGGGCTGCTGTATCAGCGCACCCACACCCGGGAGATCGGCCACTACAGCTCGCTGGTGCGGGTCACCCCGCGCTTTGCCTTCTTCACCGTGCTGGCCTTTGTCGGCGCCGTGGGGATGCCCGGGACCGCCGGCTTCGTCGCCGAGCTCCATGCCATCATCGGCGGCTTCGAGCGCTGGGGCTGGCTGATGCTGGTGCTGAGCCTCGGCATGCTGATCGGCGCGGGCTATGCGATCCGCACGGTCGGGCGGCTGTTCACCGGACCCGTGCGCCCGGCGATGCGCCTGGTGCCGGACCTGCGCCGCAGCGAGCTGATCGCCGCGGCGGTGCTGGGCTCGGGGATCGTGCTGATCGGGATCTTCCCCGCCCCGGTCCTGGAGCTCAGCGCCGCCACGGTGGCGCACCTCAGCCAGGGCCTCGCGGCGGGGTTCTGAACGGCTCATGACGACGAGCGATCACGCCAGCGCCTTGACCGACATCCGCCAGCACCTGCGCGACGCGGTGGATCACCTGGAGCACGTCCTCCCGGGCCAGGCCCCGATCCAGGACTTCGTGCACCACAACACCCTGCACGGCTTCCAGCACCTGCCCTTTCACCAAGCCCTGGCCGAGGCCGAGCGGCGCACGGGCAACCGCGGCTACCTGCCGCCGGAGCGCTTCCGCGCCCTGTTCGCCGCGGGGCGCATCACCCGCGAGGACCTGGTCGCCGCGCTCGACGAGGCGGCGGATCTGGAGCCCGATGTCCTCATCCTCGACGCCGAGCCCCCGCTGCGCCGCCGCGAGGTCTATCTCGCCACCCTGCTCCACCCCTGCGATGCCGTCGTCGGCCCCCAGCTCGCCTGGCAGGTGGAGGAGCTCGATGCCTGCTGCCGCTTCCAGCCGGACGTCGCGCCCGAGTCCCGCCAGCGGCTGCTCGACGGCGCCTCCCGCGAGCGGGTGAGCGGTGAGGAATCCGCGATCGCGGAGCTCTGGTCGGCGTGCCTCGGGGTCTTCGGGTTGGAGCACTATGTGGTGCACCCGGAGGATCTGCTCGACCTCTCCTCCGAGCAGGCCGAGCAGATGCTCGCCGAGCTCGGGCGCGAGGGCGCGGCCGGTCAGCCGATCGTCACCCCGCGGTTGCGGCGGGAGGCGGCGCAGGACCTCCAGGGCCTGCTCGACCGGGTCGGGCCGGGGCTCACTCTGAGCGGCCTGCTCCAGGAGCTGACGGGGGAGGATCTGCGCGAGGCGATGCGTCCGCTGCTGGTCCGTCACCTCGCCCCGCACCTCGACCTGGGCCACGCCCCCTGGCACGCCCCGGATCGCACCCAGGGGCTCTACCACGCCTGGCGGGCCGCCGCGCGTTACGACCTCGCCGCGATACTAGAGGACCTGCACGCCTGGCATGACGAGCTCGACGCCCTGCCCGAGGACCCACTCGACGCGGTGATCGCCGGGCTCAAGCGCATCGGCATCGCCCAGGACCGCTGGTGCGCCTACCTGGAGCGGCTCGCCCTGGAGCTCCCGGGGTGGTCGGGGATGATCCTCTGGCGCGATCACCACCCGGCCTACAAGGGCTTGCCAACGCCGGTAGCGATGATGGACTACCTCGCGGTGCGCCTGACCCTGGAGCGGATCTTCGGCATGCGCCTGTGCCGCCGGCACTGGCAGGTCGAGGCCAGCCTCGACATGCTGCGCTGGTACTTCCGCCGCAACCCCGAGGAGCTCTACGTCCGCCACGCACTCTTCGCGACCCGCCTGCCCGAGTATCTCGCGACCCGCGCCCAGCACGCCGTGGCGATCGCGGGGATGGACCCGGGTGGCCAGGTATACGGCCATATCGCGGAGCTGATCTGGACCTGGCGGCGCAGCCCGTCCGCCGATCGGCCCGAGGTGCACACCGTGTTCCACAGCGCCTGGCCGCTGTTCCGGCTCGCCCAGCACCTCGGCCTCACGGCCGGTGCGCTCCGCCGGCTGGGCACGGCGGGCGCCGAGCAACTGCTCGACTGCCTGCCGCGCCTCGACCCCGGGCGCCGCGGCCAGCTCTGGCTGGAGGCCTACGAGCGGCACTACCGCGAGCAGGTCCTCGCAACGGTCGCGGCCAACCACGGCCGCGGCCGCTGGGCGAGCCGTGAGGAGACGCCGAGCGCCCAGGTGATGCTGTGCATGGACGACCGCGAGGAGGGCATCCGCCGCCACTTGGAGGAGCTCGCGCCCGAGGTCGAGACCCTGGGCGCGGCCGCTCACTTCAACGTGCCGCACAACTGGCGCGGGCTCGACGATCTGGAGGTCAGCGCGCTGGCACCCGTGATCCCCGCCCCGGTGATCCCCGCCCACGAGGTCCGCGAGGAGCCCCGCCCAGAGGCCGCGGAGGCCAGCGAGCGCCACGCCCGCCGCCATAACCGGCTGCGCTCGGCCGGTGAGTGGCTGCTGCAGTCCGGCCGACGCGGTCTGCTCGCCCCCGCCGCCGTGGCCGCCCTCGCCGGCCCGCTCGCGCTGCCGGCCCTGGTCGGCAAGACCTTCGCGCCGCGGCTGGAGGGCGGACTGGCGCGCCGGCTGGGTGCGCTGATCGAGGGTCAGGTCCCGACCCGGCTGCGCTTCACGGCACCAAACGACAGCCCGCCGGCGACCGAGGCGGCGCCGCGCCTCGGGTTCACTGACGACGAGCAGGCCGAGCGCGTCGCCAACCTCCTGCGCGGGAGCGGGCTGACCTCCGGCTTCGCGCCGCTGGTCGCGATCCTCGGTCACGGCTCGGTCAACCAGAACAACCCCCACGCGCCGGCCTACAACTGCGGGGCCTGCTCCGGCCCGCCGCGACCTGGTTCGTCGCCGGCGAGCACGACACCGGCACCGACCTGGTGCACTGGTACGACCTGGAAGACCTGCCTGCCGCGAAGGTCGCGGCGCTCGTGCGGCTGCGCGCCGACCTCGACGAGGCCGGCCGCCTCCATGCCCAAGAGCGCTGCCGGCGCTTCGCCTCGGCCCCCGCCGGCATGGACCCGATCGCCGCGGCGCGCCATGCTGCCGGTCGCTCGCTCGACTTCTCCCAGGCGCGCCCCGAGCTGGGTCACGCGACCAACGCCTGTGCCTTCATCGGCCGGCGGGCGATGACCCGCGGGGCCTTCTTCGACCGGCGCGCATTCCTGATCTCCTACGATCCGACCCAGGACCCGAGCGGGGCGATCCTGGAACGGCACCTGGTGACCAACGGGGCGGTCGGCGCGGGCATCAGCCTGGAGTACTACTTCTCCTCGGCCGACAACGACCGCTACGGGTCCGGCTCCAAGGTCACGCACAATGTGACGGGGCTGTTCGCGGTGATGGACGGCACCGCCTCGGACCTGCGCACCGGGCTGCCCAGCCAGATGATCGAGATCCACGAGGCGATGCGGCTGCTGATCGTCGTCGAGCAGTCGCTCGACGTACTCACCGCCATCTACGAGCGCCAGCCGGCGGTGCGCGAGCTGGTCGGCAACGCCTGGGTGCAGCTCGTCGCCAAGGACCCCGAGAGCGGCGCGATCCACCGCTTCCGCCCCGGGCTGGGCTGGGTCCGCTGGGACCCGCCGGCGCGGCCGGTGCCACGGGCCGAACGCTCCCAGCCGTGCTACGCGGGCCGCCGCGACCCCTGCCCGCCGGCGCTGATCGCCGCACCCGACGAGCGCGCCGCTCATGCCTGAGGCCCTGTTCACGCTCATCCCGCTGCCGCCGCTGCTCGCGGCGCTGTGGATCGCGCTCGGCTTCGCCCTCGGACGCGACCGCGGGGAGGCGGGCGAGCGCGGCACGGCGCGGGTCGCGCTTTCAGCGGCCGGGCTTTCGCTCCTCCTGGTTCTCGCCGCCGACGTGCAGGCGCTGCTGCTCGGCCCACCCGGCCAGATCGAGGCCGGCACCTGGCTCGCGAGCGGCGGGGTGCGGGTGGCGCTCGGTCTGCGGCTCGATGCCTTCGGGCTGGTCATGGCGACCCTGGTCGCCCTCATCGGCCTGGTGACGCTGCGCTTCTCGGTGCACTACCTGCACCGCGAGCCGGGCTTTCAGCGCTTCTTCCTGGGGATGAGCCTGTTCACCTCGGCGATGCTCTTGATCGTCACCGCAGGGAATGCGGTGCTGACCTTCGTCGGCTGGGAGCTCGCGGGCGTGAGCTCCTATCTCTTGATCGGCTACGCCTACGAGCGCCCCCGCGCCACCGACAACGCCAACCGGGCCTTCCTCACCAACCGCATCGGCGATGCCGGCTTCCTGCTCGCGATCGCCCTCTGCTTCGCCTGGGTCGGCGGCGTGGAATGGCCCCAGATCACCGAGGGGGCGACCGACCTCAGCGCCTTGCAGCTCGGCCTGATCCTGTTCGGCTTCCTGCTTGCGGCGCTCGCCAAGTCCGCCCAGGTGCCCTTCTCCGCCTGGATCCTGCGCGCCCTGGAGGGACCGACACCGTCGAGCGCGGCGTTCTACGGCTCACTGATGGTGCATGCCGGGGTCTATCTCCTCATCCGCCTAGCACCGCTGCTGGAGCTGGCCCCCGCACTCGCGGCGCTGGTCGCCCTGCTCGGCCTGGCCACCGCGCTGTATGGATGGCTCGGCGCGCTCACGGCGGCGGAGACCAAGGGCAGCCTGATGTACGCCACGCTCGCCCAGGTCGGGCTCATGGTCCTCTGGTGCGGGCTGGGCTGGACCGAGCTCGCGGCCTGGCACCTGGTGGTGCACGCGCTCTGGCGCGCCTACCATTTCCTCCACGCCCCGGCGCTTATGCACTGGGTGCCCCGGCCGGCCCGCCCGGTTCCGGCCTGGCTCGCCCGGCGGCGCTGGCTCTACACCGCCGCGCTCAACGGCTTCTGGCTCGATGCCGTCGGCGACGCCCTCGCGCTGCGCCCCGCCCGGCAGCTCGCCCGTGACGTCGAGTCCTTCGAGGAGCGGGTGGTCCACCGACTGGTCGGGCTGCCGGAACAGGGCAGCGGGGTCCACTCCCTGGCGCGCTGGGAGGAGGCGCGCCTCGGCCGGGCGGCGCCGCGCCACAGGTACGGCCCGGGCGTGCTCGGCGCCCTGATGGACAGCCTCTCGACGGCGCTGCACTGGTTCGAGCAGCGCATGGTCCTGCAGAGCGGAGGGGGCGGCCTGCGCCGGATGGTGCGGGTCCTCGGCGGCTACCTGCAGGAGGTCGAGGCGTTGCTCAGCCAGCCCCGCTACCTGGTGCTGCTGATCCTGGCGACCCTGGTGGTCATCCTATAAGGGTCGGACGAGCCATGGCGCCCATCGAGACCCTGCTCCCGCCGCCCGGGCTACCGCTCCTGGCCCTGCTGCAGGCGCTGCCCCTCGCCGCGGCGCTGCTGTTGCTGGCGGTGCGCCGGGACGCCCCGGCGATCGTCATCGGACTGGCGGCGGCGGCCGCGGAGCTCGCCCTGGCCGCCGCGATCTACCTGCGCCTCGACCATGCCGACCCGGCCTTCCAGCTGGTCGAGCGGTGGACCCTCGCCCCGGTTCTGAACTACCACGCCGGGGTCGACGGGGTGTCGGTGTTGTTCATCCTGCTGACCGCCCTGTTGACCTTGCTCCTGATCGTCTACGGACCGGGACGCCGGATGGGCGACATCCCGCACCTGGTGGCGCTGCTGCTCGCGGTCGAGGGCGTGGCCATGTCGCTCTTCACCACCCTGGATCTGCTCTGGTTCGTGGCCGCCTCGGCCGTGCAGCTCACCCTTGTCGGCTACCTGATGTGGCGCTGGGCGACCTCGCCGGCCAAAGACCTGGCCGTCGCGCGCTACTTCCAGTTCATGGCGACCGGGCTGGTGCTCTTGCTCGCGGGGACGCTGATCCTGGCCTGGAGCCACGCCGGCCAAAACGGCGGCGCCTGGACCTTCGACCTCACCGAGCTCGCCGACACCCGGGTTGAGGCGCGACTCTCGGCGGTAGTGTTCTTCCTGTTCTTCTACGGGCTCGGCATCCGCACACCACTCTTCCCGTTCCACGGCTGGCTGCCCATCGCCGCCGAGCACGGCGATGTGGCGGTGGCCCCGACCCTGCTTCTGGGGCTCAAGGTCGGGGTCTACGGGCTGCTGCGCTTCGTCTTCCCGCTGATGCCGGATGCGGCCCTGGAGTGGAGCGGACACGTGATCGGCTTCGCCACCGCCGGCATCTTCTACGCGGCCCTGCTGGCGCTCATGCAGTCGAACCTGCGCCGCCTGCTCGCCTTCGCCGTCGTGAGCCACACCAGCGTGCTGATCATCGGGCTGTTCAGCCTGGGACCGGCGGCCTTCCAGGGTGGCGTGATGCTCTCGGTCACCTTTGGGCTCGCCATCGCCGGGCTGCTGTTCATGACCGGCTTCGTCTACCAGCGCACCCGTACCACCCAGCTCGGCAAGCTCGGCGGGCTGTTCGACCACGTACCACTGCTCGGGGTCGCCTTCCTGATCGCCGGGCTGTCGATCGTCGGCATGCCCGGGACCCCCGGTTTCGACGCCGCCCACCTGATGCTGGAGGCGGCCATCGCGAGGTTCGGGGCCCTTGTGACGATTGCCGCCGCGCTCGGCAACGTGGCCGCGGCTGGGTTTCTGTTGCTCGCCTTCCAACGTGCCTTTCTCGCCCCCCCGCCGCCCGGCGGGGTGGAGAGCGTGGCCGCGCTGAGCTGGATGGAGCGGCTGATCGCGGTCGTGCTGATCCTGGTCCTGCTCGGATCGGGGTTCTATCCCGAGCCGTGGCTCAAGCTGATCGACGCCCCGCTCGCCGAGCTCGGGGCGCGCTTCCCCCATGACTGAGGCCTTCGCCACGGACCGCGCGCCGCGGCCCCGGCGTCTCGCCCAGGTAAGACGTACCGAACGCCGATGCCGGACCTGAGCCTCACGAACAGCCCTCCCCTGCTCAGCCTGCTGCTCCTCACGCTACCGCTCGGAGCGGCGCTGATCTGGGTCGCGCCCCGCCCGAGCTGGGCGCGCGCGATCGCACTTGGCGCCACCCTGTCGAACCTGGCGATCGCGCTCACCGTCGCGGCGCTCTTCGAGCGGGGCGATGGTGGCTTCCAGCTCGTCGAGCAGCGGCAGTGGATCCCGACCCTACAGATCCACTACCGGGTCGGCGTCGACGGTATCTCGGTGCTCTTCCTGCCGCTCGCGGTGCTCCTGTTCGTCGGGGTCGTCCTCGCCTCGTGGACCAAGACGCGGGCGATGCCGCGCCTGTACTTCAGCCTGGTCCTGCTGCTGGAGGCGGCGACCCTGGGGATCTTTTGCGCCCTGGACACCGTGCTCTTCTTCCTGTTCTGGGAGCTCTCGCTGATCCCGATCTACTTCCTCGTGAGCCTCTGGGGCGTGGGCCCGAGACGGCGCGAGGCGGCGGTGCAGTACACCCTGTTCATGCTGCTCGGCGGGGTGCCGCTACTCTTCGCCTTTATCCTGCTCGCGCTCAACCATGCCGAGCTCACCGGCGTCGCGGTCCCCGCCGGACTCTCCTTCGATTACCAGACCCTGCTGCAGACGCCGCTCGCCCCGGGTCTAGGGCCGACCGTCTTCGCCTTGCTGCTGCTCGGCTTCGCGGTGAAAACGCCGCTTTTTCCCTTGCATACCTGGCTGCCGGTGGTGGCGACCGATGGCTCCGCAGGCGTCGCCGCCCTGATGACCGGGCTCAAGATCGGCGCCTACGGGCTGATCCGCTTCCTGGTGCCGCTCGCACCCGAGACGGCACGAGACTACGGCTGGGTGCTGGCCGGACTGGGGGTGTTCGGTGTGCTCTACGGGGCCCTGGCGGCGCTCGCCCAGACCAACCTGCGGCGGATGCTCGCCTTCTCCAGCATGAGCCACGTGGGGCTGGTGGTGCTCGGCATCGGGACACTGACCCAGCAGGGGGTGCAGGGTGCGGTGTTCCAGCTCCTCAACTTCACCGTCGTCGCCGGAGGGCTGTTCCTCCTGACCGGGTTCCTGCACCACCGTACCGGCACCGCCGACGTGGCGGGGCTCGGGGGCGCGGCGCGGACCATGCCCCTGCTCGCCTCCGCGTTTCTGCTGCTCGGCCTGGCGTCGATCGGGCTGCCCGGAACCGGAGGCTTTCCGGCCGAGCTCCTGCTGCTGCTCAGCGCCATCTCCAGCTACCCCGGGGCCGGGATCGCCGCGCTCGCCGGCGTGGTGATCGGGGCAGGCTATCTGCTCGGGATCTATCGGCGCGCCTTCCTCGGCCCGGTCACCAGCACCGTCGTCGCGGCGGCGGTCGACCTGCGCCCGCGCGAGCGGCTGGTCGCCTTGGTGCTCGTCCTGCTGGTGCTCGTGCCGGGGCTCTATCCGCGGCTGGTGCTCGACTTCACTCAGGCCGCAAGCTCCGCCTGGGTCGCACGGGTCAACCCGGCGCCGCCAGGGCCCTGAGAGGGCTCAGCTCGCGGTCTCGGGTATCCGACGGGCGGCAAGACCGGCGCCATCCAAGGCGCAGAGGTTAAGTCCATCAGTATATTCCCCTATGCAGACGTGGTAAGCTTCTGCCCCGATCTCGCGCCCCTTCCCCCCGCGGCTCAACGCCCGCCTGCCGCGCCCCAAGCCTGGCGGAGCCACCGGCGCGCTCGTGCCTCGGCTCGCCGTGGCGATCGGGGACGGGGCCACCGAGGACCTCTCCACAACCACGGCCTGCGGTGACACACATGCTCGCTCGCGTCTTCCCCTTCCTGCGCTGGTTTCCGATGGGCGCGGACACCCTCCGCGCGGACCTCATCGCCGGTATCACCGTCGCGCTAGTGCTCATCCCGCAGTCGATGGCCTACGCCCAGTTGGCCGGGCTGCCGGCCTACTACGGGCTCTACGCCGCGTTCCTGCCGGTGATGGTCGCTGCGCTCTGGGGCTCGTCCAAACAGCTCGCCACCGGTCCCGTGGCCGTCGTCTCCCTGCTGACCGCGTCGGCCCTGACACCGGTGGTCGCGCAGATGGGTGTCAACGTCGGTGGCGCCGAATACATCATGCTGGCCATCCTGCTGGCATTCATGGTCGGGCTCGTGCAGATCACGCTCGGGCTCTTCCGCCTCGGGGTGGTGGTGAACTTCCTCTCCCACCCGGTGATCGTCGGCTTCACCAACGCGGCCGCCTTGATCATCGGGCTCTCGCAGCTCAACAAGATCTTCGGCGTGCCGATGCCGCGCAGCGAGCATTTCATCAACGACATCTGGGGGGTACTCCAGCAGGTCGGCGACACCCACCTGTTCACGCTGGTGATGGGCGTGGCCGCCTTCGCGCTCATGTGGGCCCTGAAGAAGTACCAGCCGAAGCTCCCGGGGGTGCTGATCGCCGTCGTCGTCACGACGCTCGCGAGCTGGGCGCTTGGCTATGCCGAGCACGGGGGCAAGGTGGTCGGTGAGATCCCCTCCGGGCTGCCCTCGCTGGCACTCCCCCACCTCGACCTCCAGGTGATCATGCAGATCCTGCCGAGCGCGATCATCATCTCTCTGGTGGGCTTCATGGAGGCGATCTCGATCGCCAAGGCGATGGCGGCCAAGACCAAGGACCGCATCGACCCAAATCAGGAGCTGATCGGCCAGGGTATTGCCAACGTGGTCGGGAGCATCTCCCAGTCCTACCCGGCAAGCGGCTCGTTCTCGCGCTCGGCGGTGAACCTGAATGCCGGCGCACGGACCGGGATGTCCTCAGTCTTCACCGGACTGGTCGTGCTCGTCACCCTGCTCTTCCTCACACCCCTGCTCTATCACCTGCCGCAGTCGGTGCTGGCCGCGGTGATCATGATGGCGGTGGTCGGGCTGATTAACTTCCAGGCCATCCGCCACGCCTGGGAGGCACAGAAGCACGACGGCATCGCGGCCATCGTGACCTTCATCGCCACCCTGGCCTTCGCGCCGCATCTCGACAACGGCATCCTGGTGGGCGCCGGTTTGGCGATCATCCTGTTCCTCTATCGCACCATGAAGCCGCGGGTGGCCCTGCTCGGGCGCTACTCCGATGGCACGCTGCGCGACGTCAAGGTCAACCCGGATCTCCCGACCAGTGAGCACGTGATCGCGATGCGCTTCGACGGGCAGCTCTACTTCGCCAACGTGTCCTACTTCGAGGACACGGTGCTGGAGGCGATCGCCGACCACCGCAACGCCAAGTTCGTCCTGATCGTGAGCGACGGCATCAACCGGCTCGACGCCTCAGGCGAGGAGGTCATCCACCACCTCGTCAGCCGGCTGCAAGACAACGGCATCACGCTGATCTTCTCGGGATTGAAGAAACAGGTGCTCGACGTGATGCGCGCCACCGGCCTCGCGGAGCTGGTCGGCTGGGACAACATCTTCGCGACCGAGGACCAGGCGATCAACGCAATCTACGAGCGGCTGGGCGACGAGGCCAAGGACGACGCCTTCTGCCTGCGGCCACCGCGGACCGCGGCGGCGGGGGCAAGCGCCTGAGGGATCGGGGATAGCGGCGCGGCTCGGCCGCGCCGCGCCGCGCTCAGCCGAGCGGGACCAGGGACTCCGGCGGGGCATCGGCCCGCGGGCTGAGCTCGACCTTGTCGTAGATCTCGGCCATGGGTAGCTCCACGCCGAGCGCAGTCAGCGGGACACAGGCCGCAAGATCGTCATAGGTGCTGAGCAGCCAATCGCCGTTCGGCTGGCGCAGATAGAGCTCGGCGCTCACCCGATGCTGCGAAAGCATCAGGTAGGCCGCGAGGCTCGGGAGGCTGCGGTAGTAGGCGAACTTGTCCCCGCGGTCGTAGGCCTCGGTCGAATCGGATAGGACCTCGACAATGAGCACCGGGTTGGTGATGACGTCCTTCCCCTCGTCCCAGAACCGCCGCTCCCCGCAGACCGCCATCGCATCCGGATAGGCGCCGAGGTTGGCGGACTCCACCCGAACCTTCATGTCGCTGGTGTAGACGTAGCAGGGGCGGCCCTTGAAGCGGTTCCGTAGCTCCCCGACGACGTTAGCAGCGATCAGGTTGTGAGCCTCCGAGCCCCCCGCCATGGCGAAGACCTCGCCGTTGAGGAACTCGCTCCGCCCTTCGATGGCGCGTCGCTCGGCGGCGAGCCAGTCGTCGAAGGTCATCCGCGGCTTGGGTTTCAGCGACATCACGGACACTCCAGTCTCGGCTACCGGTCGAGTATAGGACAGCCCCGCCGCGGCCCGCTCGGCGGGCGAGTCGTCAATCGACCGCGGCGCCTACAGCAGCCGGGAAAGGTCGACGGCGACCGCGCCGAGCCCAGGGACCTCGACAACGGTGAGATCGCTCAGGGTCTCCGATTCCTGGTACCGGCCGGCGTTCGGACGCCGGTGGCGGCTGATCTCGATAGACGCCGAGCTTGAGGTCGCGGTCGACCCGCAGGCTGGTGTCGGCCACCTCGACCAGGAGCAGGATGTCTTGCGGCTCGGGATGGCGGGTGCGATACCTGGCCGTCGGCGGCTTGACCAGGGCGATGTCCGGCTGGGGCTCGTCGTGCGGCCCGAGATGGACCGGGTTCTGCACCCGCACGACCGCCCGGCCGCGCACCGCCGCGGTTAGGAGATCCTGGATCTCGGTGACGACACTCGCGTGCAGCGGCCCGATCGGCGGCATCTCCAGCACCTCCCCGTCGATCAGCTCGACCCGGGCATCCGGCGCGAGGATCCCGTCCTCGGCCATGCGGTAATAGTCCGTCACCGTGAACCGGTGGCGGCGGATCAGGTCTTCGGCCGGGCTGGGCATGGGATCGCTTCCGTTATGGCTTGGCCCCGGGCAGAAGGATAGCCGCGCTCAGACCTCGCGGTAGATATTCCCGCCCTCCTCGACGAACTCCCGCGACTTCTCCTTCATCCCCTCGGCGATCGCCGCCTCGACGTCCTCGATCCGGTGCGCCTGGGCGTAGTCGCGCACGTCCTGGGTGATCTTCATGGAGCAGAAGTGCGGCCCGCACATCGAGCAGAAGTGAGCGACCTTGTGCGACTCGTGGGGCAGGGTCTGATCGTGGTACTCGCGCGCCCGCTCGGGGTCGAGCGAGAGGTTGAACTGGTCCTCCCAGCGGAACTCGAAGCGCGCCTTGGACAGGGCATTGTCGCGCACCTGCGCCCCCGGCAGGCCCTTGGCCAGGTCCGCGGCGTGCGCGGCGATCTTGTAGGTGACGATGCCGTCGCGCACGTCCTGCTTGTTGGGGAGCCCCAGGTGCTCCTTGGGCGTCACATAGCAGAGCATCGCGGTCCCGTACCAGCCGATGTTGGCCGCGCCGATGCCGGAGGTGATGTGGTCGTAGGCCGGGGCGATGTCGGTGATCAGCGGCCCCAGGGTGTAGAACGGGGCCTCGAAACAGTCGCGTAGCTCCTTGGTGACGTTCTCCTCGATCATCTGCAAAGGCACGTGGCCGGGGCCCTCGATCATCACCTGGACATCGTGCTCCCAGGCGATCTTGGTCAGCTCGCCCAGGGTCTCCAGCTCCGCGAACTGGGCGGCGTCGTTGGCGTCGGCGATCGAGCCGGGGCGGAGCCCATCGCCCAGGCTGAAGGAGACGTCGTACGCCTTCATGATCTCGCAGATTTCGGCGAAGTGCGTGTAGAGGAAGTTCTCCTGATGGTGTGCCAGGCACCACTTGGCCAGGATCGAGCCGCCGCGCGAGACGATGCCGGTGACCCGGTCGGCCGTCAGCGGGATGTAGCGCAGCAGCACCCCGGCGTGGATGGTGAAGTAGTCGACCCCCTGCTCGGCCTGCTCGATCAGGGTGTCGCGGAACATCTCCCAGGTCAGCTCCTCCGGCTTGCCGTTGACCTTCTCCAGCGCCTGATAGATCGGCACGGTGCCGATCGGCATGGGGGCGTTGCGCAGGATCCACTCGCGGGTCTCGTGGATGTTCTTGCCGGTCGAGAGGTCCATCAGGGTGTCGCCGCCCCAGCGGGCGGACCAGACCATCTTCTCGACCTCCTCCTCGATCGAGGAGGTGACCGCCGAGTTGCCGATGTTGGTGTTGATCTTCACCCGGAAGTTGCGCCCGATGATCATGGGCTCGAGCTCGGGGTGGTTGATGTTGGCGGGGATGATGGCGCGGCCGCGGGCGACCTCGGCGCGCACGAATTCCGGGGTGATCGCCTCCGGTAGGCTCGCCCCGAACGATTGGCCGCGGTGCTGGCGCAAGAGCTTCTGGTAGCGCGGGTCACGCCGCAGCTCGTCGAGCCGCATGTTCTCGCGGATCGCGACGTACTCCATCTCGGGGGTGATGACCCCGCGGCGCGCGTAGTGCATCTGGGTGACATTGCGCCCGGCCTTGGCGCGGCGCGGCGCGCGGATGTGCTCGAAGCGCAGGTGCGCG
>JALOTB010000145.1 GCA_025458165.1 Chromatiaceae bacterium | reverse complement strand
ATGGCTACACCGCCAGATCCAGCAATCCCCTTCAGGCCGCACCGCTACTGGGTTGCCGGCACCTCAGTGGTCGGTTTAGAGGGGGAAGATCAGTCCGATAGCCCGGCGAGGATCCGGTCTCGGGCTCAGTCGAAGTTGGTCACCATGAAGGCGTAAAAGGGACTGAGATTACGAGTGTCGACCCAGCGCAGGTATGCCTCGAACTGCGCTGTCATGTGCGGGTTGGGAAACGGTACCTCTTGCGCGGTTCCGCCGCCGAACATTGACTCGAACGCGAACAGCCGGCTGATACCACGATCTTTGGTCCAGAGCAGGTAAGCCGCGAACTCCTCCTCCATGGCCTGACTTGGAAAGAGGCCGTTGGCCGAGACGGCCCCATTGATGGCGGGCTCGAGATCCAAGCCGGCCGGGTCGCTCGCCTCGACTGGCTCGACGAGAGCGGACAGAAGGAAAAGGACGGCGGTGCCGGTCGCCAGAATCGCTTTGAACATCAGTACCTCCAGTGACGGCGTTGGAGCGAGATGCTCCGTATATTAGCGGTTACTGATGACGATCCCAGGACAAAATGTAACGTTGTGTTGCCGTGGGTGACCGAGAATCCGCGTCCGGGCGATCGATTGGAGTACCGAAGGGGTCGATCCCGAAAGCGGTCGTAGTTCACTGGTTTGGATGAGGTCACGATCGTAGTGACCTCAGCACGACCGGAATGGCCGCTGTTGCAGAACATCCAGACATGCCCTCGGCGGACCCCAAGGCCCGCATTGGGTCAAGTCGCCTTCTCAGGCTGAGGGCGGATCGTGACCGGTTCCAGCGTCGAGGCGTCGCGCGGGATCGGTCAGTCGTCAGGTGGGTTGGGCGGATACCGATTGTCGGTGAGCATCCTGAAGGTTCGTGTCCTTCTTGCCACAACAAGGATTGGCAAGGCGCTCCGGTTGGTCCGCTTACGACCGTTGCCGACCGCTGCTGGGCACCAAGACGGGAGTCCGCTATGCGTCCAAACCTGCCGCTAAGGTCTGCGTGCTGAGCGTCAGCAGTGGGTCGATAGCGCCCGCTGCAAAACGCAAGAGCTGTGCCGCCCACCCGCACGCAGAAGCACATCGTTCCAGTCTTTCGTCTCTGGTGGCGTGACCCTGTCTACTGCCAATTCCCCCTTGCCCGCATCAACAGTCACGGCCTCGATGACGGCCGCAAAGCGGGTACCTTCCTCGTCGCTGTCCGTGCCTATCCGCGCGACCCCGCCTGACGGAAGGCGTTCGGCAGCGGCCTGGATGAGCGCCGGCTGGCTTGGGTTCATGGCAATCCCGGTGACAGTTGGCTTAATTCCGCTCTTCCTCGCCGAACAGGTCGCCCGTGTGGTGATCTCGCTCTTGGGGCTTGGGCCCCGGCGTCTTCCTCTTCAGGGAGCGCACGTCGACTCACGGACTCGCGTGCAGGAAAGGTAATCTCGGCAACGGTACCCGCTTGCAGGGCCAGTCGCCGAATCAACCGCGGCAGCTCGCCCTGGGCCTCGCGGGTTTCTGCCCAACGCTCGATGTCCTTGGCGGAGATCTTCAACGATAGACCTCGTCGTGGGTGCCGATGTCGAGCAGGACGATCTCCCGCTCGGTCACCCTCACCAGCAGGGTCAATCGATACGAGTAGGTGAGGCTAACCGCCTGCACGCCAGCCAGATTGCCGGAGAGCGGATGAAGCTTGAGCTGTGGTTGGAAGGGATCTCGTCTGAGATCGTCCAGGGTATCCCGCAGAGCGGGGCGCAGATCGGGATGCTTGCGAAGAGACTTTCGTGCGCGACGCTCGAAGTGCTGGGTCGTGACCAGCGCGAAGCTCATGACTCGTCGCCGTCGAGAGCCTGCATCAACGCATCGACGTCCTCGTAGCGGTTCGTCCGGCCGGCCTCCAGATCTGCCAAAGACTCACGTAGACGTTCTCTTGCCGCGTCCCTGTGGGACTCCAACAGCTCCGCATAGGCCGCTTCACTGAGCACGACGTAGCTCGGGCGGTTGTTCTTGATGATATGGACCGGGCCCTCGCGGAGTGCCTCGTCAACGGCGGAGATCCCCCGGCGCTTGATGTCTTGGGCTGGAATGCTGTTCACGTTTACGCCCGTACTGATTTTGGTACTCAGTTGAGCATGGGATAGGGTGCTTGTCAACGTTGCTCCCCAGCATCGGGGTTCGCAATTGGGGCCCAATTGGCATCCGCTTCTTTTCCGTCTCTGCCATTCCAAGCCTCAGAAATTGCTCAGGCGGCGCCGCCCCGCACTCCAGAAGTCGCAGCGGACCGGTGGCTGGCTTAGGGTCACCGCCCACGTTCTTTGCCAGGGTTAAGGGTGGCGGCTACGCGTCCGAACCCGCGGCTCGGGCCTGGAGCCTGGGCGGCAGCAACGGGTCGGGACCGTGCCCACGTGCCGGGAGGAGGCTGAAGCGAGGGTAGAATATCGATAGCGGCCCCTCGGTGGTTCCCGCGGAGGCCTGATCTGGAAAGGGATACACCGCGCCGCCGACCCGCTTTGCCTCTCCTCGTTTCGCCTGACATCAGGAGATCCCGCGATGCCTCTGGCGCTGCCTGGCAGGACCACACGGCCATACCCAGGCGCTCATCCCGAGCTCCGGAGCGGGGCGCACCCGTTCGCCTCGCGGGTAACGGCGGGCGCACGAGCGGTGCGCGTGGGGCTCCTCTTCCGCGGTATGATCGCCCGGTCCCTTGGGGCGCAGGGCAGCCCGATTGCGCCCCGCCCCCGGAGCCAGGATGCACCCCGACGACCAGTCCCCGATCGAGGTCCTCAACCGGGTCTTCGGCTACGCGAGCTTCCGCGGCGAACAACAGCGGATCGTCGAGCGCCTGATCGCGGGCGACGACGCCCTGGTGCTGATGCCGACCGGCGGCGGCAAGTCGCTGTGCTACCAGATCCCCGCCCTGCTCCGCCCCGGCACGGCGGTGGTGGTCTCGCCGCTCATCGCGCTGATGCAGGACCAGGTGGATGCGCTGCGCCAGCTCGGGGTGCGCGCGGCCTTCCTGAACTCATCCCTCCCCTTCGATGCCGCCCAGGCCGTGGAGCGCACACTGCTCGCCGGCGAGCTCGACCTCATCTACGTCGCCCCCGAGCGGCTGCTGACCGAGCGCTTCCTGGCCCTATTGGACCGTATCCCCATCGCACTCTTCGCGATCGACGAGGCCCACTGCGTCTCTCAGTGGGGCCACGACTTCCGCCCCGAGTACATCCAACTTGGCGTGCTCCACGAGCGCTGGCCGGGCGTGCCGCGCATCGCGCTGACCGCTACCGCCGACGCCCCGACCCGCAACGAGATCGTCGCGCGCCTCGGGCTCGCCACGGCCGAGCAGTTCGTCGCCAGCTTTAACCGGCCGAACATCCGCTACCGCATCGTCCCCAAGGACCAGCCGAGGCGGCAGCTACTCGACTTCCTGCGCCACGAGCATCCCAAGGACGCCGGCATCGTCTACTGCCTGTCGCGGCGCAAGGTCGAGGAGACCGCGGAGTTTCTGCGCGCCCAGGGCTTCCGCGCCCTGCCTTATCACGCCGGGCTCCCGGCCGAGACCCGCCGCGCACATCAGGCCGAGTTTCTGCGCGGCGAGTCAGTGATCATCGTCGCCACCATCGCCTTCGGCATGGGCATCGACAAGCCGGACGTGCGCTTCGTCGCGCATCTGGATCTCCCCAAGAGCGTCGAGGGCTACTACCAGGAGACCGGCCGCGCTGGGCGCGACGGCGAGCCGGCCGACGCCTGGATGACCTACGGCCTGGGCGACGTCGTCATGCTGAGGCGCTTCATCGAGGAGTCGGAGGCCGAGGAGCGCTTCAAGCGTGTCGAGCTCCACAAGTTGAACGCCATGCTCGGCTACTGCGAGACCACCGAGTGCCGCCGCCAGGTGCTCCTGCGCTACTTCGGCGAGACCCTGGAGGCGCCCTGCGGCAACTGCGACACCTGCCTGACCCCGGTGGCGACCTGGGACGGGACGGTCGCGGCGCAGAAGGCGCTGTCCTGCATCTACCGTACCGGCATGCGCTTCGGCGTGAGCTACCTGGTCGACGTCCTGCTCGGCAAGGCGGACGAGCGCATCCGCCGCTTCGGCCACGACCACATCAGCACCTTCGGCATCGGCAAGGACCTCAGCGCCGACCAGTGGCGGTCGGTCTACCGCCAGCTCGTCGCGGCCGGGCTCGCCGCCGTCGACATCGAGGGTCACGGCGGGCTCATCCTCACCGACGACAGCCGACCGCTGTTCCGCGGCGAGCGCCGCATCCGGCTGCGCCGTGACCCCGTGCAAAAGCGCCGGTCCGCCGAGCGCCGAGCCGCGGTACCTCAAGTGCCCCTGGACCCCGAGGCGCAGGGGCTCTGGGAGCGTCTGCGCGAGTGCCGCCGCGCCCTGGCCGAAGAGCAGGGCGTGCCGCCCTACGTGATCTTTGGCGATGCCACTCTGCGCGAGATGGTCCGTTACCGGCCCCGGAATGCGGACGAGCTCAGCCGTATCAACGGGGTCGGAGCGTTTAAGCTCGAGCACTTTGGCGCCGACTTCCTGCGGGTCCTAGCCGAGCACGAGGCGGAGCACGGGCACCCCGAGCATCTTCCTACCATGCCCGCGGAAGGTCTACGCGCCCGATCGACCGCGCCCCGTCCGAGCCGGGATCTCGGGCTCAGCGCGACCGCCCGCGAGACACTGGCGCTGCGGCGCACCGGACTCACACCCGAGACTATCGCCGAGCGCCGAGCGCTCAAGCCCTCGACCATCTACACCCACCTCGCCCACGCCATCGAGGAGGGTGAGCTGGTGGTCACGGAGGCCCTCCCGATCACACCGGAGGAGATCCAGGCCATCGAGCGCGCCTTCCGGCACCTGATGCCGGAGGCCCCCTTTGCCCTCAAGCCCGTTTTCGACGCCTTCGACGGCCATTACGACTACGGCATCCTCTCGTGCGTACGGGCCAGTCTACTGAGCCCCGAGCCGAACGATGACACGCGGTAGGGCCATTCCGCGCCCACTCGGGCAACTGGAACGGCGGAGCACGCCTGGCGGCGTTCCGGAAGAAGGGCCGCACTCCCTGCGGACAAGCTCCTATCCCAGTTGTGTCCATGTGCGTTCATTTGCGGCCCGACTCTTCTGCGGCCCGACCGCCATCGCCGCCCTGCTGCTCGCCGTCCTGGGTGGCTGCGCCTCGGCCCCGATCGACGCGCCCAAGCCGGTCGTGCCGCCCCTGCCGGCCACACCGGAGGTCTGGCGACTAATCGATGCCGACATCTGGGATGCCACCCGCCGCGCCGCGGCCGAGGCGGAGCGCTATGCGTACGCCGCCTTGAGCGACTGGATGGCGCGGGTGGGCCGGCAGACCGAGGAGGCCTTCATCCCCTGGTACACCAGCTACGGGACCCAGCAGTGGCTGGCGCTCAAGGTCGGCTGGTATGGGCTCGACTCCGCCGAGGGCGAGCGTAAGGCGGCCGAGCGGCTCGCCGAGTACCTGCAGGAGCAGTACGACAAACGGGTGCTGCAGCCGGTCTCCGAGGAGACCGACCCGCAGAAGATCCGCGAGCGCGCCGCTGCCCTATTCGTCGGGTCCCTCGCCGGCGACCTGCGGGACCTGCCGGGTCGCTATCGCCTGCCGGAGGACGACCTGCGTGAGCGGCTGGAGCGCATCGCGCTGATCGAGCTCGCCGCGCCCGCGCCGCAGCGCGCCTCGCTCGCCCAGCTCATCGCCGCCGACGACCCGCTGCGCATCCCCGCCTACGCCGCCCTGCTGAGGCGGATCGGACCCGGCGAGGACGGGATCAGCGCCGGGACGGTACGCGAGCGCCTCTACCCCGTGGCCCGGTCGAGCGCCGACAAGCTCGCCGGCCGCCTCGCGCTGCAGGGCGGCGCCACAGTGGCTGGACTGGCGCTCGGGGGCATCGGCGGCATCCTGGTCTCGGTCGGCGTCTCCAGTTGGCAGGCCAGCGAGCATGAAAAGATCCGGCCCGCCATAGAGGCCGAGCTGCGCGCCTCGCTCGAAACGGCCCTGGACGAGGCCGCGCGCTTCCTCCGCGACGACCCCTACGCCGGGGTCGCCGCGCCGGTGCACCACATGCGCGACCAGATCGAGACGGGCTTGGTAGGCCCCGAGGTCCTCGCCCCGCCGCCCGAGGGGGCTACGAGGCCCTCATAGTGCCGCCCTGTTAGAGCTCGCCTCGAATGGCGGGCCGAGTCGGCATAATGTCCACTCGCCGGACCGCTCGCTGGTGGTGTCACGGGGCCGCGTGCGCAGACCCGCGCCTTGATCTACCGGGGCTTAAGCGTCTGCGATCTCCAGGCGTCGTTCGACTCGCTCTAGCCGATCGCTGAATCGATCCAGACGAACCGACTGCTCGGCCAGGAACACGTGCAAGCTCGCGACGTCGCTCTCCATCCTACCTAGGCGAGTCTTGATCTCGCGAATGTCCTCTCGGCTTTCGCGTTGGGCGTCGAGCACTTTCCGCACCATCTGCACAAGAAGCTCCAAGCTCGGTTCAGGCACATTGGTCTCCTGTGATCAGTGGCCATGCCTGAGCATAGCCGTATGACCCCAACCGGTGCAGACGGTGGCTATGATCGGATCGTCGCTTGACTCTGGCGTTGGGCCAGGTCTGACAGCTATCCGAGCCGGGCAAGGGCTGCACACTCACCGGCTTACGTGGGTCCAAGGTCGCCGTGCTTGAGTTCGCGGCGGATCAATGGGGTGATCGCCCCGCCCACCTCGGGTACCTGGACCTCCAGATAGTCCAGCCCCGCTCGTACCAAATCGAGCACGGGCGGGCGCGCACGGGCGACATCCTCGGCGTCGTACTGGTGGAAGCCTTGGTAATCGGCGCGCAGCCGGTCGGCCGCGAGCTGGCCCAAGGTCTTCAAGTGCACCCGGTCGAAGGCCCCCGGCTTGACGAGGTGCGCCGCGAACAGCCGCTGAACGCCCTCGCGGGTCTTCGCATCCAGCCCGTGGCTGAAGAGCAGCGCCCGCACCGTGTGGAAAGCGGCATAGTAGAGATTAGAGATGCACTTACGGTGGACCCCGGCCGCGGCGTTGGCCCGGAGGCTCCGCAGCTCGTCGAGGAGTAGTCCCAGCTCATCGGCCACCGCACTCAGTCGCTCGTCTTCGCCCATAGGACGATCCCCTCTGTTTCGATGGCATGGAGCAGCGCCAGCCGCGTCCCGTCACCCATCCGGACGCTGACGAGACGCAGGTGCGGCAGATCCTCCCACCCCTCCTGCAGCGTCTCGACCAGCTCGATCAAGTCCCGCTCCAGTGAGGGCGGCGCGCGGGGTGACAGGAAGACCGCGAGGTCGAGGTCGGAGTCCTCGTCACCCTCCCCGCGCGCCCGGCTGCCGAACGCGACGATCCGTTCGATCAGCGCCCCATCCCTCAGCTCGCGGCTGTTGGCGACGAATGCCTCCAAAAGCAGCCGCTCGCCCGGCGTAAACGCCGCGGATCTGCGTGGCATGAGGCCAGCGGGCCGATCTCTGAGGGATGACATCGCTTCGCAGTCCCGCCCGAAAGCCAGCCAGTAAGAGACCCCTCGGAGCTTACCGCAACGCATGCGGCGGCGTACGGTCCTCGCGGCGGACGGCAGGGCAAATCCGTTCTACCGAGTTAGGCCTGTGGGGATCGGGCGGGGTCGCGGCGGGCGCTGAGAGTTGGCGGTCATGCGCAGGTAGTCAAAGACC
>JALOTB010000076.1 GCA_025458165.1 Chromatiaceae bacterium | reverse complement strand
ACATCGAACAGGAGGCCCCGTCTTCCGCTTTCTCCCGGCGCCACCTCATTAACTCATTGTTTCTCAATCAATCCGCATCGTTGCAAAAGAGCCGCACCCTTCTCGGTTAGAATTCCGAGCGTTTCGGGATACCCGCCGCAGCACATGAATCGGTGACCTGCCATGTCCGATACCGAGATCCACGACGTCCAGGCCTACATGCGGGAGGTCGGCCAGCGTGCCCGCGCGGCGTCCCGCGCGCTCGCCCGCGCCGACACCGCCGCCAAGGACGCGGCCCTCGCGGCCATGGCCGAGGACATCGACTGCGGTCGCGCGGGGCTGATGGCGGCCAACCGGCACGACCTGGAGGCGGGTGCCGCCAAGGGCCTGGACGCGGCCCTGCTCGACCGCCTGGAGCTTACCCCCGGCCGCATCGACGCGATGATCGAGGGGCTGCGCCAGGTCGCCGCGCTGCCCGATCCGGTCGGCGCAATCACCGATCTCAACTACCGGCCGTCCGGCATCCAGGTCGGGCGCATGCGCGTCCCGCTCGGGGTAGTCGGCATCATCTACGAGTCGCGCCCCAATGTGACCGCCGACGCCGCCGCGCTCTGCCTCAAGTCCGGCAACGCGACGGTGCTGCGGGGCGGCTCCGAGGCCTTCGCCTCGAATCAGGCGATCGCCGCGAGTATCCGCCGCGGTCTGACCGCCGCCGGGCTGCCGGCCGACGGGGTCCAGGTCGTCGCGACCACCGACCGCGCGGCGGTGGGCCAGATGATCGCCATGCCGGAGTCGATCGACGTGATCATCCCGCGCGGAGGCAAAGGGCTGATCGAGCGCATCAGCCGGGACGCCCGGGTGCCGGTCATCAAGCACCTCGACGGGATCTGCCACGTCTACATCGACGACCGGGCGGACCTCGACAAGGCCTTTGCCGTGGCGATGAACGCCAAGACCCAGCGCTACGGGACCTGCAACACCATGGAGACCCTGCTGGTCGCCCAAGGCGTTGCGGAGCTTATCCTGCCGCGTCTCGGGGCGGCGCTGGGGGAGAAGGGGGTGGAGCTCCGCGGCTGCCCGCGCACCCGCGACCTCTTGCCCGCGGCGGTCCCGGCGACCGAGGAGGACTGGGCGACCGAGTACCTGGCGCCGATCCTCTCGATCCGCGTCGTTGCGGACATGGATGCGGCGATCGAGCACATCGAGCGCTACGGCTCGCACCACACCGACGCGATCATCACCGAGGACTACACCCGGGCGCGCCGCTTCCTGCGCGAGGTCGACTCCAGCTCCGTCATGGTCAACGCCTCGACCCGCTTCGCCGACGGCTTCGAGTACGGGTTGGGGGCGGAGATCGGCATCAGCACCGACAAGTTCCACGCCCGGGGGCCAGTGGGGCTGGAGGGGCTGACCTCGGTGAAGTTCATCGTCCTGGGAAATGGGGAGATCCGCGGTTAAGGAGGGCTCGATGGATTGGCCATCCGGGCCAACCGTCGGCACGGACGACGCGGACGACCAGTGCGCCCCCGAGCGACAAGCCTAGGATTTTCTGCTAGCTTTTCTGGCATGAAGCGCAACCCGACGACTCCCAGCACCAGTCAGGCATGACGGCACCCGACCACGCTCGGGCACGGCCCCAGGATCGCGCGCTGGCATGATCGGCGTCCTCGGCGGCACCTTCGACCCCATCCACTACGGCCATCTGCGCCCCGCCCTGGACACCCTGCAGGCCCTGGGCCTGGAGCAGGTCCGTTTCGTCCCGCTCAATCAGGCGGTCCACCGTGCGCCGCCCTTGGCCAGCCCCGTGGAGCGGCTGGCCATGGTACGGGCCGCACTCGCCAGTGAGCCCCGTTTCGTCGTCGATGGGCGCGAGCTGGCCCGCACGGGCGGCTCCTACTCCTACGACACCCTGGTCTCGCTGCGTGCGGACCTCGGCCCCGAGGTCCCGATCTGCCTGCTGACGGGGACGGACGCCTTTCGTGAGTTCCTCACCTGGCACCGCCCAATGGACATCCTCGGGCTCGCCCACCTGGTGGTGATGGAGCGGCCGGGGTCGCCCGCGCCGAGCGATCCGGACCTGCTGGCCCTGATCGACGGGCGCGGCGGCGCGCGCCGGGACGACCTGGCCTCCTCGTCCGCCGGCCGCATCCTTTTTCAGCGGGTGACCCAGCTCGACATCTCGGCCACCCGCATCCGCGCCCTGGTACGCGCCGGACTGAGTCCGCGCTTCCTGCTGCCGGATGCGGTGCTGGACCTAATCGACCAGGAGGGTCTCTATCGTGCCTGACCCAAATGTTTTCACCGAGCCCCGATCAACCTGAAGAGGAGCCTGCATGCAGATCGAGCAACTGAGGGATCTCGTCCTCGCCACCCTGGCCGACATGAAGGCGAGGGACGTCACCGTGATGGACGTGCGCGACAAGACCGCGGTGACCGACTTCATGGTCGTCGCCTCGGGGACCTCCGACCGGCACGTCAAGGCGATCGCCGAGACGGTGGCCTACCGTGCCAAGGAAGCGGGCGAGCAGCCGCTCGGTACCGAGGGGGTGGGCGAGGGCGAGTGGGCGCTGATCGATCTCAATGGGGTGGTGGTCCACGTCATGCTGCCCAAGGTGCGCGACTTCTACCAGCTCGAGCGCCTGTGGTCGGCCCCCGCCCGGGTCGCGAGCCGCGCCGCCGCGCAGTCGTCCTGAGCGCGCGTTGGACCGCTTCGACCGCATCTTCGAGCTCAACCGCCTCCTGCAGAGCGCCCGCTATCCGGTCTCCCGCCGCCGCATCGAGGAGGAGCTGGAGTGCTCCCGCGCCACGGTCAAGCGCATCATCGAGGACATGCGCCTGTACCTAAACGCACCGATCGTCTACGACCCCGAGTACAACGGCTACCGCTACGATCAGAAGGACGGGGCCATGTACGAGCTGCCCGGACTCTGGTTCAACGCCTCGGAGCTGCAGGCCCTGGTCGGGGTGCAGCAGCTCCTCGCGAACGTCCAGCCCGGACTCCTCGATCCGCTGCTCAAGCCCCTGCAGAAGCGCATCGACGAGCTGCTCCGCCTGCAGCACGCGGGGTCGCAGGGGCTGGCGGCACGCATCCGCATCCTGCAGATGGCGGCGCGCCACGTGGGCGCCGGGTTTCAGATCGTCGCGGGCGCGCTCGCCCAACGCCAGCGGCTGCATCTGCGCTACTACAGCCGGGCGAGCACCGAGCATAGCGAGCGCGAGGTCTCGCCCCAGCGCCTGACCTACTACCGCGACAACTGGTACCTCGACGCCTGGTGCCACCTCCGCGAAGGACTGCGCACCTTCGCGCTGGATGCGATCGATGGGGCACGCACGCTCGAGACCGCCGCGATCGAGGTCTCCGAGGCGGATCTCGACGCCCACTATGCGTCGTCCTATGGCATCTTCGCCGGGGCGCCTAAGGGGGTGGCGGTCCTGCGCTTCGAGCCCGAGCGCGCCCGCTGGGTCGCCAAGGAGCGCTGGCATCGCGACCAGGAGGGGCGCTTCCTCGAAGACGGGCGCTACGAGCTGCGGGTGCCCTACAGCAACGCCGTCGAGCTCACCATGGACATCCTGAAGTACGGCCCGGACGTCGAGGTCCTCGCCCCGACCGAGCTGCGTGAGGCGGTGGCCGAGCGGCTAGCGCAGGCCGTCGTCCGCTACCACCCGACCTGACCCTGACGCGGTGAGCTGCTAGCATCCGGGCATGACGCGCCCGTGCATCTCGCTCATCGCCGCCATGGCCGAAGACCGGGTCATCGGACGTCAAAACCGTTTGCCCTGGCACCTGCCTGCGGATCTGGCGCACTTCAAGCGACTCACCCTCGGCAAACCGATCGTCATGGGGCGGCGGACCTGGGAGTCGCTGCCGGGGCTGCTGCCGGGCCGCGCCCACATCGTCGTCTCGCGCGACCCCGCTTACCGGGCCGACGGTGCGCTGGTGGTGCCCTCGCCGGAGGCCGCGATCGCCGCGGCGGCCGGTGTAGAGGAGCTGATGGTGGTCGGCGGTGAGACCCTCTACCGCGCCCTGCTGCCGCTCGCGGGGCGCCTGTATCTCACCCTGATCGACGCCCGCATCGAAGGGGACGCCTATTTCCCCGAGTGGGACCCGGCGGCATGGCGGGAGACCGAGCGGGAGACGCGCCTCCGCGACCGGCGCAACCCCTACGACCTCTGCTTCGTCACGTTGGAGCGGGTCGAAGGGGGGATCTAGCCGCTAATGAACGCGAATGAACGCAAATAACGTGTTTGACTGGGGAGGCGGGGCTAAGTCAGGGCCTCGAAGCATCGTCTGATGACCGAGCGGCGTATCTGATCTCACCCCGGCCGCGGCCCTCGGCCACCGAACCAAGCCTCTCTTTCATCTGCGTTAATCGCCGTTCATTCGCGGCAAGACATCCTCCTCAAACCGAAGCGCCGGGCTGGCGGTGGCCGGGGCAGTCGATGGTAACCGGCTCGATCGGTTTCTTGCGCCGCAGCCGGACCGCGGCCAGGCGTCCGCCCCAGAGGCAGCCGGCGTCGAGCGCCCAGGTGTTGTGCTCGGCGCGGTAGCCAAGGGTCGACCAGTGCCCGAACACGATTCGCACCTCCCGCGACGCCCGGTTAGGCACGGCGTACCAGGGCATGAGATGGGGCGGCTGGCTCCCTGGGGGGCCCTTGTCACTCAACGACAGATTCCCCTCGGCGTCGCAGTAGCGCATCCGCGTCAGGCAGTTGGTGATGAAGCGCAGGCGGTCGATGCCGGTCAGCTCCGGCGACCATCGGCGCGGGTCGTTGCCGTACATATCGTGCAGGAAGGCCCGGTGATCAGGGCCGCGCAGCGCGGCCTCGACCTCCCGCGCACAGGCCAGCGCCTGCTTCAGGTCCCATTGCGGCGCCAGCCCCGCGTGGACCATCGCAAAGCCCTTGCGCTCGTGGTAGTGCATGAGGGGCCGATGGCGCAGCCAGTCCAGGAGCTCCTCGCGATCGGGGGCCTCGAGCACGTCGTGGAGGTTGCTCTTTGCGGCATGCTTGGGGTTGCCGGCGGCTAGGGCCAAGAGATGCAGGTCATGGTTGCCGAGCACGACGACGGCACGCTCGCCCAGGGAGTGCACAAAGCGCAGGACGCGCACCGATTCCGGCCCGCGGTTGACGAGGTCCCCGACGAACCAGAGCCGGTCACGGTCGGCGTCGAAGCCGATGCGCTCCAGCAGGCGTCGCAAGTCCTCGTAACAGCCTTGGATGTCGCCGATCGCGTAGGTCGCCATGGATGGGGCGCTCCTTCCCGCCGTCGCGCCGCCTCAGTGAAGGGTCATCGGCATGGCGAGCGAGAAGGGAGCGATCGGCGCCTCGAAGCGCGTGCCGTCGTCGGCCTCCATCTCGTAGCTCCCGTGCATGCTCCCGACCGGGGTCTCGATCACCGTCCCGCTGGTGTAGCGGTAGCTCTCGCCGGGCTTGAGATGGGGCTGCTCGCCGACCACCCCCTTGCCGCGTACCTCCTGCACCTTGCCGTTGGCGTCGGCGATGATCCAGTGCCGGTTGAGCAGCCGCGCCGGGGTCAGGCCGTCGTTGCGGATGGTTACCGTGTAGGCGAAGACGTAGCGCTCCGCGCTCGGTTGCGATTGGTCGGGGAGGTAGTCGGTCACGACGCTGACCTGAATCTGGTAACGGGGGTCTGGGGTGGGCATTCCTGGCATTTTCGGCTCGCCGCGGGGTGGGGCTTCCGCGTAGCATAAACAACGCGGCCGGCTTCTGTAGAGTGTGGATTCCGTCACAGATCGCCGCTCGCGAAGGTCCGAGGATGATCGCGCGGCATGGCAAGGAACACCCGGAGGCGGCCGTGGCGACAGTAAAACCGCGATGGATGTTCCGCACCTTATCCGGCTGTTGTAAACTTTTGCGCGAGCACGATCCGAACCGTCCACGTCGTCGGTAATTCCATGAGCAGCCGCAACCCTCGTAAGCCCGATCTCTTCGCCGTCTTGCTGCTGGTGGTTGCTGTGGGTATGACGGTCACCCTGGCGTACCAGGTCAATGTGTTCTACGGCGGGGATCGCGTCCCGATCGCCAGTCAGACCCCGGCCGGTCGGATCGGCGGCTAGGCCAAACCCTCGCCAACGACGCGGCACCGGGCGCGCCTCGGGCACGCCGTCGCTCCCAGAGGAGCCCCCGGCCGCTACAGGTCGGGGATCGGGTGCGGTTCCAGTCCTCTCCACCTTCGCCATCGGAGCCGTGAGCACCGGCCGGGCCTGCCCGGGACGGTCTCGACGCCGCATCGGCGGAGATCGACCGATCGATTAACGCGGAGGTCTCGCCCGTGACCGATAAGCTGCGCGTCGCCGTCATCGGGGTCGGGTACCTCGGGCGCTTCCACGCCGTGATCTACTCGCGTATGCCCGAGGTGGATCTGATCGGGGTGGTTGATACCGATGGGGAGCGGGCCGCCAGGGTGGCGGGGGAGGCGGGCTGCCCCGTCGTCGCCGACCTCGATGCGTTGATCGGCCGGGTGGACGCCGTGAGCGTGGTCGTACCGACTACCGCGCATCTCGCCGTCGCCGCGCCCCTGCTCCAGCGTGGCATCCACGTCCTTCTCGAGAAGCCCATCGCCGCCACGCGCGAGGACGGGGCCGAGATCGTGCGCCTCGCCAGCGCCTCCGGGGCGGTGCTCCAGATCGGGCACCTGGAGCGGTTCAACGCCGGTGTCATGGCGTTGGCCGACCGGATCCGAGCGCCGCGTTATGTCGAGGCGCAGCGCATGGGCGGCTTCACCGAGCGGGCCACCGACGTGGACGTGGTATCCGACCTGATGATCCACGACATCGACATCATCCTCTCGCTGATCGGCTCCGAGCCGATGGCGATCTCCGCCGTTGGGGCGGCGGTGCTCACCGACCACGTGGACATCGCCAACGCGCGCCTGGAGTTCGCCAATGGCGCCGTGGCGAACGTCGTCGCCAGCCGCGTCTCCGACCGCACCACGCGGCGTATTCGTGTCTTCCAGGACCGTATGTACCTGGCGCTCGACTTCGTCGCCCAGACCATCGACATCGCCTATCCGCGCGAGCTCCCCGGCGCGGCGCGTCCCGAGATCGTGCGCGAGCGCATCCAGGTCGAGCCGGTCAAGCCGCTCGACCAGGAGCTCGCGGCCTTCGTCGACTGTATCCGAACGGGCGCGACCCCGCTGGTCGACGGTCGGGTCGGGCTCGAGGCCCTCGACGTCGCGCTCAAGGTGCGTGAGCGCATTCACGCCTAGGCCCAAGCCCTCACACGCCGCCATCGCCCGCGCGCCCGAGCCGCTCCCTAGTCGTGCCAGGAGGAACGGGAAGGCACGCCTCCGGGTGGCGGGCCACGCGGCCCCGGGTCGCTCCACCGCCAGGGGGACGCGCGTCGGCACACTGTGCCAAGGTCCGACTCGATCCTGATGGGCGGTTCGCGATCGGAAGGCTTGGGGCCTTGCGGCTAGACTAACGTCTGAGCGTTTCGCTCGGTTATGCGGAGGGCGGCCGCGTATGGAACGGATCGAGATCCGGCTGCTCGGGGACCTGTCCGCACGCAGAGCTGGGACCCCGCTGCGCCTACCCACACGCAAGGCGGGGGGGCTGCTCGCCCTGCTCGCCTCGCGCCCCGGTGCCAACCTCAGCCGCGAGCGGCTGTGCGACCTCCTATGGCCGAGGAGCGCGCCCGAGCAGGCCCGCGGGAGCCTCCGACAGGCATTGGCCCAGCTCCGACGCGCGCTCGACGGCGGCGGAGCGGGGCTCATCGACGCGGACCACGCAGGTGTCAGACTCCGCCCTGACTGCGCCCTGGTTGACGTCGCCGAGTTGGAAACGGCGCTCGCCGTCGGTACCCCCGAGGGCCTGGAGCGGGCCGCGCAGCTCTACCGCGGCGAGTTCTTGGGGGATCTCGCCTTAGGTGAGGCGCCCTTCGATGACTGGCGCCAGACCGAGGCGGAGCGCCTGCGCCGGCGCACCCTCCAGGCGCTGGGGAGGCACCTGGGCGAGCTGGTGGAGTGCGGCGATGTCGAAGCAGCCACCGGGCTCGGCGATCGCCTGTTGGAGCTCGACCCGGCGGCCGAGGAGACCCACCAGGCCCTGATCCGGCTCGACATCGAGCGCGGGGCGCTCGGCTCGGCGATGCGCCGCTACCAGCGCTGCCGTGAGGCCCTGGCGACGGGGCTCGGGGTGCGCCCCTCGGCCGCCACCGAGGCCCTGCACCAACGCATCCGCGTGCGGCCCACGGCGGGCGGGGACCCCGGCGCCCCGCCCCTGGTTGCGGTCCTGCCCTTCGTGAGCCGCGCCCCGGATGCGAGCCAGGCCTATCTCGCCCTGGGGTTCGCCGAGGAGGTCACGCGGGCGCTCGCTCGCTTCCGCTCGCTGCGGGTGATGGCGGCACAGTCGTCCTTCACCGCCTGGGACCCCAACGCGGCCCCATTCGCCCAGGTCGATCCGCGCGAGGCCGGGGCGCGGCTGGGGGCACGCTATCTGCTCGCCGGGAGCTTCACGCTCGCCGATGGGCGTCTGCGCGTCGGGGCGGAGCTGCTCGACGCCGCCTCCGGCCACTGCCTGTGGTCGGAGCGCTACGACGCTGGCGCCACTGAGGTCTTCGCCGCCCAGGACGAGATCGCCGCCGCGGTCGCGGCCGCCTTGGCGGTACAGATCGACGCCGACCGCTTGCGGGCCGCGCGTCGCCAGCCGCTCGAGAGCCTCGCGGCCTACGACTGCTGGTTACGCGGACTCGCCTGCCTGCGGCTCGGCACCCCCGAGGGTCTCATCGAGGCCCGGCCGCTGTTCCAGCGCGCGTTGGAGATCCACCCCGGCTTCGCCCGCGCCTACACCGGGCTCTCGTTGACCCACTTCAACGAGTGGAGCTGCCTCGCCTGGGACCGCTGGGACGAGAACGAGCGCCAGGCGTATTGCTACGCCGAGCAAGGGGCGCGCATGGACGACGGTGACCACCTCACCCACTTCGTGCTCGGGCGCATCCTGCTCTACCGGCGCGAGTTCGAGCGGGCCGCTTGGCACCTTGAGCGGGCGGAGTCCCTCAACCCCAACGACGCCGACATGCTCGCCCAGCTCTCACTCTCCGACGTCTGCCTCGGCGAGCCCCAGCGCGGGGTGGCGCGGGTGCCGCTCGCGCTGCGCCTCAACCCCTTCCACGACGACTGGTACTTCGCCTTCGCCGCTGCCGCCAGCCTGCTTGCGCGCCGGCCAGAGGAGGCCATCGGCTATGCACGGCGCGCCCCCCAGGCCGCAGTCGACATGCACGCCGGCCTCGCCTGCGCCTATGCCCACCTGGGGGAGCAGGACGAGGCCCGCCGCCACCTGGCCGCCTTCTTGGCGATGTTCCAGCGGCGCATCACTTTCGGTCGCCCGCATGCCCCCGACGAGCCGGTGCGCTGGCTACTGCACGTCACCCCGGTGCGCCGCCCCGAGGAGCGCAACTACCTCATCGCGGGACTCGCCCGCGCGGGGCTCAGTCTGCCCGCCGACATCGCCGCCTGCGCGCCGCGCTGAGCGGCGGGCAGGCGGCCCGGGTCGTCGCTCAGGCCGCGGCGGCCAGCGCGGCGCGCTGCGGATCGCGCCACATCGGGGTGAGGGGCGGCGACTCGCCGGACCGGATCACCCCCAGCTCACGGAAGCCGTGGCGCCGGTAGAGCGCGATGTTGGCCGGGCTGGTCGCCTCTAGGTAGGCCGGCAGCCCCTCCCGGTCGCAGGCCGAGGTCCGCTGGGCGAGGAGCGCCGACCCGTAGCCCAGCCCCTGCCGCCGCGGGTCCACCCCGATGAGCGGCAGGTACCAATGGGGCTCGCTCGGATGCCAAGCCGCCATCTGCTCGAACAGCGATGCCGCGGCCTGGCGGTGGTCGTCGGCAACCCCCAGCTCCAGGACGCGGACGAGGGCCGCCTCGTCGGGCTCGCTCCCCGGCCCCAGCCAGATCATGGCGCCGGCGCAGTCGGCGATCTGCCAGGCAGTCCGCTGCCGGTAGGAGACCGCCGCGAAGGCGCCGACCAGCTCGGGGAACCAGCGCAGGTATTGGTCGGGGCTCGGGAAGAGCCAGCGCACGACCGGGTCGTTGGCGAAGGCCAGCACCAGGGTCTGGATGAAGCGCCGGTGGTCTTGGCGCTGGACCGATGCAATCGTCGTCTCTGTCATGGTCACTCCTCCTGTTGTGGGGTCGAGCCGGCGCTCAGGCCGCCAAGGCGGAGACCACCCCGGTACGTGCGCTTAGGGTCCGCGCGGCGGGGCTCGCCGGCTTGAGGTCGATGCGCTCTGCCGCGAGTGCCGCGGCCAGGGCCCGCTGCCCGTCGCGCAAGGCCGCCTCGATCAGGGTGAGGTCCAGCAGATCCCGCTGGGCATGGCTGCCGCCGAAGCGCTGGGCCTGGTTGCGCACGGGACGGAGCAGACGGACCGTCTCCCCGTAGTCGCCCTGCCCGAAAGCGAGGATGGCCCGCGTCACCGGGGCGCCGACCTCGCGGGTGAGCCCCGCATTGTCCCCCGGGGAGCTCAGGGCACGCTCCTGGGCGTCGAGAACGGCCTGGGCCGCCTCGGGCCGCTCGGAGCCGACGAAGGCCATCATTGCGTGAGCGTCGTTGAAGGCGTAGCTGCCGGCGGTGGCCACCGGCCCCCAGGCGTCGGCGACCGATTGCCAGCGCTCGCCGACCGGAACGCCGAGCAGATACAACCGCCAGAGGAGTGCCGAGGCGTCGATCAGGTCGAGGACCAAGGTCGAGCGATTCCCGTAGATGGGCCCATCGAACAGTGCGAGGACCTCGTCGATCTCCTCCAGGTCGAGGTGGCAGACGGCGAGATGCCACCAGTTGTGGACGGCGAAAAAGTTGTCCTTCGACCAGGCCTCGGGATTGGCGCGCAGCCACTCAATCCCCTCGCGCCGGCGGGTCTGCATCTCCAAAACGTGGGCCACCGCGTGCCAGGCCCAGGCGTCTTGGGGCTCGAGCTCGACCGCGCGACGCCCGGCGGCCTCGGCGCGAGCGTAGAGCCCGGTCTCCTCCAGGCCGAAGGCGTGCATGCCAAGGACGGCGTGGTAGCCGGGCAGGTCGCTCGACCAATACGGCAGGGCGCGTGCGATGCGATCGCGCAGCATGCGCGAGTCGCCGATATAGAAGTCGACCAGGTGGCCGACCTGGAGCGCCAGGACGTCGCGCGGGTGGTCGATGGCGATGTCCTCCAGCACCCGCCCCGCGGCGCGCCATTCGCTGCGCACGAGATGAGCGAGGGCGCGGCGATGGCCGTCCTCGCGCGAGCTCGCCGGTAGGTGCTGAGCGGCCGCGAGATCGGCCTGGGCCACTGGAAAGCCCGCGGGCTCGGTGCCCAATAGGTGCAAGTAGCCATGCAGGACGTGGCCCATGACCAACGAGGGGTCGGCTTGCAGGGCGGCCTCCACGGTCGCGACCGGATCGCCGCGGTAGCGCTGTAGCTCGTGGATCGCGCGCCCGAAGCTCGCGACGGCCTCGCCGCTGGTCGCGCTGATGGGGTTGCCGAGGTCGTCGTGGCGGGTTGGGATCGTCTGCTTCACGGTTGCTCCTCCGATGGCGTCGGCCCGGCCGGGACGGCCTGGGCATGGAGGTCAGGCTAGTCCCGCGGCGTCAAGGGACCCGCGGGTCGAGCGTGAAAAATCCGTGAAAAACACTCGGGCTCTGTGCCGCGCCCCGGTGAGTGGGCCAGCAACGCGCCGGACCCCCGCCCGTTTACGTCCGCATCCCCTGTGCCGTTGTCCGCAGTTACGGTTACACGAGCCGGTTGCGCGCCCGGCCCTCCAGGAAGGCGGTGATGTTCTCGGCGACCTCGTCGATTAGCCGTTGGCGCGCCTCGCGGCTGGCCCAGGCGATGTGGGGCGTCAAGATCAGGTTGGGGATGTCTGGGGCTAGGAGGGGATTGCCCTCGCGCGGCGGCTCCACGCTCAGCACGTCGACTGCCGCCCCGCCGATGAGTCCCGCCCGCAGGGCATGGGCCAGTGCCCTCTCGTCGACGATCCCGCCGCGGGCGGTGTTGATGAGCAGGGCATCGGGCCGCATCCGGGCGAGCTCCGCGGCGCCGATGAGGTTTCGGGTGTTCTCGGCGAGCGGGATGTGGAGGCTGACCACGTCGGACTCGGCGAGCAGACCGAGGAGCGGGGTCCGTCCCGGTTGCGGGGGTCCGCCGGGGCGCCCGGCGATCAGCACCCGCATGCCGAAGGCACTCGCGACCTCCGCGACGCCCCGGCCGAGCGTCCCGTAGCCGACGATGCCCAGGGTCCGACCGGCGAGCTCGCGGATCGGGTAGTCGAGCAGGCAGAACTGTTCGCTCCTCGCCCAGGCGCCCGCGGCGACCGCCTGGCGGTAGTCGAGGAGCCGGGTCATGTGGGCGAGCATCACCGCGAAGACATGCTGGACGACGGAGGCCGTGGCGTATCCGGTGACATTGGTCACCGCGATACCCAGCTCACGGGCGGCACCCAGGTCGACGTTGTTGGTTCCGGTGGCGGCGACGCAGACCAGCCTGAGGTCTGACGCCGACGCGAGCAGGCCGCGATCGAGCACGACCTTGTTGGTCACGACCACCTCGGCCCCGGCGATGCGCCCGGTCGTCTCCCCCGGCGCAGTCGCCCGATGGAACGTCCAATGGGGGCAGGCTAAGCGCAGCCGGTCGAGCGCGATGTCGCCTCGGTCGATGCTCGCGAGGTCGAGCAGGACCGCCCGGGTCAGCGGCATCGTGGAAACCCGGGCGGCGGGGTCGCCGTCAGTTCTTGAAGTCGTCGTGGCAGCCCTTGCAGGTTCCGGCGGTCTTGCCGAACTGTTCCTTCATCGCCGCCTGGTCGCCGCTCGCGGCGACCTCGACCAGCTTGGCGGCCTGCTCCTTGAGGGCGGCGTGCCGCTCCTCGAAGGTGCCCCAGTTGAGCCAGATCTCGTCGCGGGCGTCGCTCTCGTCGGTGACCGAGTCCTCGGGGAAGCCCTTGAGCACGTCGAGGCCCGCAGCGGCGGTCAGGTCCTTGGCATGACTCTGGAAGGCCGCGAGGTCGAACGGCGCGTCGCCCCGCGCCATGCGCCGCATGGCGGTGACGTTCCAGGAGTAGACATTCATCACGCCCTGGCGGAAATCCACGGCCGCCTCGGCGGCGCTCTCCGCCTGAGCGGCGCTCGCCACGAGCAACGCGCAGGCGCCGGCGAGCAGGGTCTGGGTCTTGAGCATGGCTGATCCTCCTTTCGAGCGGGTGGTTGTACTGCCCCGCGGAAGGTGGGGGATCCGGGGGCAGAAATGCAAGGGTTGGCCGCGGGCGGTCAATGCGCCCGCCGGGCGCTGGGATACACTTTGCTGCTCCGCAACAGAGCACACACCGCGATGTCCGAGCCGTCCCCCCAGCGCATCCGCGAGATCCCCTACAACTACACCTCGTTCTCGGACCGGGAGATCGTGATCCGCTTCCTCGGCGCCGAGATGTGGCGGCTGATCGAGGACCTGCGCGGCTCGCGCCGCACCGGGCGCTCGGCGCGGATGCTCTTCGAGGTCCTCGGCGACATGTGGGTGGTCACCCGCAACCCCTACCTGCAGGATGACCTGCTGGAGAACCTGGAGCGCCGGCGCCTGCTGATCCAGGCCCTGGAGCACCGGCTCGACCAGTTCGAGCGGCGGCTCAACGACAACGCCAAGGCCGCCCGGCTGCTTGCCGCCGCGCGCGAGTCGGTGAGCCGCTTCGCGCGCTGGTTCGAGACCCAGCGGCGGGTGCGCGCCCAGGTCCGCCAGGCGCTCGACGGGATCACCCGCAGCGATAACCTGGACTTTGGCGGGCTCGCCCGCGTCTCCCACGCGACCGACGCCACCGACTGGCGCGTCGAGCTCCCATTCGTCGTCATCTCCCCCGACACCGAGGAGGAGGTCGCCCCCATCGTCCAGGCCTGTATCGACAGCGGCCTGACGCTCATCCCGCGCGGCGGCGGCACCGGCTACACCGGCTCGGCAGTCCCGCTCGACGAGCTCTCGGCGGTGATCAACACGGAGAAGCTGGAGACGCTCTCCGGCGTCGAGTATCGAACCCTGCCCGACCGGGACGGCGAGGTGCCGACCGTGCGTTGCGGCGCCGGGGTGGTGACCCGCCGTGTCACCGAGCTTGCCGAGCGCCACGGGCTCGCCTTCGCGGTCGATCCCACCTCGCAGGACGCCTCCACCATCGGCGGCAACGTCGCCATGAACGCGGGCGGCAAGAAGGCGGTCCTCTGGGGCACCGCGCTCGACAACCTGGTCTCCTGGCGCATGGTCACCCCCGATGCCGACTGGCTGGAGGTCGAGCGCCTGGGGCACAACCTCGGCAAGATCCACGACCAGCCCTGGGTGCGCTTTCGCGTCACCCGCTTTGGCCCCGACGGACGCATCCCCAAGGGCAAGCCTGCGCTGCTGGAGATGCCCGGGCACGCCTTCCGCAAGGCGGGGCTCGGCAAGGACGTCACCGACAAGTTCCTCTCCGGCCTCCCCGGGGTGCAGAAGGAGGGCTGCGACGGGCTCATCACCTCGGCGCGCTTCGTCCTGCACCGGATGCCCGAGCACGGGCGGACGGTCTGCCTGGAGTTCTTCGGCACGGATCTGACCCTTGCGGTACCCGCCATCGTCGAGCTCAAGGACTATGTCGAGGGCCTGCCCGACGTGCTGCTGGCGGGGCTCGAGCACCTCGACGAGCGCTACGTGCGCGCCGTCAACTACTCGACCAAGGCCGCCCGGCGCGAGCGGCCGAAGATGGTCCTGCTCGCGGATCTGGTCGCGGACGACGAGTCGGCGGTCGGGGCGGCGGCCGAGCGGGTGGTTGCGCTCGCCCGTGCCCGCGAGGGTGAGGGGTTCATCGCGGTGAGCCCCGAGGCGCGCCGGCGCTTCTGGCTCGACCGTGCCCGCACCGCCGCCATCTCGCGGCACACCAACGCCTTCAAGATCAACGAGGACGTGGTGATCCCGCTCGCGCGGCTCGCCGACTACAGCCGCGGCATCGAGCGCATCAACATCGAGCAGTCGATCGCGAACAAGCTCGCGATCATGGACGCGGTTCAGGAGTATCTCGCCAGCGAGCTGCCCGAGGCCCGCGGCAGCGAGGGCTACGAGGACTCGGCCGAGGCGGAGGCCATACTCGCCGCCAAGCGCTCGGCGGCCCGTGAGCTGGTCGCCATCGCCCGCGAGCGTTGGGGCCAGATCCTCGCCCGGCTCGACGGGCCCGCGGCCGAGCAACCGGGGCTCTTGACCGAGGCCGAGTGCAAGCTCGCGCGCTCCGGCGACTCACTGCTCGACCTGATGCTGCGGCGGGACCTACGCCAGTCCTACCGGCGCGAGGTCGCCGAGCGGCTCGACGAGGTCTTCGGCGGCCAGGACCTGGTCCGGGTGCGCGAGCGCCTCGCCGCCATCCATGCGCGCATCCGCGACGCGCGGCTCTTCGTCGCGCTGCACATGCACGCCGGCGACGGCAACGTGCACACCAACATCCCGGTGCACTCCGCGGACTACGCCATGCTCCAGCAGGCCGACCGGGTGGTCGACCGCATCATGGCGCTCGCGACCGAGCTCGGCGGGGTGGTCTCCGGCGAGCACGGCATCGGGCTCACCAAGCTGCGCTACCTGGAGCGGGAGAAGCTCGACGACTTCCTCAACTACAAGCTCAAGGTCGACCCCAAGGAGCGATTCAACCGCGGCAAGCTGATGCCCGGCTCAGGCCTGGAGCAGGCCTACACCCCGTCGCTCCGACTGGTCGAGCAGGAGGCGATCATCCTGGAGGAGACCGAGCTCGGCGCGCTCAACGACGACGTCAAGCATTGTCTGCGCTGCGGCAAGTGCAAGCCGGTCTGCATGACCCACGTCCCGCGCGCCAACCTGCTCTACTCCCCGCGCAACAAGATCCTCGCCACCGGGCTCATCATCGAGGCCTTCCTCTACGAGGAGCAGACCCGCCGCGGGCTGTCGCTGCGTCACTTCACAGAGATGAACGACGTGGCCGACCACTGCACCATCTGCCACAAGTGCGCGAGCCCCTGCCCAGTGGACATCGACTTCGGCAAGGTGACTACGCGCATGCGCCGCATCCTGGTCGACCGCGGCAAGAAGCGCTTCAGCCCAGGGGCCTGGGCGGCGATGCGCTTTCTCAACGCCACCGACCCGCGCACCATCCGCGTGCTGCGTAAGGGGCTCGCGGAATGGGGCTTCCGCGGACTCAACCTGGCCCATCGGGCTGCCCGCGCCCTCGGCGTCCTGCCGCGCGTCGAGCCGCCGCCCGCTGCCACCAGCGCACCTCCAAAGCTCGCGACCCAGGTGGTGGAGCTCACGCGCCGGCCGATCCGGGTGGAGCTGCCCAAGCGGACCTTCCGCCACGTCCTCGGCCTGGAGGACGCGACCCAGGTCCCCATCCTGCGCGACCCCGCGCGGGCGCCCGAGGAGACGGAGGCGGTCTTCTACTTCCCCGGCTGCGGCTCGGAGCGGCTCTTCTCAGACGTCGGCCTCGCTACGCTCGCGATGCTTTACCAACAGGGCGCCCAGACCGTGCTGCCGCCCGGCTACCTCTGCTGCGGCTACCCGCAGAGCGCCGCGGGCCTCGCCAAGAGCGGCCGGCGCATCTCGATGGAGAACCGCGTCCTCTTCCACCGCGTCGCCAACACGCTCAACTACCTCGACATCCGCACCGTCATCGTCTCCTGCGGGACCTGCATGGACCAGCTCATGGAGTACGAATTCGAGCGCATCTTCCCCGGCTGCCGGCTGCTCGACATCCACGAGTACCTGATGGAGAAGGGCATCAGCCTGAGCGGCGTCGAAGGGGTCCGATACCTCTACCACGACCCCTGCCACAGCCCGATGAAGACCCACGCCCCGCTCAAGGTCGCCGCGAGCCTGATCGGCCAGGAGGTGCGCCTATCCGACCGCTGCTGCGGCGAGGCGGGCACCCTCGGAACCGCCCGTCCCGACATCGCCAACCAAGTACGCTTCCGCAAGGCCGAGGAGCTGCGCCAAGGCATCCGCGACCTCACCAGCCAGGACCGCACCGACCACGGCGAGGTCAAGCTCCTCACTGCCTGCCCGGCGTGCCAGCAGGGGCTCGCCAAATACACCGACGAGACCGGACTCAAGACCGATTACATCGTCGTCGAGCTCGCCCAGCGGCTACTCGGCAAGGGATGGCAGGAGCGGTTCCTCAGGCAGGTTGCCGAAGGGGGGATTGAGCGGGTGTTGTTGTAGCGAGGCATTGACCGCGACAGGCGTCGCGATATGCTGCGAGCGACGCAGCGCAGGCCGATATTGGCGTGTCCGTACTTTTGGAGGCGAGTTCGGGTCCTTAGTATTGCCAAGGCAATAGTCATGACCTGACCCCAGCATTCTCTCCAAATACTAGGTAGTGTTGACATTAAGCCAACCAGATCCACGCTGCCGCGATCGCGATGAATGCCTCATAGCGCCGGTCCAATTTGTCGTAACGTGTGGCGATGC
>JALOTB010000144.1 GCA_025458165.1 Chromatiaceae bacterium | reverse complement strand
CCCAAGAGCGTCAAGCAGAAACGTTTCAAGGCCGCCCTCGATGACAACTTCCGCGCTAAGGTTCTGTTTGGCGAACCATGATCATTCGGGAGCCCTGGAGAAGCAGTTGCGAATGGCTGAGGTTTCTGGCTAATCACCATGCGGTTTGTTCCTCACCGCATCCTACGGCGCTTCATCGTCTTCGCTCGCGTGGGCGGCTGAGCCTGGCGGGGCGTCCGGCCCCGCGCGGAGAAAGGTGGATACCTGGCGCTCCCCTAACGCCGCACTAGGTCGCGGTACGCGTGCCAGGTGGCGTGGCCGAGCACCGGGAAGGCGATGACCAGCCCGACGTACAGGGTCAAGAACCCCGCCGCGATGGCCACGACGATCAACGCCGCCCACAGCAGCATCGGACGCCAGTTGTAGAGGCAGGCCACGGCGCTGGTGTGCATAGCGCTCATCACGTCCAGATTCTCCCGATCGAGCAGCATCGGCACCGAAACGGCGCTCACCGCGAACACTACGAGCGCGAAGCCCGCTCCGACGATAGTGCCCACAGCGAGCATGGGGAGGTTGTCCAGGCTGAACAGGTACCCCAGGGCATTCCCGAAGCTTGGTGTGATGCCGGCGGCGAGCCCCACGAAGATCAGATTCGCCGACATGATCCAGGCGACCAGCATCACCGTCAGGAAGGCCCCCAGCGTGGCGATGTGGAAGCGGTTCGTCGCCATCGCTCCGAGGGCGTGGCCCAAGGTCGGGGGCTCACCGCGCTCCAGCCGGCGGCTGATGTCGTAGAGCCCCAGCCCGAGTGCCGGGGCGACCAGGAAGAAGCCGCACAGCAGCGGCAGGAGCAGGTAGAACCACTGATTGAGCACCACCGCCAGGGTGATGAGGTAGCTCGCCAGCGCGAGTAGGAGCCCGTAGCCGAGGCTCGCCGCCGGCGCGCTGCGCAGATCCCGCCAGCCGGCGGCGAGCCAACGCAGCGGCTGGGTCGTGCCCACCTCCTCCACCAGGGCCAGGGTGCGGTGCTCAGGGTCGAGGCTGAGTACGGAATGTGACATCGAAGCATTCTCGGATCCGGTCGATCCGCCTCCGTCAAGTCATCCGGTCGTTTCGCCTACTATTCTAGTCAACTTTAGCGGCATTGCCCGGCGCGCACCGCTTGGGGCGCAGACCATCAGGTCGGCACGGGCTGGCCGGACCGCTGCCAGAAGTATCTCAGCCGGTGTAGCCGCCAAGGCAGGTCGCAGGCGTCGCGGCAGAAGCCGTAGCGGAAGGTATCGGGCAGCGCTGGCAGGTCGTAGCGCAGGTCGGTGAACCAGATGCAGGCCCCCGTCCCGCCCCCGTCGACGCGCGAGAGGCTCGGGTAGACCGCGAACCGGCGGAACGGCTCGAAGCGCGGGTCCGCCCAGCGCTCCGCGACGAGCCCGTGCAGCTCGGGCCGGTCGCCGTCGCGGGGGCGCGTCCTCCAACGCAGCTCCGCCGGCGGTCGGTAGGACCCCGCGATCGCCCGCAGGGGCCCCAGGCCGGGCAGCCGCGGGACGAGTGGCGGATGCCCCGCGAGGTTGAGACGCGCCTCGTGGTACAGGTCGCCCTCCACGGCGATCGGCTTCCAGTTGAACGGCGAGAACGGCTGGGCGACCGCGCTCAGCCGCTCCACGCTCAAGCCGTGCGCCTGCGCCGCCGTTCGGCCAAGCTCGAGCGCCTGGCGCTGCAGGACGCCCTGACGGACCACGCAGAGGCCGAGCGCCGTGAGCGCCACCCCGGCCGCGGCAGCCGCCGGCGCGTCTTGAGCCCGGCGAGGAGCCCGCCGAGCAGGATCGCTGTGAGCGCCACCTCCTCCAGCTCGCGACGCCAGCCCACCGACGGCAGGCAGGCGGTCTCCCGGATCCACTGCACGGTGCGGCTGACCCTGGTCAGCCCGAGCGCCTGCAGATGCAGGTGCTCGGGCTGGAGCTTGTAGCCCAGCATCTCGGCGGTCAGCCGCCGATGGGGTGCGAGCGCGTCGAGCCAGGCGAGGATCGCGCGGTGTAGGCGTTGACGGGGGCCGAGCTCCCGCCAGTCGGGCGTCTGCGCGACGGCGAGCAGGGCCGCATCGGCACGGTCGAACCAGCCCTCGGCGAGGTCGTCCTTCTGCCCGTAGTGACGGTGGATCTCGGCGATCGACAGGCCCATCGCGTCGGCGACCGCGTAGAGGTGCAGGGCGTCCCAGCGGCGCGCCTCGCCGAGCTGGAGGGCGGTGTCGAGGATCCGCCGCGCAGCGCCAAGTACCTTTCGCGTCCCAACAACTCCCCGAGGCACGCGACGGTCTGCCCGAGGTCGAGTCCGAACGCCCGGCGGCCGATTCGGGTCATGCTCTCGCCAAGCAGCTTCCTCACCATCATGGCGATGTCCTCTGCGTTGGCCGCCGTGGCGGCCTCGAGCGCGGCCTGCCCCCGTCATTTCAGGGGCCGAGCGGGAGCTCGTACGCTTGGGCGGGAAGCCACAAAGCGATCCACGTGGCTGCTCGGCCACTTTCACCTGCGTGGCTCGGGCTCGCAGGGCATTAAGAACTCGTCTGCCAGCGCCTCGAGGCGCTTGCCGCTGGAAAAGGCCGCGCCCCCTGGGGTCGCGGCCTCGCGCCCTGGGGAAAGGGCGGCTCCCTGGTGTCCCACCGCCAAGCACCCTGGCCAAACGGGGGCATATCCACCGCCGTCGGGGGAAATCCACCGATGGATGGGTTCACCGGTGCACGCGCCCGCCGGCTCGCAACTGGCTTGAAACTCGCAGCCGAAGTGGCATGACCCATCGCCGTTGGCACCATCCCGCATGAAGCGAGCGATACCGGGGCAGCGGCCCCTGTACTGGACCGCGCTCGGCATGACGCTCCTCGGCACGTTGGTCCTCGCCGTCGTGCTGATCCTGTTGGCCGGCATGTCCTGGCGCAGCCTGGTCCGGCTGGAGCCGCTCGACGCCCGCCTGGGGCAGTACGGCCACCTGCAGGCCGAGTACCGCGCGCTCGCCGAGGGGCTGCTCGCCGGCGGCGTTCCCGGGGGCGCCGAGGGCCTGCGCGCGCTGGCCCAGGGAAGCAGCCAATTATCGGGGCAGACGCAGGAGCGGCTTGCCCGTGCCGCCGAGCTGCTGGCCCCGGGCGGCGACTTCGCCGAGGACGCCCAGGCGCGGCAGCGGCGGGCGTTGCGGCTGCTCGGCGATGCCCTGGGCGCGGAGGCCGCGGAGCAGCAGGGCCTACTGCGCGCGCTCCAGCGCGACGACGCCCGGGAGCTGCAAGCCGCGCTGGCGACCGTGGTGATCCTGCCGCTGCTCGCTGTTGCCTACTGGGTGCTGTTCCACCGGCGGGTATTGCAGCCCCTCGACGACCTTAGCTCTGCCATGAGCCAGCTCGCGCGCCGCGCGTTCCGCACCGTCGACCCGACGGGCCTGGACCCCAGCATTCGCCCGCTGTTCGTCCAGTACAACCGCCTGGTCGGCCGCCTGCAGGAGCTGGAGGCGGCGCACGTCAAACGTGAGGCCGCGCTGCGCCGCGAGCTTGAGGAGGCGGCTGGGGCCCTGGTGCGTCAGCAGGCCGTGCTGGGGTGCGCCGACCGTTTCGCCGCTTCGGGGGACCTCGCGGCGCGCCTCGCCCACCGCCTCCGCAGCCCGCTCTCCGGCGTACTGGTCACGTTGACCGAGCTGCGCGAGGAGGCGGAATCAACGGACGACCGCCACCGGCTCGGCATGGCGGTCGACGCCGTCGAGCGCAGCCTCCAGGAGCTCACGGTCTTAGTGGAAGAGTCCGAGCCGCACCCTGAGGCCCCGCGTCCGACCCTGTTGCGAACGCTGGTGGATGACCTTTTCCGACTGTTCGGGCATCAGGCCGACGCCGAGGGCGTGGTGCTCGAGAACGCCGTGCCCCCGGATCTGCATTGGCGTCTCCCCAAGGCGGGCACCGGCCACGCCTTGATGAAGCTCTTGATGAACGCGGCCCAGGCGCAGCGCTCGGGCGCCGGGAAGCGTATTCGAGTGAGCGCCGAGGCGCGGAGCGGGGAGCTCGTGATCGCCGTGAGGGACGAGGGCCCTGGGTTCCCGAGCGAGCAGCTACGGGCCGCAAGCAGCGGCTCCGCCCCCTGGAGCCGGCGCGCCGGCGGTTTGGGGCTGGCCATCGTGCGCCGTTACGCGGACCATTTGGGGGGACGGCTAGTGCTGGAGAACCCGCCCGGCGGCGGCGCTCAGGCGCTTCTGATCATCCCTCAGGTACCGAATCATGGCTGACTCACTGCTGATCATCGAAGACGAACGGCTGCTGCGCGAGGAGCTGGCCCGGCACTTCCGCAAGCAGGACTGGGAGGTGGAGCAGGCCGCGGATCTCAGACAGGCCCGTCACAAACTGATCGACCAGGGCTATGAGCCACTGGTCACGCTGGCCGACATGACGCTGCCCGACGGCAACTCGCTCGACCTGTTGGAGACCGTGCGCCAGCACGGGCAGACTGGGGAATGGGTCCTGCTCACCGGCTACGGCGGCGTGCCGGAGTCGGTGCGTGCCTTGCGGCTGGGGGCCTACGACTTCCTGGAGAAGCCCTGCAGCGTGGAGCGCCTGGGGGCGATCCTCAACGGCGCGCGCCGCAGCGCCCGGGCCCAGTGGCAGCTCCGCGACCAGCGCGAGGCCGGCAGCCGGCGCTATCTGCCGGCGGCCTTCATCGGCAGAAGCGAGGCCGCGCAGGGCGTGCGCCGGCTCCTTTCCCGGCTCGTGGAAGTCCCCTTCAGCGCCCTGATCATCAGCGGCGAGACCGGCACTGGGAAAGGCCTGGTGGCCCGCATCCTCCACCACTCCGGGCCGCGCGCGAGCGGGCCGATGATCGAGGTCAACTGCGCCGCGCTGCCGCGGGACCTGCTCGAGTCCGAGCTCTTCGGCCACGAGGCGGGAGCCTTCACCGGCGCCAAGGGGCGGCACCGCGGCTACCTGGAGCAGGCCGACGGGGGCACCCTCTTTCTCGACGAGATCGGCGAGATGGACCTCGACCTGCAGTCGAAGCTGCTCACGTCCATCGAAGACCGCTCGCTGCGGCGCCTCGGCGGGGAGAAGGCGGTGAAGGTCGACGTGGCGACCTCTACCACCGCCTGAGTGTTTTCCGTCTGGACCTGCCGCCGCTGCGCGAGCGACTGGAGGACCTCGAGGACCTGGTGCCGCTGATGGTGGCGAAGTTCAACGCGGTGGCCGACCGGCGCGTGCGGCTGATCCCGGAGCAGGTCTATCGCAAGATGCGCGGATACGATTGGCCGGGCAACGTGCGCGAGCTGCGCAACGTGGTCGAGCGCGCCGTGCTGTTGGCCGACGGGGACGTCTTCCCCGAGCACTGGCTGCAGCTCGGCGGCGGCCTCGCCCGCCCGCCGGGTGTCCC
>JALOTB010000010.1 GCA_025458165.1 Chromatiaceae bacterium | reverse complement strand
CAGCTCGTGGAGGTTGGAGAGCATCTGGCAGCCGTTGCACACCCCCAGGGCAAAGGTGTCGGGGCGCTCGAAGAAGGCGGCGAGCTCGTCGCGCGCCCGGGGGTTGAAGAGGATCGACTTGGCCCAGCCCTCGCCGGCCCCGAGCACGTCGCCGTAAGAGAAGCCGCCGCAGGCCGCGAGCCCGCGGAAACGCTCCAGGCGCACGCGCCCGCTGATGATGTCGGACATGTGCACGTCGACGCACTCGAACCCCGCGCGGTGAAAGGCGGCGGCCATCTCGATCTGGCCGTTGACACCCTGCTCGCGCAGGATCGCGATCGGCGGTCGCGCCCCGCGCAGGATGTAGGCGACCCCTGGGTCCTCCTCGGGGTCGAAGGTCAGCTCCGCGTTGAGACCGGGGTCCGCGAAATCGCTGATCCGCGCATGCTCCTCCTCGGCGCACTCGGGGTTGTCGCGCAGCGACTGCATCACCAGCGTGGTCTCCGACCAGACCTGCTGCAGCTCGGCCCGCGGGACATCGAGTAGCGCCCGCCCGCGCCGGCGCAGCCGGATGTGGTCGTCATCGGCGATGGTGCCGATCACCTGGCAGCAGCGGCCGAGGCCGTGGTCGTCCAACAGCTTCAAGGCATCGTCGGTGTCGGGGTGGAGCACCTGGATGACGGCGCCGAGCTCCTCGCTGAAGAGTACGGCGAGCGGGTCCTCGCCGAGCCCGTCGAGGTCAACCGCAAGCCCGCAGCGACCGGCAAAGGCCATCTCGCAGAGGGTGACGAACAACCCGCCGTCGGAGCGGTCGTGGTAGGCGAGGATCAGGTCCTCGCGGTTCAGCTCCTGCACGGCGGCGAAAAAGCGCCGGAGCAGGCCGGGATCATCCAGGTCCGGTCCCGTATCGCCGAGCTGACCGTAGACCTGCGCCAGGCAGGAGCCGCCCAGACGGTTGCGGCCCTCGCCGAGGTCGATCAGGATGAGATCACTGTCGCCGAGATCCGTGCGCAACTGCGGCGTCAGCGTCGCTCGAACCGCGGGGACCGGCGCGAAGGCGGAGACGATCAACGAGAGCGGCGCGGCCATCTCGCGGCGCAGCCCCTCGGCGTCATTCCATACCGTCTTCATGCTCATCGAGTCCTTGCCGACCGGGATGGCGATGCCGAGCGCCGGGCAGAGCTCCAGCCCGACGGCGCGCACGGTGTCGTAGAGGTGCACGTCCTCGCCAGGGTGGCCGGCGGCGGCCATCCAGTTGGCCGAGAGCCTGATATCACCGAGCGACTCGATCGGGGCCGCGGCGATGTTGGTAATCGCCTCGCCGACGGCCATGCGCCCTGACGCCGGGGCATCGATCAGCGCGAGCGGGGTGCGCTCGCCCATCGCCATGGCCTCACCGGTCTCGCCGCTATAATCGGTCAGCGTGACGGCGACGTCGGCGACCGGGACCTGCCAGGGCCCGACCATCTGATCACGGGACACGAGCCCCGTGATGCTGCGATCCCCGATTGTGATCAGGAAGGTCTTGTTCGCGACCGTTGGCAGGCGCAGCACCCGGCGGGCGGCCTCGGCCAGATCGATGCCGCTCAAGTCGAGCGGCGGCTTATGGAACGGCGCTCGCTTGACCTCGCGCAGCATCCGCGGCGGCTTGCCGAAGAGGAGCGGCATAGGCATGTCGATCGGCGTGTCGCCGAAGTGGGCGTCTCCGAGCAGCAGGTGCTCGTCCTCGGTCGCCTCCCCGACCACGGCATAGGGGCAGCGCTCACGCTCGCAGAGCGCGCGGAACTCCTCCAGCCGCTCGGCGGCGACGGCGAGCACATAGCGCTCCTGCGACTCGTTGCACCAGATCTCCATCGGCGACATCCCGGGGTCGTTGTTGGGCACGGCGCGGAGCTCAAAGCGCCCGCCGCGCGCGGCGTCGTGCACCAGCTCCGGCAGGGCGTTGGAGAGCCCGCCGGCGCCCACGTCGTGAATGAAGAGGATCGGGTTGTCCTCGCCCTGGGCCCAGCAGCGGTCGATCACTTCCTGGCAGCGGCGCTGCATCTCGGGGTTGGCGCGCTGCACCGAGGCGAAGTCCAGGTCCTCCGCCGAGCTGCCCGAGGCCATGCTGGAGGCCGCCCCGCCGCCCAGGCCGATGAGCATCGCCGGACCGCCGAGGACGACGAGCGGCGTCCCAGGCGGGAAGCGGCGCTTGGCGACGTGCTCGCCGCGGATGTTGCCAAGACCGCCCGCGAGCATGATCGGCTTGTGATAGCCGCGCAGCTCCGTCCCCTTGGGTCCGGGGACCTCGGCCTCGAAGGTGCGGAAGTAGCCCGCCAGGTTGGGTCGGCCGAACTCGTTGTTGAAGGCCGCGGCACCGATGGGGCCATCGAGCATGATGTCGAGGGCGGAGACGATCCGCCCCGGTCGGCCGAAGTCGCGCTCCCAGGGCTGCTCGCGCCCGGGGAGGCGCAGGTTGGAGACCGAGAAGCCGGTGAGCCCCGCCTTGGGCTTGGCCCCGCGACCGGTGGCGCCCTCGTCGCGGATCTCACCGCCCGAGCCAGTGGCGGCACCGGGGTCGGGGGCGATCGCGGTGGGGTGGTTGTGGGTCTCCACCTTCATCAAGAGGTGGATCGCCTCGTCGTGCTCGCCGTAAACGCCGTCGCCCGGAGCAGGCAGGAAGCGCCTCCCGTCCCAGCCCTCGATCACCGCGGCGTTGTCGCGGTAGGCGGAGAGTACCCCTTGCGGGGCGCACTCGGTGGTGTGGCGGATCATCTGGAACAGCGAGTGGCGCTGGGCCTCCCCGTCGATCACCCAGTCGGCGTTGAAGATCTTGTGCCGGCAGTGCTCGGAGTTCGCCTGGGCGAACATCATCAGCTCGACGTCGGTCGGGTTGCGCCGCAGCGCGGTGAAGCTCTCGACCAGGTAGTCGATCTCGTCCGCCGAGAGGGCAAGTCCGAGCTCGGCGTTGGCCTGCTCCAGGGCCGGACGGCCGCCTTGGAGCACGTCGACGCGGGTGAGCGGGCGCGGCTCGGCCTGACGGAAGAGGCGGTCGGCGTCCTCCAGGTCGAACAGCGCGATCTGGGTCATGCGGTCGTGCAACAGGGCGGCCGCCGCGCGCACCTGGCCGTCGCCGGGTGTCCCCGCGAGACCGTCGAGATAGTAGGCGATGCCCCGCTCCAGCCGGCGGATCTTGCCGAGCCCGCAGTTGTGAGCGATGTCGGTCGCCTTGGACGACCAGGGCGAGATCGTCCCCGGGCGCGGCACCACCAGCACCAGCTCGCCGACCGGTGACTCGGGCGGGCGCTGGGGCCCGTAGCGCAGCAGGCGCTCCAGCACCGCCCGCTCGGCCGCGTAGAGTGACTGCTCCAGGTCGGCGAAGTGGACCAGCTCCGCCTGCACCCTGGGGCGCTGCCCCAGCACGGCGGCGAGCCGCCCCTCGAGCTTGCGTAGACGGAACTCGGACAGCGCGGGGGCGCCGGGCAGGACGAGCATGAGGCTGGCTCCCAAGGATCGCGATGACCCATCATAACCAACCGCCCGCGCGGAACGAATCGCACAGACGGACCGCTCGCCCGGGCGTTTTCAGCTTGGTGTCAGCTTGCCTTGTCAAGCTGAAGGCCTTAGCACCGACTTGCCCCGGCCAGGAGGCACCGCACTCCCGCGCCGCCCTGGCAGCGGAAGGAGCAACCGTTTGTCCAACACCCTTCGACTCGCCCGACTTCTCGGCCTGGCGCTGTTCGCCGCCGCCTCGTCCGCTGCCCTCTGGGGCGCGGATGGGCCGTTCAGCGGCCGGCCCGCGACTCTGCACGAGGCCTTCCAGCAGGCGCTCGCACGGGCACCGGAGCAGACCGCGCAGACGGCCCGCAAGGCCGAGGTCGCCGCCTTCGCGGCACGCGCTCGCGGGCTGCTCTCGGGCCCCCCGGCCGTGGGCGGGCTCTATCGATCCGACAGCGCCGGTGGCGACGGGGTGCAAGAGATCGAGCTCGGGCTGGAGCTGCCGCTCTGGCGACCCGGCGAGCGTGCCGCCGAGCGGCAGGCCGCGGATCGGCGGGCCGAGGGGCTCGACCGCACGCGCCAGGCGCTCGGCCTGCGGGTCGCCGGCCAGGTCCGCGAGGCGGTCTGGGAGGCCGCCTACCGGCAGAGCGAGGTCCAGCTCGCGGGGCGGGAGCTGGAGACCGCCCGCGCCCTGGAGCGGGACGTCGGCCGCCGGGTCGACGCCGGCGAGCTCGCGGAGTCCGACCGGCTGCTCGCGCGCGAGGAGGCCCTGCGCCGCGAGACCGCGCTGATCCAGGCGCAGGCCGAGGCGGCCCAGGCAATGCTGCGCTACCAGACCCTGACCGGCTTCGGCGAGCTGCCCGCGGACGCCGCCGAGACCCGCAGCCCCCTCACCGAGTTAGCGCCGGGGCACCCGCTGCTCTCCGCCGCCGATGCCACGATGGAGACCGCGCGCGCCGGGCTGCGGGTCGCCGAGCGCGCCGCCGGCGGCAGCCCGCAGCTCTCGATCGGGGGCAAGCGCGAGCGCGGCGGACGCGGTGAGGACTACGACAACAGCCTCCAGCTCGCCGTGCGCGTCCCCTTCGACCTCGGTCCCGCCGCGAAGCCTGCGGTGGCGAGCGCCGGGCGTGAGCTCGCCGAGGCCCAGGCCGAGCGGCTCAAGGTCGAGCGCCAGCTCGGCGCCGAGCTGGCGGGAGCCGCGGAGGAGCTCGCCAGCCTGGAGCGGCGACTCGGCCTCGCCCGCGAGCAGGGCCGGATCGCGGCTGAGAACCTGCGCCTCGCCCGGCGCGCCTTCGACCTCGGCGAGTCCGACCTCAGCACCCTGCAGCGGGTGCAGGCACTCGCCTTTGCCGCCGAGCGCGCCTCCGCCCAGACCGAGACCCTGCGCCGGCGCGCCGTCGCCCGCTACAACCAAGCCGCCGGAGTGCTGCCATGAGTCCCCGCACCCTAAGCCTTCTCGTCCTCCCGCTCGCCCTGCTCGCGGCCAGCACCCAGGCCGCCCACGAGATTGCCATCAGCGACGAGCAGGCGGCACGGCTCGGCATCACGCTGGTCCCCATCGAGGCGGTGAGCGCCTACGCCACCGACCGTCTGCCCGCCCGGGTGGTGATCCCGCCGCAGCAGGCGCGGGTGGTCGCCGCCCCGCGCGGCGGACTGGTGACGGGGCTGGAGGCCGCGCTGGGCGACAGCGTCGGCGAGCGCCAGATCCTCGCCCGCATCGAGAGTCCGGACCTGGTCGTCCTGCAGCGCGAGCTGCTGCAGGCGGCCACCCAACTGCGCCTCGCCCGCTCCGAGCTCGAGCGCGACGCGCAGCTCAACAAGGAGGGCATCATCGCCGAGCGGCGGCTGCTGGAGACCCGCAGCCGACATGAGGAGGCCGCGGCCCTGGTCGACGAGCGCCGCCAGGTGCTCCTGCTCGCGGGGATGAGCGAGCCGGAGGTGGCGGAGCTGGAGGCGAGCCGCAAGCTCTCGACCACGCTGCCGGTGCGCTCACCGATCGCCGGCGTGGTGGTCGAGGCGCAGGCCGTGCTGGGGGAGCGGGTGGCCGAGTCGCAGCCGCTCTACCGCATCGCCCGCATGGAGCCGCTCTGGCTTGAGATCGACACACCGATCGATCGGCTCGCGGGGGTCAGCGAGGGCAGCCAGGTGGAGCTGCCCTGCCCGCGGGGCTCGGCCCAGGTGAGCCTGATCGGGCGCAACGTCGACCCGACCAACCAGACCGTGATGGTGCGCTCGGAGGTCAAGGACTCGGGCGACTGCCTGCGCCCCGGGCAGTTCGTCGAGGTGCGCTTGCGGCTTGCAAGCGCCAAGCCGCAGTTCCGCTTGCCCTCCGGCTCGATCACGCGCATCGGCGACGCCGATATGGTCTTCGTCCAGGAGCCGGCGGGCTTCGCGCCGGTCAGCGTCCTGGTGCTCGGGCGTGAGGACGGCTACAGCGTGGTCACCGGCGGGTTGGCGCCCGACGCCCGGGTCGCGGCGAGCGGCATCGCCGCCTTGAAGGCGGCCTGGACCGGCCGCGACGGGGGCGAGTGAATGATCGACCGGCTCATCCAGCTCTCGCTCCGCCAGCGGCTGTTCATGCTGCTCTTGGTCGCGGTGCTCGCCGCCGCCGGCGGGATCGCCTTCCGCGGTCTGCCCATCGACGCCTTTCCCGACGTCTCCTCGCCCCAGGTCAAGATGGTGATCAAGGCGCCGGGGATGACCCCGGAGGAGGTCGAGGCGCGGATCACCGCACCGGTGGAGGTCGAGATGCTCGGCATCCCCAATCAGGTGATGCTGCGCTCCATGGCCAAGTACGGCCTGACCGACATCACCGTCGACTTCGCCGAGGGCACCGACGTCTACTGGGCGCGCCAGCAGGTCGCCGAGCGCCTCGCCGGGATCTGGGGTGAGCTCCCCGCCGGCGTGAGCGGCGGAATCGCGCCGATGACGACCCCGCTCGGGGAGATGTTCATGTTCACCCTGAGCGGCGGGGATCTCAGCCTGATGGAGCGACGCAGCCTGCTCGACTGGGTGATCCGCCCGGCGCTGCGCACCGTGCCCGGGGTCGCCGACGTCAATGCCCTGGGCGGGCTGGTGCGCGGCTTCGAGGTGGTGCCGGACAACGCGCGCATGAACGCCCGCGGCCTGAGCCTCGCCGCCCTGCGCTCGGCGCTCGAGGCCAACAACCGCAACGCCGGCGCCGGTCGCTTGGTGGACGGCGAGGAGACCCTGGTGGTGCGCTCGGAGGGCAGCATCCAGTCGCTGGAGGATCTGCGCGCGGTGGTCGTCGGCAGCTCGGGCGGCGTCCCGGTGCGGGTGGGCGACGTCGCCGAGGTCCGCATCGGCGCGCTCACCCGCTACGGCGCGGTCACCCGCGACGGCGCCGGCGAGGCGGTCGAAGGCCTGGTGCTGGGGCTGCGCGGGGCCAACGCCAGGCAGGTGGTCGACGGGGTGCGCGAGCGCCTCGACTCACTCGCCCCCACCCTGCCGGAGGGCGTCAAGGTCGAGGTCTTCTACAACCGCGGCGACCTGGTCGACCGCGCGGTGCACACGGTCTCCAAGGCCCTTGGGGAGGCGGTGGTGCTGGTGCTCATCCTCCTGGTGCTCCTCCTCGGCAACCTGCGCGCGGCGCTCACGGTCGCCGTGATCCTGCCGCTCGCGGCGCTTGCGACCTTCATGCTGATGCGCGCCTTCGGGCTCTCGGCCAACCTGATGAGCCTCGGCGGGCTGGCCATCGCCATCGGCATGCTGGTCGATGCCGCGGTGGTGGTGGTCGAGAACATCGTCGCCCGGCTCGCCGCCGGCGGCGAGCGCCTGCCGCGCCTGCACCTCATCTATCGGGCGGTGCGCGAGGTCTCGCTGCCGGTCACCTCGGGGATCCTGATCATCATCATCGTCTTCCTGCCGCTGCTGACCCTGCAGGGGCTGGAGGGCAAGCTCTTCATCCCGGTCGCGCTCACCATCGTCTTTGCGCTGGGCGCCTCGCTCGTGCTCTCGCTCACCGTGATCCCGGTGCTCGCCTCCTTTCTCATCCGCCAGGTGAGCCACCAGGAGCCGCTCCTGGTGCGCCTCCTGCACCGGGCCTACGGGCCGGCGCTCGCCTGGTCGCTCCGCCACGGCGGCTGGGTGGTCGCCGCGGCCCTGCTCCTGCTCGCCGCGACCGGGCTGGTGTTCACCCAGATCGGCAAGACCTTCATGCCGACCATGGACGAGGGCAACGTGATCGTGCAGTTGGAGAAGCTGCCCTCGATCAGCCTGGAGGAGTCCCTGGGGCTCGATCTGCGCGTGCAGCGCACCCTGATGGAGCGGGTCCCGGAGATCGCCGGCATCGTGGCCCGGACCGGCTCCGACGAGCTCGGCATGGACCCGATGGGGCTCAACCAGAGCGACACCTTCCTGGTCCTCAAGCCCCGCGAGGCCTGGCGCTTCGCGGGCAAGGAGGAGCTCCTCGACGCCATGCGCGCCGAGCTCGACGGCTTCGCCGGGATCGCCTACGGGTTCACCCAGCCGATCGAGATGCGCGTCTCGGAGATGCTCACCGGGGTGCGCGGAGATGTCGCGATCAAGCTCTTCGGCAGCGACCTCGGGGTGCTCAACGACAAGGCCTCGCAGATCGCCGGCCTGGTCGAGGGGATCGCCGGGAGCGAGGACGTCTGGTTCACCGAGAACGAGGGGGTTCAGTACCTCAAGGTCGAGCTGGACCGGCTGGCACTCGGCCGCCTGGGACTCTCGGTCGACGAGATCGGCGAGGTCCTGCGCACCCAGCTCGAGGGGAGCTCGGTGGGCATGGTCTACGAGGGCACCCGCCGCACCCCGCTCCTGATCCGCGGGGCGGAGGGTCTGCGCAGCTCGCCGGCCGACTTCGAGAACCTGCGCCTCACCCTGCCCGACGGGCGGCTGGTGCCCCTCTCCTCGGTGGCGAAGGTCACGCGCGTGAGCGGGCCGGTACAGGTCGGGCGCGAGCAGGGCAACCGCCTGGCGGTGGTCATCGCCAACGTGCGCGGGCGGGACCTGGTGGGCTTCGTCGAGGAGGCCAGGGCACTGGTCGCCGAGCGCGTCGAGCTGCCCCCCGGCTATTCCCTCCAGTGGGGCGGCCAGTTCGAGAACCAGCAGCGTGCGGCCACCCGCCTCGCGATCGTGGTGCCGGTGGCGATCGGGCTGATCTTTCTGCTGCTCTTCAGCACCTTCCGCTCGCTCAAGCAGGCGGGGCTCATCCTCCTCAACATCCCCTTCGCCCTGATCGGCGGGGTCTTCGCCCTGTGGCTCTCCGGCGAGTATCTCTCGGTTCCGGCCTCGGTGGGGTTTATCGCCCTGCTCGGCATCGCGGTGCTGAATGGGGTAGTGATGGTGACCTACTTCAACCAGCTCCGTGCCCTCGGGTTGCCGCTCGACGAGGTCGTCACCGAGGGGGCCAGACGGCGCCTGCGCCCGGTGATGATGACCGCGAGCATCGCTGCCTTCGGCCTGGTGCCGCTCCTCTTCGCCAGCGGCCCGGGGTCAGAGATCCAGCGCCCGCTGGCGATCGTGGTGATCGGCGGGCTGCTGAGCTCGACCCTGCTCACCCTGCTGATGCTGCCGATCCTCTACCGCCGCTTTGGCGACCCCGGCGCCCCGCGCATGGTGTCTGCCGCGGCCAGCGCGGAGCCCGCCCATGTCTGAGCAAGAGCTGCTGGTGCTGATCGCCCCGCCGGGGCTCGAGGAGGCCCTCGTCGATTTCCTGCTCGCCCAGGATGACTTCCGCGGTTTCAGCCTGCAGCGCATCGAGGGCAGCCCAGCCTTTGGGCGTCTCTCCCTCGCCGAGCAGGTCACCGGCCGCCGGCAGCAGGTGATGTTCCACCTGCACGCCCCGCGCGAGGCCGTCGACGCCCTCGTCGGACGCCTGCGCCGCGATCTCCGCGGGGCAGGGCTGCACTATTGGATCTTGCCCGTGCGGGAGGCCGGACCGATCCCCTGACGGCACGGCCGCGGGTGCTTGGCCGCGCGCGGCTACATCCGTTCGCAGAGATAGGCGCCCAGGTCCTTGTCGGTTCCCAGGATATGGCCGGTCAGCCAATGCTCCAGGAACTGGAGGTCCTCGCCCACGACGGTCCGCCCCTCGTTGAGCAGCTTCTGTTGCAGCGCCTTGGCGCTGGCGATCAGCTCCTCGTGCTCGGCCTTGTGATCGCCGGCGCCCGGGTAGGCGTACTTGAGCATCAGCCGCTCCTCATGCCTGAAATGCCAGACGGTGCAGGCGATCAGCTCGTCCATCACCGCCTCGATGTAGTCGGCCGAATCGCCCTGCTCGACCGAGCGGTTGAGGATGTTGAACAGATCGACCAGCCGCCGGTGGTCTTCGTCGATCTCGGGCACGTCGACACTGAGCGTCTTGTCCCAAACGATGTCTTTCATGAGCCGTGCTCCTGTTGGAAGTCGATGACGAATGGTCGGTGGCGCCTTGCGCGCTGGACGGGGAGCCCTGCCTTCCGCGTCCGCGCGTTTCGGGCCCGCTCGCTCAGCCGCTGGCGCCCAGCGCGCGGATATGGCCGAGCGCCCGGTCGATGCGCCGGAGCGTCGCGTCCTTGCCGACCAGCCAGAGGGTCTGGTCGATGCCGGGGGAGGCCGCCCGCCCGACGACCGCCACCCTGAGCGGCTGGGCGACCTTGCCGAGCTTGAGCCCAAGGTCCTCGGCGACGCGCTCGACTACGCGGTGCAGGGTCTCGGGCACCCAGTCCTCCAGCGCCAGCAGTTCGAAGCCGTCGCGCAAACGGGTCAGCGGCTCGGCGGCCTCGGCCCGCAGGTGCTTGCGGGCCGACTGCTCCTCGTAGTCCGCGAAGTCCTGGTAGACGAAGGCACTGATCTCGGCGAGCTCGACCAGGGTCTTGGCGCGGGCCGCCTGGACCTGGACCACGGCGGCGAGGTCCGGGCCGGTGGCTGGGTCAATGCCGAGCCGCCCGAGGTGCGGGCTCAAGAGATGCGCAATGCGCTTGGGGTCGGCGTGCTGCAGGTAGTGCTGGTTGAGCCACTGGAGCTTGTCGGTGTTGAAGATCGCCGCGGCCCTGTTGACCTCGGAGATATCGAAGAGCTCGATCATCTCATCCAGCGAGAAGATCTCCTGGTCGCCGTGCGACCAGCCGAGCCGCACCAGATAGTTGAGCAGGGCCTCCGGCAGATAGCCCTGGTCGCGGTAGGCGACCACGCTGACCGCCCCGTGGCGCTTGGACAGGCGCGAGCCGTCCGTCCCGAGGATCATCGGGACGTGCGCATAACGCGGCGGCTCCACCCCGAGTGCGCGCAGGATGTTGATCTGGCGCGGGGTGTTATTGACGTGATCGTCGCCGCGGATGACATGGGTGATGCCCATGTCCCAGTCGTCGACGACCACCGTGAGATTGTAGGTCGGCGCCCCGTCGCTGCGGCGGATGATGAGGTCGTCGAGCTCCTGGTTGCTGAACACCACCCGCCCGCGGATGAGGTCATCGACCACCACCTCCCCGTCGTCCGGGTTGCGGAAGCGCACCACATGGGTCGTCTCAGGGCCAAGATTGCGGTGGCGGCAGTGGCCGTCGTAGCGCGGCTTGATGCGCTTGGCCATCTGCTCGTCGCGCAGGGCCTCCAGACGCTCCTTGGGACAGTCGCAACGGTAGGCCGCGCCCTTGGCGATCAGCTCGTCGATCACCGCGTTGTACCGGTCGAAGCGCTGGGTCTGGTAGAAGGGCCCCTCGTCGTAGGCGAGCCCGAGCCAGGTCATCCCCTCCAGGATCGCGTTGACCGACTCCGCCGTGGAACGCTCCAGGTCCGTGTCCTCGATGCGCAGGATGAAAGTCCCGCCATGCCGGCGCGCGAAGAGGTAGGAGAAGAGCGCGGTGCGCGCCCCCCCGACGTGGAGGTAGCCGGTGGGAGACGGCGCAAACCGGGTGCGGACGGTCATGGCGGTAGGCGGGGCTCGCGGGATTTCGGGGCCGCGATTCTAGCAGAATCGCTGGCCTCTCCCTCCGCCCCCGCCCTGCGGATCTGGCCGACCGCGCTCAACGCGCCTTGGCCCTGGCTCCCAGGGCAAGGGCGATGATCAGCCCGCCCACCGCAGCGGCGATGTGCTTGAGGGCATGACCGGCGAGCAGCTCCCCGCTCGCCGCCCAGACCAGTTGGTCTGCCGCCTCCGCGACCTTGGCCACGCCGTACCAGAGCAAGAGCGGCCACCAGGGCAGTGAGTCCTGCCCCTTTGGCGTGGCGAGGAGCAGCGCGATCAGGGCTGCAATGCCGCCGAACTGGATCACCACATACAGGGCGAGATCGCCGGTCCACAACCAGTGGAGCACGCTGAATGGCCCGAGGAGGAGCATCAGCCCAAGCACGAGGGCACCGCTGCGGGTGCTGACGCGCTCGGCCAGCAGGGCCCCGAAGACACCGGCGAAGGCGATGGTCATCGGCAGACGGTCGAGCACCAGGGTCCAGTCGCTGGGCGCCCAGTGGTAGTAACCAGAGCCGAACCCCGTGAGCAGCAGCCCGAGAAAGAAGGCCAGCAGGCTCGCCCGCACCACGGGGTCGAGTGACCGGCCGGCGCCGCCCAGCCGCCAGAGACCGAGCAGCCCGACGAGGACGAAGGCCAGGTTGGAGAGGACATCGGCGGCATTCGGGACCGCCAGCCACCAGCGTCGGTCTGCGAACTGGTGATAGGCCTGGGACTGCTCGATCACGGGGAGCAGGGCCCAAACCACCAGACCCAGGCCGAGCACCAGGAGCACGATGAGCTCCAGGCGGCTGGGCGTCGAGCGGTGTGTCAACTTAGAAACCATGGAGACACGCGCATTCCCGCCTGAGGTCGCGGCGACGGCAGCGCGTCGCGGGTCTGAGCCCTCGCGCTGCGAAGACATGGTCCTTTCCCGGTCAATCCCCGAGGTCTCCGCCTTTGCGGGGCGCTCGACGCCCAGGCGCCGCCGGGCGCGGCCCGCGGGATCCCGGCTTGCCGACCTTGGAAGCCGCCGGGGCCGGACCCAGCGCCTTCGGTCGAGGTCCCGCAGCGCCGGGACCGCGTGCGGGGACCCGAGGGCCGCCCGGTCGCGGCCGGCCGGCGAGACCCGCGAGGGCGAGCAACCCGGCGATCTCCGCCTCGTCGAGCTCGCGCCAGTGGCCGGTGAAGAGCCTTGGCCCCAGGCCGACGTTGCCGTAGCGAATGCGGATCAGCCGGCTGACCTGACAGCCGGCCGCCTCCCACAGGCGGCGGACCTCGCGGTTGCGGCCCTCGCGCAGGCTCACCTGATACCAGCGGTTGGCGCCCTCCCCGCCCGCCTCGACGATGCGCTCGAAGCGCGCCGGACCGTCGTCGAGCTCGATGCCATCGACCAGCCGCTGCAGGGTCGCGGGCGGGACCTCGCCCAGGATGCGCACGGCATACTCGCGCTCCACCTCGCGCGAGGGGTGCATCAGGCGGTTGGCGAGCTCGCCCTGGTTGGTCAGCAGGAGGAGCCCGGAGGTGTTGAGGTCGAGCCGGCCGACGGCGATCCAGCGCCCCGCCTTGAGCCGCGGCAGGCGGGCGAAGACGTTGGGGCGCCCCTCGGGGTCGTCGCGGGTGACGACCTCGCCCTCCGGCTTGTTGTAGGCGATGACCCGCAGCGGCGCGAGGCGCGCGGCGCGCCGCTCGACCGGCCGGCCGTCGATCTGGACGCGGTCGGCCGTGGTCACCCGGTCGCCGAGCTTGGCAATGACCCCGTTGATCCGTACCCGGCCGGCGCTGATCCAGCCCTCGATCTCCCGGCGCGACCCGAGCCCGGCGTCGGCCAGGGCCTTCTGCAGCCGCACCGCATCCTCGGGCGGTGCGGCGGGCGGCCGGCGCTGCGGCGGACCGCGGCGGCGCTCAGGCATCCTGGACCCCCTCGCCGGGGCGCCCGGCGCTGACGACGACCGGCCCCAGGGACGGCTGGTCCGGCTCCTCCAGCTCGAGATCCCCACCGAGAAACTCGGGGTCGCGGAGCTCGGCCAGGGTCGGCAGGTCGTTGAGCGACCGCAGTCCAAAGTAATCGAGGAACTTGCGGGTCGTGGCGAAGAGCGCCGGGCGCCCGGGCACGTCGCGGTGGCCGACGATGCGCACCCACTCGCGCTCGGTCAGGGTCTTGATGATGTGGGTGCTCACGGCCACCCCGCGGATGTCTTCGATCTCGCCGCGGGTGATCGGCTGGCGGTAAGCGATGAGCGCCAGGGTCTCCAGCAGGGCACGGGAGTAGCGCGCGGGCTTCTCTTCCCACAGCCGCCCGACCCAGGGGGCGATCTCGCGCCGGACCTGCACGCGGTAGCCGCCGGCGACCTCGACCAGCTCGATCCCACGCCCCGCGTAGGATTGGCCCAAGGCCGCGACCGCCTCGAGCACCGCCTGGCGCTCGGGGCGCTCCTCGGGGGCGAAGAGCGCGAGGATCTCGTCCGCGGTGAGCGGCCCGCCCGCGGCGAGCAGGGCAGCCTCGACGATCTGCGCGAGCGTCGAGCTCATTCGGTCGCGCCCCGCAGACGCACGTGGATCGGCGCGAAGGGCTCGGTCTGGACCAGCTCCAGCGAGGCCCCTCGGATCAGCTCCAGCAGGGCAAGGAAGGTGACGACCACGCCCGCCCGCCCCTCGTGAAGCTCGAAGAGTCGGACGAAGTCGACGAAGCCCCCGGCGGAGCGCACACGGTCGAGGACCAGCGACATCCGCTCGCGCAGCGACAGGGCCTCGCGCGCGACGCGGTGGCTGGTGAAGAGATCGGCGCGCGCCAGCACTCCGCGCAGCGCGAGCAGCACCTCGCGCAGGTCCACCTCCGGCGGGAGCCGGCGCACATGACCGGGGGGCACCTCGACCTGGGTCGCGAACAGGTCGCGCTCCAGGCGTGGGAGGGCATCGAGGTCCTCGGCCGCGCGCTTGAAGCGCTCGTATTCCTGTAGCCGGCGCACCAGCTCGGCGCGCGGGTCCTCCTCCTCGGGCGCCTCGGACGGCCGCGGCAGGAGCATGCGCGACTTGATCTCGGCGAGCATGGCGGCCATGACCAGATACTCGGCGGCCAGCTCCAGGCGCAGATCCTTCATCAGCTCGACGTACTCCATGTACTGGTCGGTGATCTCGGCGATCGGGATGTCGAGGATGTCGAGGTTCTGCCGCTTGATGAGATACAGGAGCAGGTCGAGCGGCCCCTCGAAGGCATCGAGGAAGACCTCCAGGGCATCGGGCGGGATGTAGAGGTCTTCGGGCAGCGCCAGCAGCGGCGTCCCCTGGACGATGGCGAAGGGCAGCTCCTGCTGCGCCGGGTGCGCGGGCGCCAGGGCTGGGGCGTCGGCGAGGACCTCGGCGCTCAACGGAGCACCAGGGACATGGCGTGACGGACCTCGTCCATGGTCTCGCGGGCGACGTCCCGCGCCGCCTCGCAGCCCTCGTTGATCACTGTTCGGACCAGCTCGGGCTGCTCGTCGAGCTCGCGGGCGCGCTCCTGAATGGGCTTCAGCTCCGCGAGCACGGCGTCGATCACCGGCTGCTTGCACTGGATGCAGCCGATACCGGCGCTGCGGCAGCCCTCCTGTACCCAGGCCTGGGTCGGCGCGTCCGAGTAGACCTGGTGGAACTGCCAGACCGGGCACTTGGCGGGGTCGCCGGGATCGGTGCGGCGCACCCGCGCGGGGTCGGTCGGCATGGTGCGCAGGGCCTTCTCGACCTGCGCCGGGTCGTCGCGCAGGGCAATGGTGTTCCCGTAGGACTTGGACATCTTCAGCCCGTCGAGGCCCGGCATCTTCGATGCCTTGGTGAGCAGTGGCTGGGGCTCCGGCAGGATGATGCGCCCCCCGCCCTCCAAGTAGCCCATGAGGCGCTCGCGGTCGCCCATGGTGATGTTGCCCTGGGACTCGAGCAGGGCATGGGCGACGTCCAGGGCCTCCTGGTCGCCCTGCTCCATGTAGCGCTTGCGCAGGCGGTCGAAGAGCTGGGCATTCTTCTTGCCCATCTTGCGCTTGGCCTGCTCGGCCTTCTCCTCGAAGCCCGGCTCGCGCCCGTAGATGTGGTTGAAGCGCCGCGCGATCTCGCGGGTGAGCTCGACATGGGCGACCTGGTCCTCGCCGACCGGGACCAGCCCCGCCTTGTACATCAGGATGTCGGCGCTCTGCAGGAGCGGATAGCCAAGGAAGCCGTAGGTCGCGAGGTCCTTCTCCTTGAGACGCTCCTGCTGGTCCTTGTAGCTCGGGACCCGCTCCAGCCAGCCGAGCGGCGTGATCATCGAGAGCAGCAGGTGGAGCTCCGCGTGCTCGGGGACGCGCGACTGCACAAACAGGGTGGCCGAGCCCGGGTTGATCCCAGCCGCCAGCCAGTCGACCACCATCTCCCAGATGCTGTCGGGGATCAGGCTGGGGTCGTCGTAGTGGGTGGTCAGTGCATGCCAGTCGGCGACGAAGAAGAAGCACTCGTACTCATGCTGCAGCTCGAGCCAGTTCTTGAGCACACCATGGTAATGACCGAGGTGCAGGCGTCCGGTCGGCCGCATGCCGGAGAGGACGCGGGCATTGGGTGCGGAGGTCAAGGTTGGGTTTCCTTCACTAACGGACGAAGAACAGCTCCCGCACCACCTCCGCCCCGGGCAGCAGGGCGATGGTCCACTGAATGACCGGCATCAGGATGGCGGCGAGGACGCCGGTCACCAGGAGCAGGAGCAGCAGCACTAGCCCGTAGGGCTCGATGCGCGAAAGCTTGGCCGACCAGGCGGGCGGCAGGAGCGAGCTCAGCACCCGCCCGCCGTCGAGTGGCAAGAGCGGAAAGAGGTTGAGCGCCATGAGGATGACGTTAATCAGGACCCCCGCCGCGCCCATGTAGACCAGCGGCAGGGCGACCCATTGGGAGTGATCCCAGAGCCCGATACCGACATGGATCGCCAGCCCCCAGAGGATCGCCATCACCAGGTTGGCGGCCGGGCCGGCGATCGCAACCAGGGCCATGTCGCGGCGCGGGTGGTGCAGGTTGCGCCCGTCGATGGGGACCGGCTTGGCCCAGCCGAAGAGAAGCGGCACACCGAGCAACCGCTGGCTGAGTATGGCAACTACCAATGGCACCACGACCGTCCCCAGCGGGTCGATATGGCGCAGCGGGTTTAAGGTCACCCGCCCGAGCCGCCGAGCCGTCGAGTCCCCCAGTCGATTCGCCATCCAGCCGTGGGCCGCCTCGTGGACCGTGATCGCAAAGAGCACCGGCAGCGCGAGCACCGCGAGGATCTGGACCGTGGTGAGCGATTCCATCGGGGCAGTATATCAGCGCGGCCTGCCGCAGCCCGGCAGACTCAGGCCGCGAAAAGGGCGGCGTCGCCCTTGCCGACGCGTAGCACCGCCGGCGGCTCCTGGGTCATATCGACCACGGTGGTCGGCTCCAGGCCGCAGAAGCCGCCGTCAATCACGAGATCCACCTGGCGGTCGAGGAGCTCACGCATCTCATAGGGGTCGGTCAGGGACAGCTCGTCGCCGGGGAGCTGCATGGTCGTGGAGAGGATCGGCTGGTCGAGCTCGGCGAGCAGGGCGCGGCTGATCTCATGGTCCGGCACGCGGATGCCGATGGTCTTGCGCCGCGGGTGCATCAGCCGCCGCGGGACCTGTTTGGTGCCTTGGAAAATGAAGGTGTACGGGCCCGGGGTTAGCGACTTCAGCAGGCGGAAGGCCTGGTTGTCGATGCGCGCGTAGGTGGTGATCTCGGAGAGGTCGCGGCAGACGAGTGTGAAGTTGTGCTTGTCGTCGAGGTGGCGGATGCGCCGGATGCGCTCCATGGCGTCCTTGCCACCGATTTGGCAGCCCAAGGCATAGGACGAGTCGGTCGGGTAGACGATCACCCCGCCGTCGAGCAGGATGTCCACCGTCCGCCGGATGAGGCGCGGCTGGGGGTTGTCGGGATGGATCTGGAAGAACTGCGCCATGTCCGGGCTGGGTCAGCCGCAGGCCCGAATACGGTGCCGAGCAATCGCCCAATCGGCCCAGATCGGGGTGCATCCCGCCGGCAGCGGCGGCAGCCGCCCGAGCCCCATCCAGCCGGCCTCCGGACCGTGGTAGTCCGAGCCGGCGGAGGCCAGCAGGCCCCGTTCGCGGGCATAACGCCCGAAATTGAGGACGTCGTCGCGGCTGTGGCTGCCCGAGACCACCTCGATCCCCACGCCGCCCGCCTCCTTGAGCTCCCCGACCAGCCGGTTGAGCTTGGTGCGGGTCAGTCCGTAGCGGGCCGGGTGGGCGATCACCGCCCGACCACCGGCCGTGCGGATCCAGGCTACCGCCTCGTCCAACGCGGCCCACTCCCCGGGGACATGGCCGGGCTTGCCGCGCACCAGGAATCGTTTGAAGACCTCGCGCAGGTCGCGTGCATGACCGCGGCTGACCAGGAAGCGCGCGAAGTGGGTGCGGCCGATCGAGCGACCTCGCGCGAAGGCGGCGGCACCGGCGTGGGCCCCGTCGATCCCTTCCGCGGCTAGGCGGCGGGCGATCTCCTCGGCACGCCAGTGGCGATAGTCAACCAGGCGCGCCAGACCCTCCTGTAGCGCGGGATTCTCGGGGTCGACCCCGAGGCCGAGGACATGGATGGTCCGCCCGCCCCAAGTGACCGACACCTCGACGCCGGGGATCAGGACCAGACCGAGCTCGCCGGCCGCTTGGGTGGCGGCGGCGACGCCGGCGGTGGTGTCGTGATCGGTGAGGGCGAGGACCTCCACGCCAGCCGCGGCGGCGCGCGCGACCAGCTCCTCGGGGGCGAGGCTGCCGTCGGAGGCCGTGGAGTGGGTATGCAGATCGATCAGCGCGGACATCGCGATATCTTACCCGATTCACCCCTGGCGGAGCCGGGAGGCACAGACGGCGCAGCGGCGCGCTGCTACAATCCCGCCCCCATGGTTCCCGTTCCTGAGCTCTCCTACATCGCCGGCGAGCTGCGCCGCCAGGCCGAGGAGATCCTTGCCGCCTTCGACGATCGCGGCCAACCCGAGGATATCGACCCGCGGCCGCTGCTCGAGGGTCTGATCGACCTGCTCGACCGCCTGCACGAGGAGCAGACAAGCGAGTCCGACGCCTCGCTCGGGCCCGCCGACCCCGCGGAGGCGCGCGCGGTCGAGGGGCTGAGCCTCCCGCTCGCCTGCTGGATCGCCCGCCGCGGCGGGGAGATCAGCAACCTCGCGCCGGTGGTCAATGCGGTCGCGGGCCTCGCCAACGGGCTGCGGGAACCGAACGACCTGGAGCGACTCTACCCGTTGGTGAGCGAGGTGGTGCTGGCCGTCAGCCCGCAGGTCGCCCAGGACAGCCTGGCGATCGACCCGACCAGGCCTTGGCGCGTGCTGCTCATCAACCGCGCCATCGTCGCCACGCGCAGCCACCAGCCGGCGCTCATGGAGGAGGCATTCGCCCACCTCGTCGAGCACCTTCCCCAAGAGGCGCCGGAGTTTTTCCGCGAAGGTATGGAACAGATGGAGGCGCGCAACTATCCCGGTCACGTGCGCCTGGTCATGCACCGCTGGCACCTGCGCTGGGGCGGGCAGCGGACCTTGCACTGACCCGCACCAGCACCGGCCAGCACAACGCGTCTCGCCCCTGCAGGGATCGCCATGAAGCTCCTGATCGACTTTCTCCCCGTCCTGCTCTTCTTCGTCGTCTATAAGCTCTCCGGCATCTATGCCGCGACCGCCGCTGCAATCGCCGCCTCCGCGGTGCTGGTCGGCTGGACCTGGGTGCGTCACCGGCGGGTCGAGAAGATGCCGCTCGCCACCCTGGGGCTCCTTGTCGTCTTCGGCGGCCTCACCCTCGCCCTGCACGACCCGATCTTCGTGATGTGGAAGCCCACCGTGGTCAACTGGCTGTTCGCGCTGGTCTTCCTTGCGAGCCTTATGATCGGGCGCAAGCCGCTGATTGAGCGCATGATGGGCCACACCATCGAGGTCCCCGCGCGGACCTGGGTCCGGCTCAACTGGATGTGGGTGCTGTTCTTCGTCGTCTCCGGGCTCGCCAACCTCTACGTGGTCTATTTCTACAGCGGCTTCTACGCGGCCCAGCAGACCCTGCTCGCAGTCAGCGGGCTCGCCGATGTGGACCTCGCCCACTGCGCGGACGGCTTCACCGGCGATCTCCTCGCGCTTTGCCTGAACGCCCAGACCCGAGAAGAGACCTGGGTCAACTTCAAGCTCTTCGGTATGATGGGGATGACCATCGCCTTCGTCCTGGCGCAGGCCTTCTATCTGGCGCGTCACGTCAAGGACAGCGACCAGCTCACCCGGACGAATTGACCATGCTCTACGCGATCATTGCCCGCGACCGGGCCGAGAGCCTGGAGGCGCGCCTCGCGGCGCGCCCGGCGCACTTGGCACGGCTAAAAGGACTCCAGGACGAGGGGCGGTTGGTGCTCGCCGGGCCCCATCCCGCCATCGACAGCGAAGACCCTGGGCCGGCAGGCTTCACCGGATCGCTGGTCATCGCCGAGTTCCCAGACCTCGAAACGGCGCGTGCCTGGGCCGCCGAGGACCCCTACGTCCAGGCCGGCATCTACGAGGACGTGACCGTCAAGCCCTTCCGCAAGGTCCTTCCCGCCTGAGCGCGGACACACCCCAAACCAAATTGACCTATCCCCGAGGAGATCGAGATGAAGACCCCCACCATCGCCTGCCTAATTGGCCTGCTCGCCGCTAATGCCATCCAAGCGGCAGACCCGCCGCCCGCGCCGAGCGGCGAGACCCCCATCGCCACCATCAACGAGCAGGCCGTCCCCCTCGACCTGTTCCGTCTGTTCTTCTCCGAGCGCGTGCGCCAGCTCAATACCCCCAACACCCCGGAGCTGCAGAACCAGGTCTTCAACGAGTTCGTCAACACGCTGGTGACCGCCCAGGACGCGGAGCGTCAGGGGTTGGACAAGCAACCCGGCGTGCAATACGCGCTCGACCTGCAGCGCATCCAGCTCCTCTCGCGTCTCGCCCTGCAGGCGGTCGCCGAGGGCGCACAGCCGAGCGATGAGGCCCTGGCCAAGGCCTACGAAGAGCGCTTCGGCGACGCCAAGCGCACTGAGTACAAGGCCCGCCATATCCTCGTCGCCAGCGAAGACGATGCCCGCGCGCTGATCAAGGAAATCGACGGCGGGGCGAGCTTTGCCGAGCTCGCCAAAACCAAATCAATGGGTCCGACCGGCAAGACGGGGGGCGACCTCGGCTGGTTCGATGCCACCCAGATGGTCCCGCCCTTCACCGCCGCCGTGGCCGCCCTCAAGCCGGGTGAGCACTCCAAGGAGCCGGTGCAGACCCAGTTCGGCTGGCACGTGATCCTGCTCGAGGAAACCCGCGAGGCCCCCCCACCGGCCCTGGACGACGTGCGGCAGGAGCTGACCATGGACCTGCAGCGCGACGCCCTGTCCGGCTACGTGGCCGAGCTTCGCAACCAGGCCAAGCTCGACCTCAACGAAGACCTCATCAAGACCAACGAGCCCGGGACCGCCCAACCCGAGACCGAGAAAAAGTAGCCTCCCGCGACCGGCACTGAGATCGCCCAGGGTGCGGGCCCGCGCGAATTCAGCCTCGCGCGGGCTTGTCGTCTAACCGTTAGTGTATTAGTATTTACTTATGCTAATCATCAACGGAACAACTGCGATGTTGACGTGTAAGCGGATGCGCGGTGCCGTGATCCTGTCCGCGCTGCTCCTGCTGACGGGGCTCGCCCTGGAGACCCTCGCCCAGCTCACCGGGCTCGCCATACCGACCAGCCACCTCGCCCTGTTCGCGGTGCTCGCCGCGGTGGGAATCCTGGCGCTAACCCTCGTCGCGAGTCTGCTGCCCGGCGCGGCGCAGCGGCTCAACGAGTGCCAGCACTGACTCCCGACCTGGCCGCAAGACCCCTGCGCCGCCGGTAACCCCGGCGGCGCAGGGATCATTGGTCAAGGCGTCTTCAAGAGGGCCTCAGCCGTACCCGGCGCCAGCCCGAACTCCTCCTCCACCATTCGATTCCACGCCTCGCGCTTGAACGTCTCCTCGCTGGGGACGTGCCGGTGCACCAGGTTGTAGTGGCAGTCGATGCACGACTTGCCCTCGGTCTCTTCGCGGTGGATCGTGGCCGTGTCCGCCCGCTTGCCCTGGATCGCATCGAGCTCGTGGCAGCGCTTGCAGGTTGCCGAATCCCGCTCCTTAAACCAACGCCGGGCGTGGAATGCGGCCTCCGGCAGATGCAGCAGGTTGATCACCGGGTCGTCGTAGTCGGCCCCGAACAACTGCTTAAACAGATCCTTGGTCCCCCTGACGTGATCCCAGGTGGCGGCAAAGATCCCCTCGGAGACGTGGCAGTGGCCGCAGGAGGCCCGCACCCCTGAGACAGAGTTGTAGTGCGGTGAGCTCTGATAGCTCTCCTCCGCGTAGGTCATCGAATGACAGCCGGTGCAGAAGAGGTTGCTGCTGGTGTAGTGGTCGAACTCGATCAGGAAGAGCATGAACCCCACACCACCCAGCCCGCCGATCACCAGCGCGATGAGGACGTGCCGGGTGATGAAGAGGGGGAGCCGGAGCTTAGCCATCGCCACCCTCCCCCGCGCCGAATCCGAGGATGGGGTTGAGCTCGCCCGGGCGATTCAGCCACTGATGCTGCTCGGAGCTGCCGACGTGGCGGTCGATGATCGCCTGGGCATCGGCCCCCGCGACCTCGCGCACCTGGGGCAGGAAGCGACTGTAGAAGTTGCGGCCCACCAGGTACATTCCCTCCCACCAGGCATGGTTCGGGCTCATCATCGAGGCCCCGTGCCGCCCCCGCGCGCCCTCATCGTGCCAAAGCTCCCAGTAGGTGAACTCGATGGGCTCGTCGAATGGCAGGGGCGTCAACAATCCACGGTCGTAGAGCTCGGCCATGATCGCCCGCGCCGGGATGCCGAACTTGGTGTTGTAGAGCTCGACCACGTTATCGAACTGGCGCATGAAGGCCTCGGTGAAGGTCTTGCCGTGGCACTCCTGGCACACCAGCGTCATCGCCTGGCGGCGCCGCTTGGGGTCGGCGACGGACTTGACCTTGGCGAGACTGCCGTCGGCCTTGCGAACCTCGCTCCCGCGCTTGGGTACATCGGCCGAGGCGGGCATCTCGATCTTCGAGCCGTCATCCAGGATCACCAGGTACTGCTGCTCCGAGACCGGGGTGTTGAGGCTCCAGGCATTGCGTAGCCCCACGTCATGGGTGGGGGGCAGCTTACCGGCGGCGCCCATATGGCAGGTGGTACAGGTGGGGGCGGCGGTGTAGTCCTTGCCGGCGACCCACTGGTCAGCGTCGAGGTTCATCTGATGGCGCTGTGAGGCGTAGAGCATCCCGTGCTTGGAGGCCTCGAAAATCTCCTTATCCGGCGAGTCGGGCCCCGAGTGGCAACGCACACAGGCCTCGGGCTCGCGCGCCTGGGCCTTGGAGAACAGGTGCCGGCCGTGGCAGGAGGAGCAGGAGCCCTTGGAGCCATCGGGATTGATCCGGCCGATACCGGAGTTCGGCCAGGTGTCGGGGTCGAGCGTGCCGTCGCCACGGACCTTGACCACCGAGCCATGGCATTGGTCGCAGCCCGAGGCCTGCATCGCCGGACCGGTCAGGTTGTGGGCCAGCGCCGGGATGCGCTCGGCGATGATGGCATGGGCCTCGGCGTGGACCGAGCCCTGCTGCTCCTCGAACTCCACCGTGTGGCAGCGCCCGCAGTCCTTGGGCGAGACGATGGTCGCGATGATCTGGCCCTCGTGCTCGCGCGCATCGGGCTCGGCGGCCTCTGCCTGGTGACAGTCCATGCAATTGACGCCGGCCTTGGCATGGGCGCTGTCGTGCCACTGCTGGGCGAGACCGGCCGACGCCTTCTCGTGACAGCTCACGCAGGCATCACCTGCCGGGTGACTCCAGTTGCTTGGGTCGAGCGTCACCTTGGCAGCAGTGGCGGGGATCGCGAGCGAGAGCAGGAAGGCCCCAGTGCCCAGTCGCATGAGGTGCTGCAGGCGGGTGCGGTTCGGGCGCATATCGGAGGTACTCCATCGGCGGTAGTGAGGTTCGCAGCGCTCGGCACCGGCTGCGGGCTTGCGATCCATCCGCCGCGGCGCGCTCCAAGCCGGTCGTCGCAGGGCCGAGCTGCGGTCGGATTATTGACCCGGGGAGCGCCACCAGGCAACGAAAGGAAGTCTATTAGCGGATACTAACACGTCTGAATTCAATATCTTAGTGCCCCGCTAGGTTGACTTTTAGGCCTGGACGGCGAAGCATTGGCGGGCCCGATAAGCCAGTCCCCATAACCCAAAGGAGAGACGAGAATGATGCGACGACTGTCGGGAAGCGCCTTCGGCTTCCTCGCCCTGACCACACTCGGCCTGAGCGGCCCGGCCCTGGCGGGCTCGGGAGAACCGATCCATCATGTGTCGGCCGAGGTCTGTAAGACCTGCCACCAGGACGTGTACCGCCAGTGGAAGAAATCCATGCACGCCCAGAGCACGGCACTCACGGATCCAATCCACGGGGTCTTCTATCAGATGGAGGTCGGCGACCCGACGCAGGAGGGTCAGATCCACAAGAAGTCTGGAACCTTCCCCGTCTGCCTGCAGTGTCATGCCCCCAACGCCGCGCGCGACAAGACCACCAAGCTCGACGCCAAGCCCGCCTACGCCGAGGGCGTGAACTGCGTCGCCTGCCACACCCTCGCGAGCTACAAGGGCATCCAGGGCCCCGACGGTAAGCTCCGGCTCGGCCTCAAGGCCTACGAGGTGAGCGACACCATCCAGGCCCCGAGCGGCCTGAACCGCGGGCTGCAGACACTTGCCGCTGGGGCCGATGACCTCTTCGGCGGCGCAGTCGCGGAGGGCGGCGACCAGAAGCCGAACCCGCATCTCGGCGAGCCCGTGGAGTTCCAGGGCCAGCAGATCCCAGGGCTGCCGATGGCCGGAAATCCCCGCCTGATGAAGACTAATGACGCCTGCATGGGCTGCCATGACCAGCGCGACAACCCCCAGGGTGTGCCGCTCTGCCTGACCGGCTCCGAGTACACCATGAGCAAGTCGGACGTGAACTGCCTGTCCTGCCACATGCCGATCGCCGACGGGATCGCCGATCACAGCATGGGCGGCGGCCACGACAAGGGCATGCTCAAGCGCTCCGTGGTCTTCGACGTGACCACCGAGCGTAAAGACGACAAGCTCGTCGCGACGGTGTTCATGAAGAACCAGCAGCCGCACTCCCTGCCCACCGGCGCACCCTTCCGCAACATCCACATGAAGCTCACCGCCTACAACGAGAGCGGCGAGGTCGTGTGGGAGAACGCCCCTGGACACCCGGCTCAGACCGATCCCCAGGCCTATCTGGTCTACATGATGGCGGACGACCAAGGACTGCCGGCGCCCCCGCCGACCGCAACCAAGGTCGGCAAGGACACGCGCCTGGCGCCCCACGAGGAGCGGACCCTGACCTACGAGATCCCCGCCGAGGGCGTGGCCCTGGTGCGCGGCGAGCTGTACTACGCCCTGATGTGGCCCCAACTCGCCGAGAAGTTCACGCAGATCCCCGAGGAGCTGCGCAAGCCAGTGCTGATCGCCGAGTCCGAGCGCATGATCGCGACCCCCTGATACCGCGCAGTCGATAAGCGCATAGGGAAGCGCCGCGGGAGACCGCGGCGCTTTTTTTCTGCCTGATCCAAGCCTCGGAGGCGCGAGGGGACGGCCGCCCAACCAACCCGATCAGCGCATGACAGCGATGATCGGCCGCCCTTTGAGCGGCTGGATCGGACGCGCATTATGGCCGATCACCTGGCGCAGGCGGTGGAGGTAGCTCTCATCCACCTCCACCGGCTCGGTGAGGACGAACCACTCGACCCCCTCGGTGCAGGGCGGCTCGGTGAGCGAGCCGGGGTAAGAGAAATAGCTGCGGTTGGTCGGCAGCAGAAACAGCGGGTTGATCCCCGACTGGCGATCGTAGTAGCTGGTCCCGCCGGCCGCCGGCATGTGATCCCAGATCCGGCTCAGGGTCGTGTTCATGCGCCGCCCCGCCTTCATCGGGACAGCGACAATCGCGACCTGGCCTTGCGGGTCGCGGTGGACGAGCTGCAGCTCCATGTCGGCACCGGCGCCATTGATGCGGTGCTCGCCCGGGATATGGAAGTGGAACTCCTCAAGCTGATAGTCCCGCCCGCCGACCGAGAGGTAGCTCCCCGAACGATAGAGCGCACGCAGACTCCGCCCGTCGTTGACCAGGGACAGGGTGCTGCTGCGGTAGCGGAACTGCAGCGGCGAGTAGGTCAGCAACCGGGCGTCGCGCAGGTCGACCGGGGACTGACGCTCGCCGCGACAGGGGGCAAACTCGGGCGCCAGCTCAGCCCAGCGCTCGGGCCCCGTCTCTCCGGCGTAGGACCAGGCCGGCACCGGCACGGTCCGCGAGATCCCGAGCATCTCCCACCAGGGCTGACCCACGACGCTCGCGGGCGTGACGAGCAAGGCGAGCGCGAGCGCCGCCCCGCGGCTCGGGGCGGCTCGCTCGGCGCCGCCAGACCGTTGAGGCGACCGGACCAAGCCATCAGTCCTTTTTCTTAGCCCGGCCGATCCCGGCGATCGGCACCACCTGGGCCGCCTGGGGCTCGTCGGCGTAGTAAGGCCGCTCGCCACCCCGCCCTTGGGCCTCGGCGAGGTCCTTCTCCCGCGCCGAGATCAGGCTGAAGCACTGACGGACGTCCTCGATGGTCCGCTCGGAGAGCGGGTGCTTCATCCCCGGCGGTGGGGTGACGTCCTTGATGATGGCCGCCAGCGTCTTGCGCATGGCAATGAGAATCTGCTGCTCGGTCGATAGCTCAGACATTCGATCCCCTCGAAGCTCAGGTTGATCCCACCGGGGCGACGGCCCGGGATGGATGATGCGCTCAGGCGAGCGCCGCTCGTCAAGCCTCAAATGCGGTCACCGCGCGGGGTTTCTAGCCGCCGACCAGTCGGGCGAGGGCGTCCTCGTCGAGCACCGGGACGCCCAGCGCCCGGGCCTTCTCCAGCTTAGAGCCCGCGTCCGAGCCGGCGATGAGGTAATCGGTCTTCTTCGAGACGCTCCCGGCCACCTTGGCGCCGAGGGTGAGCAGATCGTCCTTGATGGCGTCGCGCGGGCGACTCAGGGTCCCAGTGATAACGAAGGTCTTGCCGGCGAGCGGCTGGCGTTCGACGGGCGGTCGGTCGACCTCCGGCCAGGCGACACCGGCCACCCGCAGGCCGTCGATCACCTCCCGGTTGTGCGGCTGGCGGAAGAAGGCATGCACCTCGGCGGCCACCACCGGCCCGACGTCCGGGACCTCGGTCAGCGTCGCAGGCGTGGCGGACATGATCGCCTCCAGGGTGCCGAAGTGCTGGGCCAACGACTGGGCCGTCGCCTCGCCAACCTGCGGGATACCGAGCGCGTACAGAAACCGCGGCAGGGTCGTCGCCCGGCTGCGCGCCAGGGCCTCGACCAGGTTGGCCGCGGACTTGCCCCCCATCCGCTCCAGCCCGGCCAGGGTGTCCTCGTCGAGCGCGTAGAGATCCGCGGGGGTGCGCACCAGATCACGCTCGACGAGCTGATCCACCAGCTTCTCGCCCAGGCCCTCGATGTCCATGGCCCGGCGCGAGGCGAAGTGACACAGGGTCTCCTTGCGCTGGGCCGGGCAATAGAGGCCGCCGCTGCAGCGGCTGGCGACCTCGCCCTCGGCGCGCACCACCTCCGAGCCGCATACCGGGCAAAGGCTCGGCATCACGAACGGCCGGACATCGGGTGGCCGCCGCTCGGCGATGACGCCCATGATCTGCGGGATCACGTCACCGGCACGACGCACAATCACGCTGTCGCCGACGTGCACGTCCTTGCGGCGCACCTCGTCCTCGTTGTGCAGGGTCGCGTTCGTCACGGTCACCCCTGCGACCTGGACGGGCTCCAGGCGCGCGACCGGCGTCAGGACCCCGGTGCGCCCCACCTGGACCTGGATATCGAGAACCCGGGTGATCTCCTCCTGCGGAGGGAACTTGTAGGCCACGGCCCAACGCGGGGCGCGCGATACGAACCCGAGCCGCTCCTGATCGGCCAGGGCATCGACCTTGAGCACTACCCCGTCGATGTCATAGTCCAGCCGATCGCGTAGCGCGCCGATCTCGCGGTGATAGGCGATGGCGCCCTCGGCCCCATGCACGACCCGCAGATGGGAGGAGGTGCGCAGGCCCCAGGCGCGCAGGAGAGCCAGGGTCCCGCCCTGCGTCTCGGCGAGACGACCGCCCTCGACCAGGCCAAACCCATAGCAGAGCATCTCCAGCGGGCGGGTCGCGGTGACCCTGGGGTCGAGCTGGCGGAGACTCCCGGCGGCGGCGTTGCGCGGGTTGGCGAAGGTCTTGCCACCCTCCTCCCGGGCGCGGGCGTTGAGCGACTCGAATCCGGCCCGGGGCAGGACCACCTCGCCACGCACCTCGATCAGCGCGGGCCAGCCCTCCCCCAGCAGGCGGAGCGGCACCGAGCGGATGGTGCGGACCTGGGCGGTGACGTCCTCCCCCCGACGCCCGTCACCCCGGGTCGCCGCCTGCACGAGGCGCCCGGTCTCGTAGGTGAGACTGATCGCGAGGCCGTCGAACTTGGGCTCGGCGAGGTAATCGACCAGCTCCCGCCCGAGCCGCTCCCGCACCCGCCGGTCGAAGGCGCGAAGCTCCGACTCGTCGAGCGCGTTCTCAAGCGAGAGCATGGGCACGCGGTGCTCGACCTCGGCGAAGGCCGCGAGCGGCTCGCCCCCGACGCGCTGGGTGGGCGAATCGGGGGTGACCAGCTCGGGATACTCGGCCTCCAGCGCCTCAAGCTCGCGCATCAGCCGGTCGTACTCGGCGTCCGGGATCTCGGGGTCGTCGAGTACGTAGTAGCGGTAGTTATGGTGGTGCAGCGCCTGGCGCAGCGACTCGGCGCGGGCCAGGACCTCGGGCGGGATGCTCACCCCAGGTCGGCCGCGAGCGAGCGCTCGACGAGCGCGCCGACCCGCTCACGCAGCCGCGCCTCGGCGTCGTCGGTCAGCGGCTGGCGCCTGTCGTCAAGGACCTGACCGTCCAGCTCCGCGGCCAGGGCGTGGGCGGTGGCGAGCATGGTGTCCAGCCGCTCGCTGTCCCCTGGGTCGCCCTCGGCCTGGCTGAACAGCGTCAGCCCGGGTGTGTCGAACCCGGCCATGGCGCCGAAGGGGAAGGTGCCGGGCTTGAGCATGTTGGCCATGCTAAAGATCGGGTCCTGGGTTCGCTCCGGGTCGTAGCGGTGGAAGATGTCCATCTCCCCTGGCTCCAGCCCGCAGAGGCCCGCCGCGCGCACGATCGCAGCGCCGTCAAAGCGACCCTCCACGGCGGCAACGTGGAGCTGCAGAATGATCGGGCCCGGCTCCGGCGCAGGCTCGGGCGATACCGCGGGGCCGGGCGGCTCGGGCTCGCGCGGATCGGCCGCCGAGAAGTCCCTGGGTGCCGCGTCCTCGGGGCCATCCCAAGGCCCGAACTGGGGCTCACGCCGCTGGTCCGCGCGCGCGCGGGGCGCCGATTCGGCAGCGCGGCGGCGACGTCGTCGACCTGGTCCGGCGCGGCGCCGCTCCCAGAGATAGAGGCCGGCGAGAAACAGGCCACCGGCGACGATCAGGATCAGGCGAAGGGTATCGGCGTCCATTCGGGGGATCGGGGATCGGAGGGGTGCTGGGTCGGGCGCAGTATACCAACGCCCACCCGGCCCTAGGACACTGCGGCCAGGCGCGCGGCCTCGTCTACGTCGACCGCGACCAGGCGCGAGACGCCAGGCTCGTGCATGGTCACCCCCAGCAGATGGTCCGCGATCTCCATGGTCACCTTGTTATGGGTGATAAAGATGAACTGGACCTGATCGGACATCGAGCGCACCAGCTCGCAGAAACGCCCAACATTGGCGTCGTCGAGGGGGGCATCGACCTCGTCGAGCATGCAGAAAGGCGCCGGGTTCAACTGGAAGATGGCAAAGATCAGGGCCACCGCAGTCAGCGCCTTCTCCCCGCCGGAGAGCAAGTGGATGCTGGAGTTGCGCTTTCCCGGCGGGCGCGCCATCACCGCCACGCCGGTCTCCAGCAGGTCCTCCCCGGTCAGCTCCAGATAGGCGTGCCCGCCGCCGAAGAGGCGCGGGAAGAGCTGCTGAAGACCCTGGTTGACGCGGTCGTAGGTGTCTTTGAAACGGCCACGTGTCTCGCGGTCGATGCGCCGGATCGCCTGCTCCAGGGTCTCCAGCGAGCGGGCGATGTCGGCGTGCTGGGCGTCGAGATACTGCTTGCGCTGCGACTGCTCGTCGAACTCGTCGATGGCGGCGAGGTTGATGTTCCCCAGCCGCTCGATCCGCCCGACGACCCGCTCCAGCTCCGCCTGCCAGCCGGCCTCGCTCGCCTCGGCGGGGAGGGCCGCCAGGGCCTCGGCTGGGCTCAGGCCGTCCTCGCCGAGCTGCTCTTCCAGGGTGCGGCGGCGCACCAGGAGCTCCTGGCGTACCAAGCGCCGGGCGTCGAGGGCGCGCTGGCGCTCGGCGACCTCGCGCTCCACCCGCTGGCGCTCCTGCTCCAGTCCGCGGACCTGGGCGTCGAGCGACTCCAACCGCTGCCTGGCCGCCGCCAGCTCGCCTTCGACGCCGAGGCGCAGCGCGAGCCGCGCGGCGAGCCCGTCCTCTTGCTCAGCGAGCGGCTCAACCGCCTCCTTCAGCTCCAGGCGGAGCTCCTCCCGGCGAGCGCTGAGCAGCGCGCAGCGCTCACGGGTACGCACCAGGCTGACCTCGGTCGCCGCACGGGCCGCGCGCCGAGCGCCGATGCTGACCTGGAGCCGGTGGAGCTGCTCGCGCCGGCCGCGCTCCTCCTGGCGCGCCTCGGTGAGCCCCGCGCGGTACGCCTCGCGCTCGGTGGCAAGGGTCTCACGGCGTTCGGCCAGCGCATCGATCTCGGCGAGCGCCGCGTGCAATCGCTCGCGCGCCTCACCGGTCTCATCGAGCGCCTCGGCGAGCCGCTCACTGAGCTCCTCGCGCTCGGCGACCAGGGCGGCACGGCGCTCGTTCTGATGCTCCAGGCGCGCGCGCCGGCCGCTCAGATCGGCGCGTACGCCGGAGAGCGACTGCTGGAGGCGCGCGGCGTCCGCGGCCAGGGCATCCCGGCCGGCCTCCAAGGCGCGCCGCTCCTCGCGCAGGCGCTCCTGCTCCCCGGCCAGGACAGCGACCCGCTCGGCCAGCGCCGCGACCTCGCGGTCCAGCGCCTTGAGCGCCTCGCCGCGCTGGAGCACACCGCGCAGCGCGCTGCCGGAGTCGGGCGTGGACAGCCAGTTGGGACCGACCAGCACGCCGTCACGGGTGACCAGGGCCTCGCCAAGCCCCAAGACGCTGCGCCGGCCGAGGGCCTCCGCCAGGCTGTCGGCGGTGCGCACCGCGCCCAGCAGCCCGGTGAGCGACCAGGGGCAGCGGACCTGCTCGGCGAGCGTCCCGGCCGGTGCGGTAGCCGCCACCGGTGCCCCGGTATCGAACAGCGCGAGCGCCGCGACCTCCCCGCCCGCCAGGCCATCGCCGAGCCTGCCCAGGTCCTCGGCGCAGACGGCCCGAAGCTGAGCGGCCAACACCGCCTCGACCGCTGCCTCCCAGCCGGATTCGACCTCCAGGTGATCGGCGAGGCGTGCGGCGTCGCCGAGCCCCTGCCGCTGGAGCCAATTGACCAGGGCATCGTCCTGTCCACCCAGGGCCGCCTCCTGAAGAGCGATAAGGGACGCCTGGCGTCCGCGAGCCGACTGCAGCTCGGTGCGAACGGCGTCGAGCTGCCCCCCGACCGCCCGCAGGGCCGCGATCCGCTCGGCGAGTGTGGACGCCGTCCGCGATTGTTCCTCAGCGAGTCGATCGAGCTCGGCCTGGGTCGCCCGCTCGCGCTCGCCCAAGGCCGCGATCTCGCCCGTGAGCCCGTCGCCCGCCAGGCGCGCGAGGTCGTCCTCCAGGCGCTTGCGACGCGCCTGGTCCTGGCCCATGCGCGTCTCCAACGCATTGATGCGCGCCCGTTCGACCTGGGCGAGCTCGCCGGGGCGGGCGGCCTGGCGAGCGAGCTCTTCCCACTGGGTCTCCCCAGCGGCGAGCGCGGACTCCGCGGCGGCGACCCGCTGGTGGGCCAACTCGGCCGCCGCGCCGAGGTCTCCCGCCTCGGGCTCCTCGAGCGCGAGCAGGGCATCGATCTCGGCCAGGGTCGCCTGATCGCGCGTGACATGCGCCTCGGCCTCTTCCAGCTCGCGGGCGAGGCGCGCCAGCTCCGCCTCAGACTTCGCGCGGGTCTCACGGGCGAACTGGATCGCCTGCTCGATGCGGGCGATTTCGGCCCCGACGGCGTAATAGCGGCCCTGGACCTCGTTGAAGGCGTCGGAGGCGCCGACGAAGCCCTGATGGGCCTCCTCGCCCTCGGCCTCGATCCGGCGCCGGCGCGCAACCACCGCCTCCAGCTCGATCTCCAGGCCGGTGATCTGTCGGTCGCTGGCGGCGACCTCCTCGTCGAGGGTCCGCCAGCGCAGGGCCTTGAGCTCGGCGGCGAGCCGGCGCTCGTCCTCCCGCAGGCGGCGGTACTTTTCCGCCGCCGCGGCTTGGCGCTCCAGGTGCAGGAGCTGCTTGGCGAGCTCCTCGCGCAGGTCGGTCAGGCGGTCGAGATTGTCGCGGGTCTGGCGGATTCGCCCCTCGGTCTCGCGGCGTCGCTCCTTGTACTTGGAGATCCCCGCCGCCTCCTCGAGGAACAGGCGCAGGTCCTCCGGGCGCGCCTCGATCAGGCGCGAGATCATCCCCTGCTCGATGATGGCGTAGCTGCGAGGCCCCAGCCCGGTGCCGAGGAAGAGGTCTTGGATGTCGCGGCGGCGGCAGCGCGAGCCGTTCAGGAAGTAGCTCGACTGGCCGTCACGGGAGACCTGGCGCTTAACCGAGATTTGGGCGTACTTGGCGTACTCGCCACCGGCGCTGCCGTCGCCATTGTCGAACAGGAGCTCGACGCCCGCGGTACCGACCGGCTTGCGACTGGTCGAGCCGTTGAAGATGACGTCGGCCATGGACTCGCCGCGCAGCATCTTCGCCGAGCTCTCGCCCATGACCCAGCGCACGGCGTCGATGACGTTGGACTTGCCGCAGCCGTTTGGGCCGACGACGCCCGCCAGGTTGCTGGGAAAGGGGACGGTCGTCGGGTCGACGAACGACTTGAACCCGGCGAGCTTGATCTTCTCCAACCGCATCACGGAAAGATACCCAAAGCCCTACCGCGCGTATAGGTAGACGACGGGCTGCTAAACTGCGGGGCTTGCCACCCCTAGCGAGCGAGGACCCCGCAGCCGATGCCGAGCGCCCCGAGCCGAGACCTGGAGACCTTCCCCAACCCCGAGCCCGCCCGCGACTACACCATCCGGGTGCGCGTCCCCGAGTTCACCTGCCTGTGTCCCAAGACCGGCCAGCCGGACTTCGCCGAGCTGACCCTGGAGTACGTGCCCGAGGCCCACTGTGTGGAGCTCAAGTCGCTGAAGCTCTACGTCTGGTCCTTCCGCGACGAGGGGGCGTTCCACGAGGCCGTGACCAACCGCATCCTGAGCGACCTGGTCGCCGCCATTGAGCCGCGCTTCATGCGCCTGACGGCGGAGTTCAACGTCCGAGGCGGGATCTACACCACCGTGGTCGCCGAGCACCGCGCCCCCGGCTGGCAGGCCAGGGCGCCGGTCCAGCTCCCCTGAGCCCAACGTGGCTGAGCCCTGTCATATCGGGGTCGACGTCGGGACCTCCGGTTGCCGCGCCGTCGCGATCGATACGGACGGCCGCCTGATTGCCGCGACACGCACCGGGCTGCCGGCACCCGTGCGTATCGACGCCGCGGGGGTCGAGCAGGACGCCGATCTGTGGTGGGAGGCGCTGCTGCGGGTGCTTCGCGACCTCAGGGCTCAGCTCCCGCCCCGCCGTCCCGCCAGCCTGTGCCTCGATGGGACCTCGGGGACCCTCCTCCTCTGCGCCCGCGACGGCCGGCCGCTCGCACCCGCGTTGATGTACAACGACGCCCGAGCCGTCGCCGAGGCCGAACGCATCGGGCGTTTTGCCCCGCCGGAGAGCCCTGCCCGCGGCACCACGGCGAGCTTGGCCAAGCTGTTGCATCTGCGGGATCGGCTCGCCCCTCTCACTGGGGCCCTCGCCCTGCACCAGGCCGATTGGCTCCTCGGGCGACTCGCTGGGCGCTTCGGGGTCAGCGACTGGAACAATGCCCTCAAGCTCGGCTACGACCCCGCGGCGGAGTCCTGGCCGGCGTGGCTCCGCGCCCTGGATCTCGGCGGGGTCGCCTTGCCGAGCGTGGTCGCGCCGGGGACTCCCCTCGGGACCCTATGCCCCGAGGCCGCGGCCGCCACCGGCCTTCCAAGCGACCTGCGGATCCTGGCGGGGACGACCGACGGCACCGCGGCCGTGCTCGCCGCGGGGGCCCGGGTTACGGGCGATGCCGTGACAGCACTCGGGAGCACCCTGGTGGTCAAGATCCTGAGGCCTCGACCCATCAGTGCCCCCGGGCACGGGGTCTACAGCCACCGCTTCGGTGACCTCTGGCTGATCGGCGGGGCCTCGAACAGCGGCGGGGCGGTCCTGCGTCAGTTCTTCACCGATAGGGAGATCGCACGGCTGAGCGACCTGCTCCGGCCAGAGGAGCCGACTGGGCTCGACTACTACCCGCTGCCCGCCCCAGGAGAGCGGTTCCCAGTCGCCGATCCCGGCCTCGCCCCGCGCCTGGCCCCGAGACCGGCGGAGGACTGGCGCTTCTTGCAAGGGCTGCTGGAGGGGACCGCGGCGATCGAGGCGGCAGGCTACCAGCGGCTGCGCGCCCTGGGTGCACCCGTACCACGTCAGGTGCTCACCATCGGTGGGGGCGCCGCCAACTCGGGTTGGACCCAGATCCGCAGGCGGATGCTCGGGGTCGAGGCCCGCCCCGCTCCCGTCCAGGAGGCGGCCTACGGCGCCGCGCTCCTGGGGCTTTGGGGCGGTATCCGAACCGGCCGCGGCGGCTAGCGCTCCAGCTCGACGGGCCTCGCCGATCAGGGCGAGGACGTCTTGGTGCGAGGCGCAGATTGCACTCACATCCACTGGCATCTCACGGCGCCTGCCGAGACGCTGGGCCACGCGCTCCGGCAGGAAGCGCCGGAGGTTGGCCTACAGCGGCATGGGAAGGTCGCCGATCTCGCCGAGGAGGAGGATACGACCGTCGCCGGGCTCGATCCTGCCGAGCTTGGTCTTGGTCGTGCCGGTGTGGGCCCCTTCTCGTGCCCGAAGCGCTCGCTCCCCAGTAGGACCTCAGGGATCGCGGCAGGATTGATGACGACGAGCCGCTTGCCCGCCCTGTCGCCCAAGGCACGGGCGATGCGCACCAGCACCTCCTTGCCGGTCCCGTTCTCGCCCAGGATCAGGGTGGGCAGGTCGCGCGGGGCGAGCCTATCAACCGCGTGGCAGACCTGCAGCGTCTCGGGGCCCACCGCGATCAAGCCGGCGATGGGACAAGTGAAGCTCGCGGCCGCGAGCGGGCGGTTCTCATCCCCGAGTAACCGCACCGGCGCCGCTATTTCCTCCTCGAAGGCGAGGATCTCGGGGTCGATCGGCTTCTCGTAGAAGTCGTAGGCCCGCGAGGTCGGGGGTCACTAGGGCGGGGCGAAAAGGCGAAGCCCCTCAAATGCCCGCTCGCGATGGGTGCACACGGCCACCTCGAAGCCCCAGCGGGGCTGGCTCCGCAAGCCAAGGGTATCCTCGACGATCAGCAGCGCTTGTACTTCGCGTCGAATAACGACCTCGAAGCGACTGAACCGCCGGCCCAGGCCCCGAAAGCGGTAGCTCACTCGCTCCGCGAGCGTTGACGACCATCAGGCAGAGGAGGTTGCCGCCCAGCGGCGCTCGATCGGGGCGTTGCAGTAGACCTTCTCGAGCAGACCCAGCCCCGCGACGGGCAGAATGAGGAACTGCGCCCTCCGCCAGACCCCGAGATCGAACCCTGCGAAGGGGCCAGACGCGCTGAACCGGGGCTCCCGCGGCAGCATCAGCACCAGCGCAAGACCCAGCGCGCCGACACGCAGCCGCCGGACCAGCGTCTAAGTCATCGGATGCGCCTTGAGCGGCAGCTCCAGAAGCCGTAGCAGAACGGGGTCCCGGTCAGGTCCCTCAGGGTCCCCAGGGCCCGTATCCATGCCACGGGCACGTGGTGCCAGGCGACCCAGGCGACGCTCGCGCAAGGCCCCCGCGAGCAAAAAGCCCCCCTTTGTCCGACCGGGCCAGCCGCGAAGCAGCAGGATGGCAAGGAACAGGAATAGCGCCGCAGTGACTGCGTAGCCCAGCGCGCCGAAGGTCTCCAGTGCCCGTCGGCGGCAGCACCTCTTCGGGGCTCATCGGGCACCCTTGCCGAAGAGGACCACCTCGACCGTCTGCAGCAGGATGATGAGGTCGAGCACGATACCGGCGTGCTTGACGTAATAGAGGTCGTACTCGAGCTTGCGGCGCGCGTCCTCCTCGCCCGAGCCGTAGGGGTAGAGGAGCTGGGCCCAGCCGGTCACGCCCGGCTTCACCCGATGGCGCTCGGAATAGTAGGGGATCTTGGCCGCGAGCAGGCTGACAAACTCGGGGCGCTCCGGGCGCGGGCCGACCAGGCTCATCTCGCCACGCAGGACATTGAAGACCTGGGGCAGCTCATCGAGCCGGGTCTTGCGCAGGAAGGCCCCGAGCCGGGTGATCCGCGTGTCGTTCTCGCTCGCCCAACGGGCGACGCCGTCGGCCTCGGCGTCCGGTCGCATGCTGCGGAACTTGCGCAGGAGAAACGGCTTGCCGTTCTCACCGACGCGCACCTGGGTGTAGAAGATAGGGTCGCGGCCGCGCGACTCGATCAGGCTCGCAAGCGTCACCAGGGCCAAAATCGGCGCCCCCAAGGCCAGAACCACGAGGCTCGCGGCAAGGTCGAAAAGCCGCTTCCCGTAGAGCCCAGTCACGCCCATGTGGAAGCCTGGCGAGAAGAAGATCCAGCTCGGATGCAGGAGGTCGATCTTCACCAGCGCCAGCTCCTTCTCGAAGAAGGTGAGCAGGTCGAGGACCTCGAAGCCGCTCATCTTGCAGTCGAGGAGATCATGAACCGGTAGCTTACCGCGCCGGTCGTCCGCCGCGACCACGATCTCGTCCACCTCGCGGGCGATGGCGAGCTCCACCAGCGGGGCATCCAGAGCCACCAGCCGATCCTCGCTGACCCGACGCGGGCTGCCCGGGAGTGGGATGAAGCCGGCGATATGGAAGCCAACGCCCGGATCGGCGAGCGCCAGGTCCTCGATGTGCCGGGCGTTCTCCCCCGCACCCAGGACCAGGACCCGCCGCTTGCGCAACTCGGAGCCCGCCACCCGACCGAAGGCGGAGCGCACCAGCAGGACCGCGGTGAAGGCGAAGACCAGGCTCCAGCCTACGACGCCCCGTCCGATAAAGACGGCGGGGAAAAAGTAGAACACAACCGTCAGCAGCGCGGTACCGAACAGGCAGGCAAGGGCGAGACGTACCAGGAAACCCGCCTCCCCCGTGCGCAGGCCGCGCTGATAGAGCCCCATCGCCATCAGGGCGACGCTCATGGCCGGGGCGAACACGAGCGCAGTCGCCGTCACGGCGGCACCGTTCACCTCCCCTGAAAGCTCCCAACCGAAGCGCACCCGGGCGCCGAGATTGAAGGCAGCAAAAAAGACGACCAGCTCGACCAGCCCGAGATAAAGGTAGATCTTCGAGACGTAGTAACCGAAGAGCCGGATCATGAATGCCGTGGCGGGGACGGGCAGGGTAGAGGACGCGGTGCCGGAGTGGACGCATTGGCCAACGCAATTGATGCTAACACAGCCGTTCGCCCGGAAATCCGATCCCCGTCACGCCTTGCGGGACCGCTGGTCGCCTCCCGCGCGCATGCGTTGTTATGATGCGCGCCGCTGCCCTGGCAGAAGTACGCCGCGGCGGCCTCAGCCCCTAACCACAGGGAGAAAGGCAAATGCCGTTCGATATCGCTCTCGACCGAGTCCGCATCGGGATAGTGGGCCTCGGCTACGTCGGTCTCCCACTCGCGGTGGAACTCTCCAAGCGCTATCCCACGCTCGGGTTCGACATCAACGCGGCGCGCATCGCGGAGCTCCGCGAGGGGCGTGACAGCTCGCTGGAGGTCGAGCCCGAGGAGCTGCGCAGCGCGCCGCTGCGCTACAGCAGCGACGAGCAGGACCTCAAGGAATGCAACGTCTTGATCGTCACCGTCCCGACGCCGATCAACGACCACAAGGAGCCCGACTTTCGCCCGTTGGAGTCGGCCAGCCGCACGCTCGGGCGGGTGATCCAGCCGGGCTCCCTGGTGATCTACGAGTCGACCGTCTACCCCGGCGCGACCGAGGAGGTCTGCGTCCCGATCATCGAGGAGGTCTCGGGCCTGCGGTTCAACCAGGACTTCTTCGCCGGCTACAGCCCCGAGCGCATCAACCCCGGCGACAAGGAGCACCGACTGCCCACGATCAAGAAAGTCACATCCGGCTCGACGCCGGAGGTGGCCGACTTCGTCGACGTCCTCTACCGCAGCATCATCCGCGCCGGGACCCACAAGGCGAGCAGCATCCGCGTGGCCGAGGCGGCCAAGGTGATCGAGAACACCCAGCGCGACGTCAACATCGCGCTGATCAACGAGCTGGCGCTCATCTTCAACCGGCTCGGCATCGACACCGAGGAGGTCCTCGACGCGGCCGGGAGCAAGTGGAACTTCCTCCCCTTCCGTCCCGGCCTGGTGGGCGGGCACTGTATCGGGGTCGACCCCTACTACCTCACCCACAAGGCGCAGGCGATCGGCTACCACCCGGAGATCATCCTCGCCGGGCGGCGGCTGAACGACAGCATGGGGGCCTACGTGGCGAGCCGGGTAATCAAGCTCATGATGCAGCGCGACATGCTGCACGCTGGGAGCCGCGTCCTGGTGCTCGGGCTCACCTTCAAGGAGAACTGCCCGGATCTGCGCAACACCCGGGTGGTCGACATCGTCCACGAGCTTACGGACTACGGCATCGGCGCCGACGTCCACGATCCCTGGGTCAACCCCGACGAGGCCGAGGCCGAGTACGGCATCCGCCCCATAGCCGAGCCCGCCCTCGGGACCTACGACGCGGTGATCCTGGCCGTCGCCCATCACCAGTTCCGCGACCTGGGCCCCGAGCATATCCGCGCCTTCGGCAAGCCCGGCGCCGTGCTCTACGACGTCAAGCTGGTCCTGCCGGCCGAGGCGGTCGACGGCCGGCTCTGAGGTCGCCGACGCACCCCAACCCCTCGAGGAAACCTATGAAAGTCTTGGTGACCGGCAGTGCCGGCTTTATCGGTTCGGCCCTGTCGCTGCGCCTGCTCGAGCGCGGGGACCAGGTGATTGGCGTCGACAACCTGAACGACTACTACGACGTCGCGCTCAAGCGCGCGCGCCTCGCGCGCACGCTGGAGTTCCCCGGCTATACGGATCTCCGCATCGACATCCACGACCGCGCGACGGTCGGCGCCGCCTTCGCCGAGCACCGCCCCGATCGCGTGGTGAACCTCGCCGCCCAGGCCGGGGTGCGCTATTCGATCGAGAACCCGATGGCCTATGTCGACACCAACCTGACCGGTTTCGCCAACATCCTCGAGGGCTGCCGCCACCAGGGCGCCGAGCACCTGGTCTACGCCTCCAGCAGCTCGGTCTACGGCGCCAACACCAACATGCCCTTCTCGGTCCATCACAACGTGGACCACCCACTAAGCCTGTACGCGGCGAGCAAGAAGGCCAATGAGCTGATGGCCCACACCTACAGCCACCTCTACCGGCTGCCGACCACCGGGCTGCGCTTCTTTACCGTCTATGGACCCTGGGGGCGGCCGGACATGGCGCTCTTCAAATTCACCCGCGCGATCCTCGCCGGCGAACCCATCGACGTCTTCAACTACGGCCGGCACCGGCGCGACTTCACCTACATCGACGACATTGTCGAGGGGCTGATCCGGGTGCTCGACCGCGTCCCTTCACCCGACCCGGCCTGGAGCGGCGAAAAGCCGGACTCGGCGAGCAGCTCCGCGCCCTACCGTCTGTACAACATCGGCAACCAGCACCCGGTGGAGCTCACCCACTACATCGAGGTCCTGGAGCGCTGCCTGGGACGCAGCGCGCAGAAGAACCTGCTGCCACTGCAGGCCGGCGACGTGCCCGACACCTACGCCGACGTGGAGGACCTGGTGCGCGACACCGGCTACATGCCGAGCACCTCGGTGGAGGTGGGGGTGTCACGCTTCGTGGACTGGTATCGGGAGTACTATCGGATCTGAGCGAGGCCGCATCGGCGCCGGCCGTTGCTCGCCGCGATCACTAGGGAGCGGGAAAAAGGCGCGGGGGGCCAGGACTGCCGTCGGAGGTTTGGAAGCAGGCCTGGCCGCCCGCAAGCTAGCGCATTTCCACGGAAACGACCATTGCAGTCGACCCAAACGATAGCGCTCGCCGGACGCTGGCGCTTTGATTTGCATCAACCGCCAGCGCCTTGATTCCCAACCCCTTTACCCGGGATCTACGGTTCAGCCGTCGGCATCCAGATAGCCTTCCTTGAAGAGATACAGCAGCACCTCCTGGGCCGCCTCGGTGGGGCCGAGCTGGCTGGTGTCGATGCGCAGCTCCGGGCGCTCCGGCACCTCGTAGGGGTCGCTGATCCCGGTGAACTCCGGGATGATCCCCTTGCGTGCCTTGGCGTAGAGGCCCTTGCGGTCACGCGCCTCGCACACCTCCAACGGCGTGGAGACGTGAATCTCGACGAAGGCCCCGTGCTGCTCGATCAGCTCGCGCACGGCGCGCCGGGTCTCCTGATAGGGCGCGATCGGGGCGCAGATCGCCACCCCGCCGTTCTTGGTGATCTCGCTCGCCACGAATCCGATTCGCCGGATGTTGAGGTCGCGGTGCGCCTTGGAGAAGCCGAGCTCGCTCGAAAGATTCTGGCGCACGATGTCGCCGTCGAGGAGCGAGACCGGCCGCCCGCCCGCCTCGATGAGCTTGGCGAAGATGATGTTGGCGATGGTCGACTTGCCCGAGCCCGAGAGTCCGGTGAAGAAGAGGGTGATGCCCTGCCGGCTGCGCGGCGGGTAGACCCGCTGGAGCTGGGCGATCACCTCGGGGTAGCTGAACCAGTCCGGCAGCCCGCGGTTGTGGAGCAGGGCCGACTTGAGCTCGCCCTTGCCGATACTGACGAACTCCAGCCCCTCCTCACGGATCTGGGGCTCCGCTAGGAAGGTCCGCCGGGCCGGCACATAGCGGTACTCCGGCTGGGCCACCAGCTCGATGCCGATCTCGTCGGCGAAGCGGCGTACCAGCTCCTGCGCCTCGTACTTGGCGTAGAAGGGCTCGGCGCCCACCTCGCGCGGCGGCGAGGCGTGATCCGGCCCGACCAGGAAGTGGGTACAGCCGAAGTTGCGGTTGACCAGGGCATGCCACAGGGCCTCGCGCGGTCCGGCCATGCGCATGGCGAGGGGGAGCAGCGACAGGGCCGTCATTTCATGCGGGAGGTGATGGCGGATCGCCTTGTAGCAGTGCACACGGGCGTAGTGATGCAGATCGCCCGGCTTGGTCTCACCTACCGCGGGATGGATCAGGATGTGGGCGTGGTGCTGCTTGGCGGCATCGATCACCACCTGCCGGTGCAGCCGGTGCATCACGGCGCTCGCGTGGAAGGCGATAACCCGCCGCCAGCCAAGCTTGCGGAACATGTGGCGGAGCTCCTCGGGGGTGTCCCAGAGGGTCTCGAACTCGTGGTGCGCCGGGAGCTGGATGCCCTCTAGGGTGCCGGCGAGATAGTGCGACTTGACCCGCTCGAAGAGATAGCGGATGCCGGGGTGAGCGGTGGCGGTGGTGCCGTAGACCCGCTCGGCCTCTTGCGGCTTGTCCGCCTCCCAGACCTCGGTCACCGTCAGGACAGCAGGCATGAACCCCTCGCCGTCGCGCAGGGCCACCTGGGTGCCAGGCGGGAGCTTCTCGGCCAGCACGGCGTCGATGTCTAGGGTGACCGGGATCGGCCAGACCGAGCCGTCGGGCAGACGGGAACCCTCCACCACGGACTGCCAGGTGGCCCGGTCCATGAAGCCCTTGAGCGGGGCGAATCCGCCGTTCAGGAGCAGCTCCAGGTCGCAAAGCTGCCGCCGCGTCAGCGTCAGCGACGGGAACCCGAGCGAGGCCGCGCGCAGCGCCTCGGCGCGGGCCGGCTCGACGAGCAGCGTGGGCGGGGCGGCGGACCTGTCTTCGGGGGCGGGTGTTTGGGACATCTTGGACCGTCTCGTCGGTTTGGCGGGCAGGGCGCCGATCCCTCGGCGCGCTCAGAGGGCCTCGCCGCCGACGCCGAACAGCGTCTGAAACCGGTCGAGCAGCCCTCGCAATTCGAGCGCCATGATAGCGAACTCGGCATCGAAGCGGGCGGCCGGGTCCTCGATCTGCGGCTCGTTGGCCTCTCCGACCAAGGCGTCGGCGAAGCGCAGGCGCTTGAGCGAGAGGTCGTCCTGCAGGACGAAGGAGAGGCGTTCCTGCCAGTCGAGGGCGAGCTTCACTACCTCCTTGCCGGCACGCAGGTGGGTGGAGATCTCCTCCCCCGCCAGGTCCTGACCTCGGCAGCGCACCACCGAGCGTTCGTCGCGGGCGTCGCGCAGCTCGCACTCATCGCCCAGGAGCAGACCCTCGGGCAGCTCGCCCCCGTTCACCCAGGCGGTCATCAGCGACACGGGCTGGCGCACCGGCCGCGGCGGGCGCGCCCGCAGGGTCCCAAGGGTCTCCCGCAGCAAGCTGACCAGCTCCTCGGCGGCCTTGTCGCTCGCCGCGTCGATGACCAACAGGCCGGCGACGCCATCAACGTAGGCGCGGACCTGGCGCGAGCGGGTGAAGGCGCGCGGGAGCATCTCGACCAGCACCTCCTCGCGCAGGCGCCGCCGCTCCGCCCGGCCGACGTCGCGCGCCTCGCGGTCCTCGATCTCGGCGGCTCGCTCGTCGACGGCCTCTGCGACCACCGCCGAGGGCAGCAGCCGCTCCTGCCGGCGCGCGGTCAGCAGCAGGCAGCCGTTGCCAGAGTGGGTCAGGGCCTCGGCGCGCTCGCCGAGCGGGGGGGTCCAGCCGAAGGTCGCGGTCTCGAGCGGACCACAGGGGCGGAAGCGCCGCTCGGCGAGGCGCTCTTCAGTCGCCTCCGCGAGCACCGCCCCGGCGTCGTCGAGCTGGTAGAAACGGACGTTCTTGAACATGACCCCTCCCCAAGGCAAAGGGGCGGCATTATCGCCGACGCCGAGGGGGTTGCAAGGCGGGCTGTGGTCAGCGATGCGGTCCGGTCTGGAAGCCCGATCCCCCGCGGTCCTGTCCCTCATCAATGGTGCAGCGCTCGAACTCGGCGATTACCTGGGCGCCCAGCAGCAGGATGATCGCCGCGACCTCGAAGCTCAACAGCACCACCACCGCGCTCGCGAGCGAGCCGTAGATCAGGTTCACCAGGGAGAGGGTCTTGAAGTACCAGACGAGCACGTGGCGGCTGAGCTCCCAGAGCACCGCGGCCACTAGGCCGCCGATCAGGGCATGTCGGAGCGCGATCCGCCCGATCGGCATGACCATGTAGAGCCCGGTCAACAGCATCACCAGGCCCCCGAACCCCATGAGATAAAGGCTCCAGCCCGAGAGCCCGTCGAGCCCCCAGACCTGCCCGAGGAGGCGCACCTCGCGATCGTCTAACGACTGCAAGGCGCCGCTGATCACGGTAATCAGGAGCAGGCCCAGCCCGATGAAGGCGATGAAGAGGAATGGAATCAGCGCCGAGACCAGGAAGTGCCGTCGATGGATCGCGACCCGGTGGAAGAAGATCACCGCCATGGCGTTCTCCAGCACCGTGAAGGCCGTAGTGGCGAAGAAGACCAGGACGGCGAAGCCCACCCAGCCGACCAGGTGGCGGTTGGCGAGGAAGGCATGGAGGTGCTCGACGACGACCTCGGCCGCCGCGGGGATCACTAGGGCGAGGTCGTGCTCGACGGTCGCCAACAGCCGCTCCTCGGGCACCACCTGCGAGAGCCCGACGAGAAGTAGGCCTATCAGCGGGACGATCGAGAGCAGCATGTAATAGGCCACCGCCCCCGACAGCAACAGGCCCTGATTGCGCTTGAAGGCCGCGAGGACCCTCAGGGCGAAACGCCCGGGGCGGCCGAGAATCCCTCGCACACAATCCTGCGGCGTCATCGCCGGTGGCCCGACCGCGGCGCCGGCATCAGCTCGACATCCCCACCGGCAGCCGCCGGCTGCCCCAGGTCCCGGGACGCGCCTCGAACACCCCGGCGCAGGGCGTCCCGCAGCGCGCGCAGCGCCCATCGGCGGCCAGGCCCCAGGTCCCGAGCTCGTACCAGTCGCGCTCGATCAGGAGCGCCCCGCACTGATGGCACCAAGTGCTCCCCCCCTGGGTGTCGCTGACATTCCCGACATAGGCGTAGCGTACCCCATTGCCCATCGCGATCGCCCGCGCCCGGGTCAGGGTCGCCGGTGGGGTCGGCGGGACGTCGCGCATCTTCCAGTCCGGGTGGAAGGCGGTGAAGTGCATGGGCACGTCCGGCCCCAGGTGCTCGACCACCCAGCGCGTCATGGCGTCGAGCTCCTGCTCGCTGTCGTTGTGGCCGGGGATGAGCAGGGTGGTGAGCTCGAACCACACCTGGGTCTCCTGCTTGAGATAGACGAGGGTGTCCAGGACTGGCTGGAGGTGGCCGCCGCAGAGGCCGTGGTAGAAGTCGTCCGTGAAGGCCTTCAGGTCGACATTCGCCGCGTCCATGACGGCGAAAAAGTCCTCGCGCGCCCCGGGCGAGATGTAGCCCGCGGTGACCGCCACGCTGCGGATGCCCCGCTCGCGACAGGCAAGCGCGGTGTCGACGGCGTACTCGAGAAAGATCACCGGGTCGTTGTACGTATAGGCGACGCTGCGGCAGCCGAGCGCCTCGGCACGCTCGGCAATCCGCTCCGGCGAGGCACTGGCCGCCAGGGTGTCGATCTCGCGGGACTTGCTCATGTCCCAGTTCTGACAGAACTTGCAGGCGAGGTTGCAGCCCGCGGTCCCGAACGAGAGGACCGGCGTGCCGGGCAGGAAGTGATTAAGCGGCTTCTTCTCGATGGGGTCGACACAGAACCCGCTGGAGCGGCCATAGCTCGCGAGCACGATCGCGCCGCCCTCGCAGACGCGCACGAAACAGAGCCCCTGCTGCCCCTCCTTGAGCCGGCACTCGCGCGGGCAGACGTCGCACTGGACCCGCCCGTCCGCCAGCCGGTGCCAGTAGCGCGTCGGGTGATGGCTCGGGCTGATCCGCATCCAGATACCCTCCAGGTGGGCAATCGACACCTGCGTCAACCGGGCTGAACCCTCTAAAATAGTAGTTGAGACAAGCCGAGGCCGAGGAGAGCGCCGTGACCCGAGCACGTCCGCCGGCAGTCGCCGGTCTGTTTTATCCCGCCGACCCCGAGGAGCTTTCTCGCCAGGTGCGCGGCTTTCTACGCGGTGCCAGGGGCGAAATGGGTACCACGCCGAAGGCCATCGTCGCCCCCCACGCGGGCTACGTCTACTCCGGTCCGGTCGCGGGGAGCGCCTACGCCCAGATCGCCGACCGCGTCGAGGCGATCTCACGGGTGGTGCTGCTCGGGCCGTCCCACCGCATTGCCTTCCAGGGGCTGGCCGCCACCGAGGCCGACAGCCTGCTCACCCCGCTCGGCGCGGTCGCGGTGGACCAGGCGGCCTATGCCCGGGTGGCGGATCTCCCCCAGGTGCGCCGCTTCGAGGCCCCCTATGAGGGCGAGCACTGTCTGGAGGTACAGCTCCCCTTCCTGCAGCTCGTGCTCGGTGACTTCCGCGTCGTCCCCTTCCTGGTTGGGGAGGCCGACACCGAGACCGTCGCCGAGGTCCTGGAACGCCTCTGGGGCGGGGAGGAGACCCTGATCGTGGTGAGCTCGGACCTCAGTCACTACCTGGACTACGAGAGCGCGCGGGCGATCGACGCCCGCACCAGCCTGGCGATCGAGTCCCTGCACCCCGAGGACATTGGCTATCACCAGGCCTGCGGCCGCAACCCGCTGAACGGACTGCTGCGCGAGGCGCGGCGACACGGCCTGCATGGGCGCACGCTGGATCTGCGCAACTCGGGCGATACCGCCGGCCCGCGCGGCCAGGTCGTCGGCTACGGCGCCTATGCCTTCGCCTGACCCGGAGCCGGGGCGGCTCGACGCGCCGACCCGCACCCTCCTGCTCGCCCTGGCGCGCTGCTCCATCGCCCACGGGCTGAGGGACGGCGAGGCCCTGCCGGTCGATCCCAGGGACTACGCGGAGCCGCTCTGCGCGCCGGGTGCGGCCTTCGTCACCCTGCACCGTGGCGGGCTCCTGCGCGGCTGCATCGGGCACCTGGAGCCGATCCAACCGCTGGTGCGCGACGTGGCCGAGAACGCCTTCGCGGCCGCCTTTCGCGACCCGCGCTTCCCGCCCCTGCGCGCCGACGAGCTCGCCGAGCTGAAGATCAGCATCTCGGTGCTCGCGCCCGCCGAGCCCGTGCCTTGCGCCACCGAGTCGGAGCTGCTCGCCGGCCTGGTGCCCGGCCGCGACGGGGTGATCCTCGAGGCCGGCCGCGCCCGCGGGACCTTTCTGCCCGCCGTCTGGGAGGATCTCCCCGAGCCGCGGGACTTCCTGCGACACTTGAAGCGCAAGGCTGGACTCGCGATAGACGCCTGGCCCGCCGCGCTCCAGGCCTGGCGCTACCGCACGGAGTGCTTCTCCGAATGACCGCCAACCACCGCCAGATCCCGGCAGCCAACCAACTGCCCAGCGAGGCCCCGTGACCGACGTCCCCCTGCTAGGCCTGTTCCTGACGCTGGCCGGCCTACTCCTCCTCTCGGCCTTCTTCTCGGGGTCCGAGACGGCACTCATGACGATGAACCGCTACCGGCTCCGCCATCGGGCCGAGCAGGGGCACCGGGGCGCCCTGCTCGCGAGTGCGCTCCTGGATCGCCCGGATCGTTTGATCGGGCTCATCCTGCTGGGCAATAACTTCGTCAATATCCTGGCCTCCTCGCTGGCGACCGTCATCGCGCTGCGTCTCGGGGGCGAGGCGGCGATCGCGATCGCCGCGGGCATCCTGACCCTCGTCATCCTGATCTTCTCCGAGGTCGCTCCCAAGACGCTGGCGGCTATGCACCCTGAGCGCATCGCCTATCCCGCGGCCTACGTCTACACACCCCTGCTTAAGCTGCTCTACCCCATCGTCTGGACGGTCAACATCGTCACCCATCTCCTGTTTCGGCTGCTGCGGCTCGAAGTCCATTCGGCAGCCGGCAACGCGCTGAGCCAAGAGGAGCTCCGCACCGTGGTCACCGAGGCCGGGGCCATGATTCCGGAGCGGAGCCGCGACATGCTGCTCGCCATACTGGACCTGGAGAATGCCACGGTGGAGGACATCATGATCCCCCGCAACGAGGTCGAGGGGATCGATCTGCGGGACTCCGAGGAGGAGATCATCGCGGCCATCCGCAACGCCAACTACACCCGATTGCCGCTCTTCGATGGAGGGATCGACAACGTCGTCGGCGTTTTCCATGCCCGCAACGCCCTCCATGCCCTGCTGGAGAAAGGGCTCACCAAGGAGCATCTGCGCGAGATCGCCCGCGAGCCCTACTTCGTTCCCGAAGGGACGGGGCTCTACCAGCAGCTCATGAACTTCCAGCGCCAACAGCGGCGCATCGCCCTGGTCGTGGACGAATACGGAGACTTCCTCGGTCTCATCACCCTCACCGATCTGCTGGAGCAGATCGTCGGCGAGTTCACCACCGACCCCGCCGACCGCATCTCCGAGATCCACCGCGCCGAGGACGGCAGCATGCTGATCGACTGTGGCATCAGTATCCGCGAGCTCAACCGAGCGCTGCGCTGGACCCTGCCGACCCAAGGCCCCAAGACGCTGAACGGCCTCATCCTCGACTACATGGAGGCCATTCCAGAGCCGGGCACGAGCCTCAAGCTCTTCGGCCACCCTCTGGAGATCCTGCAAACCGCCGAGAGCTCGGTGAAGACGGTCAGGATCGTGCCCCGAGCGGGGCGCCGGTTGCCGCGCACCGCCAAAGGGGCCCAAGCGGATTGAGTCGACCGTCCATTCGCTTTGCCGGCGGGAGTTGCTAGCATTGGCCCACCTCGGCCCCGAGACACGGCAACCGATCGGGCACGCGACGGCCCCGCCGCCATGGCCAAGCTCACGCTCTCCTTCAAGGGCCGCCTGCTATCGGTCCACCACCTCGGGGAGGGACCGTTCATCATCGGTCGCGACCCAGACTGCGCCATCCCCATCGAGAGCCTGGCGGTGGCGCCGCGCCACGCGGAGCTGGTCCCCTCCGGCCCGGGGTACCTGCTGCTGGCGCTGGACCCGGGCTTTCCGCTGCTACTCAACGCGGAGCGCGTGGATCAGGCGAGCTTGAGCCACGGCGACCAGATCCAGATCGGCAAGCACCAGCTCATCTACTCCGCCGACGGACTCAGCCTCGCCCCGACGGCCCCCAGGCACGCTCCCGTGGAGGTCAACGACGAAGACGAGGAAGTGCCGGCGTCGGGCCCTTTGCCGGCCTACCTCCAGGTCCAGAGCGGGCAGCGAATCGGGCACATCGTCTTCTGCCGTCGGGCCGCGACCCGTCTCGACGGGCTCGGCGTGCCGCATGTCATCGTCACCCGCGAGGGCGACCGCTACCGCCTCCTGCGCCTCAACGGCGGCCCCGAGGTCCGCCTCGGCGGCATCCCTATCACCGCGACCGCCGAGGTCCCGCTCGACGACGACGACCTGATCGAGATCGGGGAGCTGCGCCTGCGCTTCTTCTCAGGACGGACCGCGTCCGAGCCCGGCTGAGCACCGCTTAGAGCGCATCGATCGCCTCGCGTAGGCTGTGCACCGTCAGGATCTCGAGCCCCTCGATGCCGCCCTTCGGCAGGTTCTTGGCAGGCACCAGGGCGCGGCGCATGCCGTGCTTGGCCGCCTCGCGCAGTCGCTCGGCGCCATTCGGGACCGGGCGGATCTCCCCGGCGAGGCCCACCTCGCCGAAGACCGCGAGGTCCCCCTCGACGGGCCGGTCGCGGTAACTGGATAGGACCGCGAGCAGGACCGGAAGGTCGGCGGCCGTCTCGCTGACCCGCACCCCGCCGACGACGTTGACGAAGACGTCTTGATCGAACATCGCCACCCCGCCATGACGGTGCAGCACCGCGAGCAGCATCGCGAGCCGGTTCTGCTCCAGCCCGACCGCGACCCGCCGCGGATTGGCCAGCGGGCTGGCATCGACCAGGGCCTGGACCTCGACCAACAGTGGGCGAGTCCCCTCGCGGGTCACCATCACCAGGCTGCCGGAGACCGGCCGCTCGTGGCGGGAGAGGAAGATCGCCGAGGGGTTCTTGACCTCGCGCAGGCCGTGGTCGGTCATCGCAAAGACCCCGAGCTCGTTCACCGCGCCGAAGCGGTTCTTGACCGAGCGCACCAGGCGGAAGGGCCCACCGGTCTCGCCCTCGAAGTACAGTACCGTGTCGACCATGTGCTCTAGGACCCGCGGGCCGGCGAGCGCCCCCTCCTTGGTCACGTGACCGACCAGAAAGATCGCGGTGTCGGTCTGCTTGGCCCAGCGCACGAGTTGGGCGGCGGTCTCGCGCACCTGGGACACCGACCCCGGGGCGGATTGCAGGAGCTCGGTGTAGAGGGTCTGCACCGAATCGATCACCAGGACCTCAGGGCGCTCGTCCGCCGCGGCGGCGAGGATGCGCTCGACCGCGGTCTCGGCGAGCAAGCGGACACCTTGGCTATTCAAACCCAGCCGGCGGGCGCGCAGGCTGACCTGCCGCGGCGACTCCTCGCCGGTGACATAGAGCACGGGCTGCCGCGCCCCCAGGCTGGCGCAGGCTTGGAGCAGCAGGGTCGACTTGCCGATCCCGGGGTCGCCGCCGATCAGGACCACCGAGCCTTGCACCAGCCCCCCGCCCAGGACCCGGTCGAGCTCGCCGATGCCGGTTGGGGCACGCGCGCGCTCCTCGGGGCTGACCTCGGGGAGCGCCACCACGCCCGAAGCCCCGGCGGCACCCGCGTAGCCCGCGCCCGGCTGGCGCGGGGCGGGCCGGTCCGGGACCTCGTCCACGCAGTTCCAAGACCCGCACTCCGGACACTGCCCCGACCACTTCGGTAGCCGTGCCCCGCAGCTCAGGCAGACGAAGGCGCTTCGGCCGGATTTCGGGCGTTGGGCCACAGGTTGGCCTAACCGCTCGCGAGCAGGTAAGGATTCGTACTCACAACACCCGCCGCTCGCGAGGCAAGGCGCCGAGATGCTCGCGCCGCACGCGGGGGGTGACACGGCAGAGGAGCTCATAGGAGATGGTCCCGGCGGAGGCGGCGATCTCGTCCACCGAAATACCCTTTCCCCAGAGGGTGACCGGATCGCCGAGCTTGACGTCGGGCAGGCCGCGCAGATCGATGCTGATCATGTCCATGGAGACACGCCCCACCAGTGGTGCACGCCTACCGGCGACGAGCACTGGCGTACCGCTCGGGGCATGCCGCGGATAACCGTCGCCGTAGCCGATGCCGGCGACGCCGATCGCCATGTCTTCGGGGCAGACCCAGGTCCCGGCGTAGCCGACGGCGTCGCCGCGACGCAGCGGCTTGATGGCGATGAGCCGAGTCTGCAACGTCATCACCGGCCGCAGCCCGAGCTCGGCGGCGGTTGGTCGCGCAAAGGGCGATGACCCGTAGAGCATGATCCCAGGGCGCACCCAGTCGGTGCGGGCGGCCGGAAAGGCGAGGATCCCGGCCGAGTTGCCGATGCTAAGCAGGGCCCCCGGCGGGGCCAGCGCACGCAGCCGCTCGCATTGGCGCAGGGTCAGCCCGTCTTCCGGGCAATCGGCGTTTGCCAAGTGCGTCATGAGACCCGGCGGGCCGACCAGCCGCGAGCAGCGCGCGAGCCGATCGATCAGGGCTGGGACCGCCTCGGGCTGGACGCCGAGCCGGTGCATCCCGGTATCGACCTTGATCCACACCCGCAGCGGCGGGTGTGCCCGCGACTGCTCGAGCAGGGCGACCTGCTCCTCTTGATGCAGGGCGAGCTCCAGGCGGTGGCGGGCGGCGACCTCGACCTCGCCCGGGAAGATCGCGCCCTCCAGGACCAGGATGGGCAATCCGAGCCCGGCCTCGCGCAGGCGGACCCCCTCCTCCACTCGGGCGACGGCGAGTCCATGGGCCTGCGACAGCGTCGCCGCCACCTCCAGCAGCCCGTGCCCGTAGGCGTCCGCCTTGACCACGGCCCAGATCCGGCTCGCCGGGGCGTGACGGCGCACGAGCGCCAGGTTCGCCCGCAGGGCGTCGTGATCGATCAGGGCGCGCGGGCCGGTGAACATCAGTAGCGTTCGCCGTAGGGGTCGGAGATGAAGTTCTCGAACTTGGTGTACTTGCCGAGGAAGGTGAGCCGCACCGTGCCGATCGGGCCGTTACGCTGCTTGCCGATGATGATCTCGGCGATGCCCTTGTCCTTGCTGTCCTCGTGGTACACCTCGTCGCGGTAGATGAAGACCACGAGGTCGGCGTCCTGCTCGATCGAGCCCGATTCCCGCAGGTCCGACATCACCGGGCGCTTGTTCGGGCGCTGCTCCAGATTGCGGTTCAGCTGCGAGAGCGCGACCACCGGGACCGCGAGCTCCTTGGCGAGCGCCTTCAAGGAGCGGGAGATGGCCGAGATCTCGGTCGCCCGGTTCTCATTGTTGCCTGGCACCTGCATGAGCTGGAGGTAGTCGAGCACGATGAGCCCGAGCCCCCCGTGCTCGCGCTTGAGCCGCCGTGCCCGGGCGCGGACCTCGGTCGGCGAGAGGGCCGGGGTGTCGTCGATGAACATGGGCGCCGCGGCGAGCATGTTCACCGCCGAGGTGAGGCGCGGCCACTCGTCGTCCTCCAGCTTGCCGGTGCGCACCCGATGCTGGTCGATGCGCCCGAGGGACGACATCATGCGCATCGCGAGCGCATCCCCCGGCATCTCCATGCTGAAGACCGCGACCGGCTGACGGGTCTCCAGGGCTACGTTCTCCGCGATGTTCATCGCGAAGGTGGTCTTTCCCATCGAGGGTCGGCCGGCGATGATGATCAAGTCCGAGGGCTGTAGCCCCGAGGTCATCAGGTCGAAGTCGGAGAAGCCCGACGGCAGCCCGGTGATCGGCTCGCCGCGCTGGTAGAGGAGCTCGATCCGCTCGACCGCCTTGCCGAGCAGGCCCCGGATCGGCTGGAAGCCCCCTCCGCCGCGCGACTCCTGCTCGGCAATCTCGAACACCCGCCGCTCCGCCTCGTCGAGGAGCTCGGCCGCTGGGCGGCCCTCGGACTGGTAGGCGATGTCGGCGATCTCGGTGCCCACTGAGACGAGCTGGCGCAGCACCGAGTGCTCGCGCACGATGCGCGCGTAGGCGGTGACGTTGGCAGCGCTTGGCGTGTCGTGGGCGATCGCACCGAGGTAGGCCAGCCCGCCGGCGTCCTCCAGCGTCCCGGCACGCTCCAGCGACTCGGCGAGGGTGACCACGTCGAAGGGCTGCTCCGTCTCGGCGAGACGGCGCACGGCGCCGAAGATGAGACGATGCTCGCGCCGGTAGAAGTCGCCCTCCCCGACCTTGTCGGCCACGCTGTCCCAGGTCTGGTTGTCGAGCATCAGGCCGCCGAGTAGGGCCTGCTCGGCCTGGAGATTGTGCGGCGGGACCCGGAGCGGGTCCGCCGCGCCCGTACGATCGGTCAGGGCAAGCGGGTCTGGCATGCTCCCTCGGAGTCGAGGCGATGGGTGCGCGCGGCGGGGTCGGCCGTACCGGGCGGACGGTTCGATTGTCGAACGCCGCCGGGTTCAGGACAACTCGGATATTCCGGACGGCGCGCCCGCCTGCGGAGAGGGCCCGGCCCCAAGACGGGGCCGGCCGAGGGATCAACCCTCGGGGATGATCTCGATGTTGATCTGGGCGTCGACGTCGGGGTGCAGGTGCACCTTGACCTGGTAGCTACCGGCCGCGCGGAACGACCCCTGGGGCAGACGGACCTCTTGCTTCTCCAGGGCATGCCCCTTGGCAGTCGCCGCCTGGGCGATGTCCCCGGTGCCGACCGAGCCGAAGAGACGCCCCTCATCCCCGGCCTTCCGGGCGATCGTCAGCGTCAGCCCATCGAGCTGCTCGCGGCGCGCCTGCGCAGCCGCCAGGGACTCGGCCTCGGCGCGCTCGAGCTCGGCGCGGCGCGTTTCGAAGGCCTGCACATTGGCCTCCGTCGCGGCGACCGCATAGCCCTGTGGGATGAGGTAGTTGCGGCCGTAGCCGGAGCGCACGGCGACCTTGTCGCCGAGGTCCCCCAGGTGACCGACCTTCTTTAGCAGGATGACGTCCATCGGATTACCCCTATGGTTGTTTCAATTGCGCGGGAGGGCCCACCACCACAGGCCACGACCGCGGATTGCGCAGGGACCGGCCGAGGCGACCGTTCCGGCTCATTGCCCTTGCCCGTCCCGCGGGCGGACCCGCGCGCGGACATTCATCACCGTGTCCGCCATACCGAGCCCGGCCACCAGGATCTCCGCGTGCGGCATGGCCAAGACGAGCAGCGCGTAGAAACCGACCAGCCAGCCGCGGGCAAGCTTGTAGCTGTCCACTAGGCTGTGCACCACCGCCACCCCTTGCAGGAGGTAGAGCGGGGTCAGCAAGATCAGGATCTCAGCGGCCCACTGGCCGCCGATCCCGACGGCGAGCGCCAGGAGCAGGACCAGACCAACCGCGCCGAGCCCCGGGTGGACGCGCAGGGCGCGGTACTCCGCACCGAACCCGCCCGGGTTGTACAGCAGCCCTTGCCACCAGCGCCCGAGGAGCAGGGCGAGCAGCATTTGAAAGTAAAACGCCGCCGCAAAGGCCCCAGTCATCCAGCGGCCAATGCTGGCCATCATCGCCTGGCTGCCGGGCTCGTCGAGCACCTGGCCATCGACCAGGCCCTGGCGTAGCGGCTCCAGCAGCTCGATCCAGAATGCCGCGGGGTCGTCGGTGGCCAGATGCACGCCCACCAGGATCAGCAGGCCGACCAGGGCGCCAAGCTGGAGCGTGAGGTCGAGCCGCCGGGTGACCCGCAGCACGGCGGCAAGGACCCAGACCGGGAGCCAGAGCGCGAGGGCAAGGCCAATCGCCGGCAGGGGGCTGCCGAGTGCCAAATAGACTAGGAGCCCGCTCGCCAGGCCGGCGAACAGCCCGACGACCAGCCCCTCGCGCGATCCCTGGCGCAAGGTCACCAGGGCCACGGTGGCGGCGCTCAGGATCCCCGCCAGCGGCACCAGTAGGGAGAGGACCGCGGACGTAGCCGCGACCAGCGCCGCCTGGGAGCGGCCGCGCATGATGAAGGCGGCAAGTGCCCGCATCCCTTGCTCCAGTGCCGGGAGTGGCCGCGCGCTGCGCCCGCCGAGGGCGCAGCGGCATGGCTCAGTGGCCGTCGGTGTAAGGCAGAAGGGCGAGATAGCGGGCGCGCTTGATCGCCTGGGCGAGCTGGCGCTGGTACCTGGCCGAGGTCCCGGTGATCCGGCTAGGGACGATCTTGCCGGACTCGCTCACGAAGGACTTGAGCAGATTGAGGTCCTTGTAGTCGATCTCGGTGATGCCCTCAGCGGTGAAACGGCAGTAGCGCTTGCGGCGGAAGAAACGTGACATGGCAACCTCTTATTCCTGCTCGTCGTCCTGATCGCGATCCCGCCCGCGAGGACGGCGCTCGCGGCCCTCGCCCTCGTCGGACGACTCGCGCTCGTCACCGGATCTCACCATTGGGGACGGGCCGGTGACGGCCGCATCGCGCCGGACGATGAGGTTGCGCAGGACCGCGTCGTTGAAGCGGAAGGCGCTCTCCAGCTCGTGCAAGGCCTCGTCGTCGCACTCGATGTTCATGAGCACGTAGTGGGCCTTATGGATCTTGTTGATCGGGTAGGCGAGCTGCCGCCGCCCCCAATCCTCGAGGCGGTGGATCACGCCGCCGCGCTTCTCGAGGTTACCGCGATAGCGCTCGACCATGGCAGGCACCTGCTCGCTTTGGCTCGGGTGCACCAGAAAGACGACTTCGTAATGCCGCATGTAGGCTCCTCTCGGGTGAATAGCCTCCCGCTCGGGCGGTGAGGCAAGGAGTCGGGTCCCAGCGAAGGGAAGCCGCGCATTATACGCACGAGTGTCGGATGGTCAAAAGTCCGATTGGCCAAGCGGCCACGCGGATGGCCCGCCGCCGGGCGAACAACATCAGGGCGACGGGCCAGGAGGAGGAAACAGACCCCCAGCGCTGGCGGGTAATCGGCGCGTGAGCGCCGACGGCCTACTCCTGCACCACGCGGGCGTCGGTCAGGCCAAGCGAGGCGAGCTGCTGGGAGACGTCCCTGGCTTCCTTGCGGGAAGGGAGCGGACCGACATGCACCTTGTAGAGCGGCGCGCGGCTGCCGTCGGCCGTGCGTACGTGCACCTGCTCGGCGAGCTGCCTAACCAAGCGCTTGCGCAGCTCCTCCGCGTTGAGACGGTCCCCAAAGGCACCGACCTGAAGGTAAACGCCGCTCGCGGCCCCCCCGGTCCCTGAGTCGGCGTCGGCCAAAAGCACCGGGGAGGGCACCGGAGTACTCGCCGCCGGGGCGACGAGCCCTTCCGCGACGGCCGCGGCCGGCTGCGGCGCAGGTGGCGGGTCGGCGGCGGCCACTATCAGGCCCGCCTCAGACGAGGCGGGTGTGGGGGCTGGGTCGATCGCACGCACCTCCACCATGGCAACGCCCGGCTTCACCACGCCAAGCTCCTTCGCGGCGGCATACGAGAGGTCGACCACGCGTCCGTCCTTGAAGGGACCGCGGTCGTTGATCTTGACGACGGCACTGCGCCCGTTCTGGAGATTGACGACCTCAGCGTAGGTCGGCAGCGGCAGGGTCTTGTGGGCGGCCGTCATCGCGTGCATGTCGTAGCGCTCCCCGCTACTGGTGCGCCGGCCGTGGAACTTGGGCCCATACCAGGACGCGAGCCCGCGCTCAACGTAGCCCTCGCTGGTCGGCTTGACCTGGTAGCGTTTGCCGAGAACGACATAAGAGGCGGGGCCCCGCGAGCGCGGCTTCACCGCGGGCGGTGCCGCCTCGACCACATCCTCCTGGACACCCGCGGTCTCGACCGCGACACCATCGATGCCGGCGGTGACGGCGCAGCCGGATAGGACGATCAGCAGCCCTCCGCCGAGGAAGGCCGAACGGAGGGTCGAACCGAATACAGCACAGGTTCCATACCACTGGTTTTCATCGATCACTAGCTCCCCCTCATACGGTCGGGTCAGTTGCGGGCGGCCGTGTCCCGGGCTCGGGACTGGTACGTCTCCCTGATCTCCCCGCTGAGCTGATAGACGGCCATGGCGTACAGATTGCTGTGGTTGTACCTCGTGATGGCGTAGAAGTTGTCGAGCCCCGCCCAATGCTCGTCGTGCGGGGCGGCGAGTCGAATCAAGCCGGTCGGCGTGGCGGGCAAGAGCCCGTCGAGCCCAGAAACGCCCGCGGCCTTGAGCCGGCCAACGGTGGTGTCTGGCTTTTTCGGCTTGCCCTCCGCGGCGGAGAGCCCTGCCGGCGGACGCGAGGGCAGCTCCACGGGGACCGCGACCGGCTCACCGGGGCGCCAGCCGTGCCGGCGGAAGTAATTGGCGACGCTGCCGATGGCGTCGGCGTCACTGACCCAGAGGTCGCGGCGGCCGTCACCGTCGAAGTCGACGGCATAGGCGCGGTAGCTTGACGGGATGAACTGCGCCTTGCCCATGGCCCCGGCATACGAGCCCATCAGCGCCGTCGACCGCAGCGATTCCTCGCGAGCCAGGAGCAGGAAGTGCTCCAGCTCCTTGCGAAAAAAATCCGCTCGAGGCGGATAGGTGAAACCCAGGGTGCTGAGCGCGTCGATCACTCGGTGCTTGCCGAGGTTGGCGCCGTAGTTGGTCTCCACCCCGATGATCGCGACGATGATCTCGGGGGGGACGCCATACTCGGCCCGGGCCCGCTCGAGCAGATCGGCGTTGGCGCGCCAAAACGCCGCCCCTCCGTCGATGCGCTTATCGGTGAGGAAGAGTGCCCGGTACTGGTACCAGGGCTTGGCCTCCCAGGGCTTGCGGATGGCGTCGATGACCTCCTGGCGGTAGCCGGCATCGCCCATCAGGGACGCCAGCTCGGCGCGGGAGAACCCGTGCTTGCGGATCATCTCAGCGGCGAAGCGCTCACTGCCGGCGCGGTACTCGGCGGGCCCATCCCCATGCGCGGCGATTGCCGCGAGCGACGCCACGAGCCCGGCCAGGACCGCCTTCACCCGCATCAATAACCCCCAAAGCCGCTTGGTTTTTTCGGTGGCAGATGCCGGATGGTACGAAATGAGCTAGGCGGGAAGCAATTTTCGGTGGGTGTGAATCGACATGAGAATTCCAAATCCGGCCATGATGGTGACCAGGGAGGTACCCCCGTAGCTCACCAGCGGCAGGGGCACCCCAACCACCGGGAGCAGGCCGGTGACCATCCCGGTGTTGACGAACAGGTAGACGAAGAAGACCAGGGTCACCCCGCCCCCGAGCAGGCGGCCAAAGGCGTCTTGCGCCTGTGCGGCGATGGCCAGACCGCGCAGGATGATGAAGAGGTAGATGGCCAACAGGGCGAGGATGCCGAGCAGACCGAGCTCCTCGCCGAGCACGGCGAAGATGAAATCGGTCGACCGCTCGGGGAGAAACTCCAGGTGCGACTGGGTACCGTTCAGCCAGCCCTTGCCATAGACGCCGCCGGAGCCGATGGCGATCTGCGACTGGATGATGTGGTAGCCGGAGCCCAGGGGATCGCTCGCCGGATCGAGGAAGGTGAGCACCCGCTGGCGCTGGTAGGGCAGCATCAGGTGCCAGAGGATCGGCAGAAAGGCCGCCCCGGCGACCGCGAGCGCCACGATCAGCCGCCAGGACAGACCGGCGAGGAACAGCACCATGGCCCCGCCCCCGGCCACCAGCAGGGCGGTGCCCAGGTCCGGCTGGCGGGCAATGAGCAGAACCGGGACCGCGGTCATCAGGGCCGCCGCCAGGATACCCCACCAGCGCGGGGGTAGCGGGCGGCGCGCGAGAAAGGCGGCGAGCGCCATGGGCACCGCGAGCTTGACGAGCTCCGAGGGCTGAAAGCGAAGCACGCCGAGATCCAGCCACCGCTGTGCCCCCTTGCCGATGTCGCCGATCAGCTCGACGGCGACTAGCATCGCCACCCCGGCGACGTAGAGCGGGAACGCCCAGCGGCGGAGCTGCACGGGGGGTACCTGGGCGACGAGCAGCATCGCGGCGAAAGCGAGCCCGAATCGGATGAGCTGGCGGTCGAGCTTGTCGGGGTCCTGGTCGGTCGCGCTCGCGAGCACCAGCAGGCCGTAACCGCAGAGCAGCAGCAAGCCGAACAGGAGCGGCAGGTCGACATGCAGGCGCGGGAGAAGCCCGACCCCCGGCCGGCGGGACTCGGCGAGGGCGGATGGACCGGACCTACCGGGCATCGGCCGGTCCCCCCGGTGGCTCGCCCGCCATCCGCGTCTCCCCGAGCAGATAGCTGTCCATCACCTGACGCGCGACCGGCGCGGCAGTCGCGCCGCCGCCACCACCGTTCTCGACGATCACCGCCACAGCGATCCGCGGGTCCTCCGCCGGCGCGAAGGCAACGAACAGCGCATGGTCGCGCAGCCGCTCGTCCACCTGGTCCTCCCGGTAGCGTTCCTTTTGACCGATGGTGAAGAGCTGAGAGGTACCGGTCTTGCCGGCGATGCGGTAGGCCGGGGTGCGGATGCGCTTGGCCGTCCCGCGGTCGGTTTCGACCACCGCGGTCATCGAGCCGATCACGTCGTCCCAGTCCTGGGGATTGTGGTCGGCGACCTGGTGACCGACGATCGGCGTCGGGGTGAGGACATCCGTACCCGGGGCACGGGTCGCCCGGACCACGCGCGGCTGGATGAACCGCCCGCGCGCGGCCATGGTCGCGGTGGCCACCGCAAGCTGCAGGGGCGTGGCCAGGAAGTAGCCCTGCCCGATGCCGACGATCAGGGTCTCACCGGGGTACCAGGGCTGGTTGCGCGCGCGCCGCTTCCACTCCCGCGACGGCAGCAGGCCGCCGAGCTCACCGGCCACGTCCACCCCGGTCGGGGCGCCGAAGCCGAAGTCGGCCAGGTAGCGGTGCACGCGGTCTAAGCCCATGTCGTTGGCGAGATCGTAGAAGTAGACGTCGCACGACTGCACGATCGCCAGCTCCATCGACACGCTGCCGTGCCCGCCGCGCTTCCAGTCGCGGTACTTGTGCTCGTGGCCCGGCAGTTGGTAATAGCCCGGGCAGTATTTGGCCTTGCGGAAGCTCACCACCCCGGTCGCCAATCCGCCCAGGGCGACGAAGGGCTTGACCGTGGAGCCGGGCGGATACTGCCCGCGGATCGCGCGGTCATAGAGGGGCTTGTCGGGCGAGTGCAGCAGCGTCTGGTAGTCGGTCTGGCTGATCCCCTCGACGAACAGGTTGGGGTCGAAGCTCGGGCGACTGACCATCGCGAGCACCCCGCCCGTGCGCGGGTCGATCGCCACCACGGCGCCGCGACGCTCACCCAGGGCCTCGGCCGCGTCCTGCTGCAAGCGGATGTCGAGGAAGAGGTGCAGCTCCTGCCCCGGCTCCGGGGCCCGGCTGTCGAGGACACGCAGCACCCGGCCCTTGGCGTTGACCTCGACCTGCTGGTGGCCGACGCGCCCGTGCAGGACCTCCTCGTAGGCCTTCTCCACCCCGCCCTTACCCATGTAGTTGGTCCCGCGGTAGGCGGCGGCGTCGATGCGCTGGAGGTCGTCCTCGTTGATCCGCCCAACGTAGCCGAGGACGTGTGCCGTGTGCTCGCCGAGGGGGTAGTAGCGCATCAGCTCGGCACGCACCCCCGCACCCGGGAAGCGGTGGTTGTTGACCGCGATGCGGGCGACCTCCTCCTGGGTCAGATTGGTGCGGATGGCGATCCCCTCATAGTGTCGGCGCTGCCGGCGCAGGGTCGAGAAACGCTTGAGGTCCTTGTCGGTCACGGGGATCAGCCGTGATAGCTCGGCAATCAGCGCATCCAGGTCGTCGGCCTTCTCGGGCACGATCTCCAGCGAGAAGGTCGCGTAGTTGTCCGCCAGCAGCACGCCCTTGGCGTCGTAGATGAGCCCGCGGGTGGGCGGCAGGGGCTCGACCTTGACCCGGTTGTCCTGGGACAGGGTGGAGAAGTGCTCGTGGCTGTGGATCTGCAGCGCCACCAGCCGGTGGACGACGAGCAGCAGGCAGCACAGGACAAACAGGCCGGCGATCACCGCCCGGAAGGCGAACAGGCGGGACTCGGACCGATGATCCTTGAAGGTCGAGTCGACCATGATCGGGACTCAGGCCACCCCGAGATGGCGGCGCAGGTCGCGCAGCACGAGGAACACCCAGGGCCAGAGCAGCATGCCGACGAGGGTCGGCATCCAGTACCAGAGCGTGGGCGTGGGCTGACCCGTTGCCCCCATCACCCAGAGCGCGAGCAGACGCTCCACCAGCAGCAGGACCCACACCGAGACCGACTGCTGCGGCAGGGGAAAGATGCGGATGCGCTGGTGCAGCTCGAGCGTGAGCCAGGCAACCACCGAGAGGCTGAGCGCGTGCTGGCCGAGCACGGTCCCGGTGGTCACATCGAGCGCCAGCCCCACCCCCCAGGCCCAGAACACCCCGATGCGGGCGGGCAGGGCAAGACACCAGTAGATCAGCACCAGGGCTACCCACTGCGGCCGAAAGTCCTGTCCCCAGACCGGCATGGGCAGGATGGTGAGGAACAGCGCGAGGGTCAGGCTCGCAACGACCACCCAGGTGCGGCGCGGCGGGGCATCGGTCAAGGCGCCGCCTCCGTGGCCGGCTCGCCCGAGCGCTCCGTCAGTGCCTGGTTGAGGAGCGCGGTCGGCAGGGTCCAGACGAGCAGGACCTCACGGGTGCGGTCCAGGCGGGCGGTCGGCGCTGCCGCCACGGTCGCGAACGGTTTACCCGACTCGCGCCGGACCTCGGTGACCCGGGCGACCGGGTAGCCGGGCGGGAAATGCCCGCCGAGTCCGGAGGTCACCAGCAGATCGCCCACCTGGACATCGGCGTTGTTCGGCAGGTGTGGGAGCTCCAGGCGATTCACGTATCCAGTGCCGGCGGCGACGGTACGCAGGCCGTTGCGGTTGATCTGCACCGGCAGCAGGTGATCGGCGTCGGTGATCAGGAGCACGGTCGCGGACAAGGGATCGACCCGCACCACCTGGCCCATCACGGCGTTGGCGTCGAGCACCGGCTGGCCGACGTAGACGCCCGAGCCGACCCCCTTGTTGATCAGCACCTGCTGGCGGTAGGGGTCGAGATCGACCGACATCAGCTCGGCGATCAGCACTCGGTCCCCGAGCTTGAAGGCCGACCCGAGCAGATCGCGCAGGCGCATGTTCTCGGCCTCCAGCGCCTCGAGCTGCTGCAGGCGCGCGGCCAGCACCAGATTGTCCCGGCGCAGGGCCTCGTTGCGCTCGCGCAGCTCCTCCTCCCGCGCAAGGCGCCCCTCCATGGCGCGCCCCAGGGTATCGGGCAGGCTCGCCAGGTAGTGCAGCGGAAAGACGGCCACCGACAAGGTCGAGCGGAAGAGATCCAGGTGGCGGTAGCGGTGATCGGCGACGATCAGGCCGATCGCGAGCAGCACCGCGAACAGCGCCCGAAAGGCGGGCGAGGGTCCTTGGACAAACAGGGGTTTGATGACCGCTTACCTCGCTGCCCGGCGGCGCAGGCCGTCGGCCTTACTCCGTCGCGAAGAGGTCGAGCCCGCGCTCGTCGATCATCTCCAGGGCGCGGCCCCCGCCGCGGGCGACACAGGTCAACGGGTCGTCGGCCACCAGGACGGGCAGGCCGGTCTCCTCCTCGATCAGGCGCTCGATGTCGCGCAGCAGCGCCCCGCCCCCCGTGAGCACGATGCCGCGCTCGGCGACGTCGGCGCCGAGCTCAGGCGGGGTCTGCTCCAGCGCAATCTTGACGGCGCCGGTAATCCCGGAGAGCGGCTCCTGGAGGGCCTCCAGGATTTCGTTGCTGTTGAGGGTGAAGCTGCGCGGGATACCCTCGGCCAGGTTGCGCCCTTTGACCTCGATCTCACGCACCTCGTTGCCGGGATAGGCCGAGCCGATGCTGTGCTTGATGCGCTCGGCGGTGGCCTCGCCGATCAGGGTCCCGTAGTTGCGGCGCACATAGTTGATGATCGCGTCGTCGAAGCGATCACCGCCGATACGCACCGAGTTCGAGTAGACGATGCCGTTCAACGAGATCACCGCCACCTCGGAGGTGCCGCCGCCGATGTCGAGCACCATCGAGCCGCGTGCCTCGTCGACCGGCAGCCCCGCCCCGATGGCCGCTGCCATCGGCTCTTCGATCAGGTACACCTCGCGCGCACCGGCGCCGGCCGCCGACTCCTTGATGGCGCGGCGCTCCACCTGGGTCGAGCCACAGGGCACGCAGATCAGCACGCGCGGGCTCGGGCGGATGATCCGGCTCTCGTGCACCTTGTGGATGAAGTACTGGAGCATCTTCTCGGTGACCGTGAAGTCCGCGATCACCCCGTCCTTCAGCGGCCGGATGGCGGTGATGTTCTGCGGCGTGCGCCCCAGCATCTGCTTGGCCTCCTCGCCCACCGCCGCCACCGATTTGCTCCCACCGGCGCGGTCCTGGCGGATGGCGACCACCGACGGCTCGTTGAGCACGATCCCCTGACCGCGGGCGTAAATCAGCGTATTGGCCGTCCCCAGGTCGATGGATAGGTCGTTGGAGAACAGCCCTCGAAGACGTCGAAGAAACATCGAGTGGTTACCTTGCGCGGGGATGGGGCACCAGGACCGCCGAGAACCGCTGGCGGCGGGTGCGGCTCAAATCACGGAGAATCAGACGCGGTAATCTAGCAACGCGACCCTCGCTGGGCAAGGCGGCGCGGGGGGCCCGGCTTGCCGCGGCAGGCTGCAATTATGCTATTTTCTCGCCTTTGCCCGCCATTACGGAGACCCCAGCCTTGTCCCTCGACCGTGCGGATGTCGAAAAGATCGCCCACCTGGCGCGCCTGGCCCTCTCGGAGTCGGAGACGGAGCGCTACGCGCTTGATCTGTCGAATATCCTCGGCCTGGTCGAGGCGATGGGCGCGGTCGACACGGCCGGGGTGACGCCCATGGCCCACCCCCTCCACATGGCGCAACGCCTACGCGCGGACGAGCCGACGGAGCCGGACCAGCGTGCGCTCTTCCAGTCCATCGCCCCACTCACCGAGGAAGGGCTTTATCTGGTCCCACGGGTCATCGAGTAGGGATCAGCGATGGCCTACCACATAGAGCCCAAGCCCTTGCACGAGCTGACTATTGCTGAGCTGGCCCAGCGTCTACGCGGGGGTAAGCTGACCAGTGTCGAGCTGACCCACCACTACCTGGAACGGATCAAGCGGCTCGACCCCCAGCTCAACGCCTTCGTCACCGTCGCCGCAGACGCCGCGCTCGCAGCGGCCACGCATGCCGACGCCCGGCTCGCGCGTGGCGAGGGCGGACCGCTCACCGGGATCCCGATTGCCCACAAGGACATCTTCTGCACCCGCGGTCTGCGCACGAGCTGCGGCTCACGCATGCTCGACAACTTCATCGCGCCCTACGACGCGACCGCGGTCGAGCGCCTCGCCGCCGCTGGCGCCGTCGTGCTCGGCAAGACCAACATGGACGAGTTCGCCATGGGGTCGTCGAACGAGACCAGCTTCTACGGGCCGGTGAAGAACCCCTGGGACCTCGACCGCGTCCCTGGCGGGTCCTCCGGGGGCTCGGCGGCGGCGGTCGCGGCCCGGCTCTGCGCCGCGGCGACCGGTACCGACACCGGCGGCTCGATCCGCCAGCCCGCCGCACTGTGCGGGATCACGGGCATCAAGCCGACCTACGGGAGGGTCTCGCGCTGGGGAATGATCGCCTTCGCCTCGAGCCTCGATCAGGCGGGCCCCATGACGCGCAGCGCCGAGGACGCCGCACTCCTGTTGCAGGCGATGGCGGGCTTCGACCCGCGCGACTCGACCAGCGCCGAGGAGGCCGTCCCTGACTACGGCGCCCAGCTTGGGACCGACCTCGCCGGGCTGCGCATCGGCCTGCCCCGGGAGTACTTCGGCGCTGGGCTGGATGCCGGGGTCGCGGCCTCGATCCAGGGTGCGATCCGCGAGTACGAGCGGCTCGGCGCGCGCATAATCGACATCAGCTTGCCCAACAGCCCGCTCTCGGTCCCGGTCTACTACGTGGTCGCGCCGGCGGAGTGCTCGTCCAACCTTGCCCGCTTCGACGGCGTGCGCTACGGCCACCGCTGCGAGGCCCCACGCGACCTGGAAGACCTCTATAAGTGCAGCCGCGCCGAGGGCTTCGGCTCGGAGGTCAAGCGCCGCATCATGATCGGGACCTATGCCCTTTCCGCCGGCTACTACGACGCCTACTACCTCAAGGCCCAGCAGATCCGCCACCTCATCAGCGACGACTTCCGCCGCGCCTTCGAGCAGGTTGACGTCATCATGGGCCCGACCAGCCCGACCACCGCCTTCCCGCTCGGCGCCAAGATGGATGACCCGGTGGCGATGTATCTGAACGACATCTACACCATCGCCACCAATCTCGCCGGCCTGCCGGGGATCTCCATCCCCGTCGCGCCGGTCGACGGCATGCCCGTCGGCCTGCAGATCATCGGCGATTACTTCCAGGAAGGCCGCCTGCTCAACATCGCCCATCGGCTGCAGCAGGCGACCGACTGGCACCTCGCGGCCCCGCCGGAGGTCTGATATGGCATGGGAAACCGTCATCGGGCTTGAGATCCACACCCAGCTCGCGACGCGGTCGAAGATCTTCTCCGGCGCGCCGACGACCTTCGGCGCCGCGCCCAACACCCAAGCCTGCGCCATCGACCTCGGGCTCCCCGGCGTGCTGCCGGTGCTCAACCGCCAGGCCGTGGTCCTCGCGGTGCGCTTCGGCCGGGCGATCGAGGCCGAGATCGCGGAGCGCTCGATCTTCGCGCGCAAGAACTACTTCTACCCCGACCTCCCCAAGGGCTACCAGATCAGCCAGTACGAGCTGCCCGTGGTCGGCCGCGGGCGAGTGACCATCGTCCTGGATGACGGGAGCCTGAAGACCATCGGTGTGACCCGCGCGCATCTGGAGGAGGACGCGGGCAAGTCGCTGCACGAGGACTTCCACGGACTCACCGGCATCGACCTCAATCGCGCCGGCACGCCGCTCCTGGAGATCGTCTCCGAGCCTGACATGCGCTCCGCCAAGGAGGCGGTCGCCTATGCCCGCAAGATCCACCAGATCGTGCGCTGGATCGGGATCAGCGACGGCAACATGCAGGAAGGGTCCTTCCGCGTCGACGCCAACGTCTCGGTCCGCCGCGAGGGCGAGGCACGCCTCGGGACCCGCACCGAGCTCAAGAACCTCAACTCATTCCGCTTCCTGGAGAAGGCGATCACCTTCGAGGTCGAGCGTCAGATCGAGCTGATCGAGGCCGGCAGCCGCGTCGTCCAGGAGACGCGCCTCTACGACCCCGAGCGCGACGAGACCCGCTCGATGCGCACCAAGGAGGAGGCCAACGACTACCGCTACTTCCCCGATCCCGACCTACTCCCCTTGGTGCTCGATACGGCGTTCATCGAGCAGGCGGCTGCGGACTTGCCCGAGCTGCCCGATGCGAAGCGCGAGCGCTTCCGGACGGCCTACGGGCACACCGAGTACGATGCGAGCCTGCTCACCGCAAACCGTGAGCTGGCCGACTACTTCGAGGCGGTTGCGGCAGCCGGAGGAGATGCCAAGCTCGCCGCGAACTGGGTCAACGGCGAGCTCGCTGCCGCCCTCAATCGCGACGGCCGCGAGATGACGGAAAGCCCTGTCAGCGCCGAGATGCTCGGCGGTCTCATCACGCGCATCCGCGACAACACCATCTCCGGTAAGCTCGCCAAGCAGGTGTTCGAGGCCATGTGGAACGGCGAGGGCGACGCGGATGCCGTCATCGCTGCCCGCGGATTGAAGCAGCTCACCGACAGCGGCGAGATCGAGCGCATCATCGACGCGATCGTCGCCGCCAATCCCGAGCAGGCGGCGCAATACCGCAGCGGCAAGGATAAGGTCTTCGGCTTCTTCGTCGGCCAGGTGATGAAGGCGAGCAAGGGCAAGGCCAACCCCCAGCAGGTCAACGAGCTGTTGAAAGCGAGGCTCAAACCCTGATCTTCCGCGCGATTGCAACGCCCGAGGATCAGCCGATGCCCGTCACCGACCTGCCGCAGACCTTCAGCCGTTTCGAGCGCCTTGCCGAGGCATTCATCGCCCAACCGTCGGTAGTCGACGGCCTCGACCTCGACGAGGCCGCCAACCACTTGAAGCGCGTCGCCGCCGGGCGGGAAGACGCCGTGCTGACCGCGCTCGTCCACCGCTTCCTGCGCGCCATCCCGCGCCAGGAGGTCGCGACGCTCTCCGCGCTCCTCGAGGAGATCCGCGACCGGGTGGCCGCCCACGACCAACGGTAGACCGACCGCCGGGGCTGCCCGTCAATCCGAGGGCCCAATCACCCCAAAGAAAAAGCCCCGCCGAAGCGGGGCTTTGCCATTTCGGCCGGCCGTGGGATCAGTAGTCCATGTCGCCCATGCCACCCATACCGCCCATGCCCCCCATGCCGCCGCCGCCACCATGGCTGTGCTTCTCGTCCTTGGGCTCCTCCGCCACCATCGCCTCGGTGGTGATCATCAGCCCGGCGATCGAGGCGGCGTTCTGCAGCGCGGTGCGGGTGACCTTGGTGGGGTCG
>JALOTB010000202.1 GCA_025458165.1 Chromatiaceae bacterium | reverse complement strand
GCGCGCGTCAGGGCTTGGCGTCAAGACCAGACACGGGAGAACCCGAAATGAAAAGGACATGCAGCAGTGGCTTGATTGCGGCACGCGTGATCGTGGCTTCACTGGCAGCGGTCCCGCCAGCCAATGCAGACGTGGTGACGGACTGGAACGTCAAGGCCAACGCCATCTGCGCCGCGGCCAAACTCCCGCCACCCGCAGCCTACCGGACCATGGCGATAGTTCAGACTGCGGCCTACCAGGCGCTGAGCGCCGTCCGGAGCAGTCGACTGGCATGGCAGGAGTCTGGCTCGGATGGGGACGCTTCGGCAGATGCCGCGGTCGCGGCTGCAAACCACGCCGTGCTGTCGAAGCTCGTTCCGTCGCAACAGACCGAGATCGACAAGGAATATCAGCGGGCTGTGGCGGCAATACCCGACGAGCCGGCGAAGGCAGCCGGGCTGGCGGCAGGCGAACAGGCAGCGGACGCGGTCATTCGCTGGCGCGCGGACGACGGAGCGACGGCAGCCGAGGCCTATCGACCGCGCACAGCTGCCGGCGTCTACGTGCCAACGACTTTGCCGGCAGCGACCCAATGGCCGCATCGCAGGCCATGGGTGATTGGGCGGGCGGACGAGTTCCGGCCTAAACCGCCGCCGCGCCTGAGCAGCGAGCGGTGGGCACGCGACTTCAACGAGATCAAGGTGCTGGGTGGCAGAGACAGCACCCGACGCGGCGCGACACAGACGGGCATCGCCCGGTTCTGGGAGGCCACGGGACCGGCCATCTACTTCGGGTTGGTACGGTCGGTCGCCCAGGCATCGGGCAGGGGGCCCATCGAGAACGCCAGGCTTCTTGCGGCTGCCGGTCAAGCCATGGATGACGCCCTCATCGCCGTGTTCGATGCCAAATACCACTATGGGTTCTGGCGACCCGTCACGGCGATCCGCAATGGGGACAAAGACGGCAATCCGTCAACGGAGCGCGACGGCTCGTGGCTCCCGCTGGTGGAGACGCCGATGCACCCTGAGTACCCCTGTGCCCACTGCGCCCTGGCAGGTGCGGTCGGCGCGGTTCTCGCCGCTGAGGTCAACACGGGGATCACCCCGCTGCTGAGCACTTCGAGTAGCGCTGCGCCAGGCGTGGTACGAAGCTGGTCGACGATTCCCGACTTTGTCGAGGAGGTCGCGAGCGCGCGTATCTATGATGGCGTGCACTACAGGTCCTCGACGGAAGTGGGTACCGCCCTGGGGAAGAAGGTTGGCGAGCGGGTTGCAGCGGAGGGACCGTCACGGCATCCGGGGCTCGAGGCCGTGTCGGCGATCACCAAGGCTCGGTGAAGACGCCTCCAGTTCGCTGCAGCAGGCGGGCGCCATCAGGGGCGTGCCGGGGGGCTGGCCTGGCGGGTGCAGCCCCGAGCGGCCTAAGGGGGCGCATCAGGCGATCGTCCGGGTGGCAGTCGACCACGGCGAGCCGCTTCCCGGCCTGGCGGGCCCGCATCAGGCGATCGTCCGGGTGGCAGTCGACCACGGCGAGCCGCTTCCCGGCCTGGCGGGCCCGGGTGCGGAGCAGTCGCAGGGCCGCGAGACCGGCGTCGGAGACCTCGTCGACACCCGTGATATCGACGATCAAGTCGTCGTAACGGGATTTCGCCGACAGGAAGCGGCTGAAGAGCGAGGAGGCGATGCGCCGGTCGAGGGGACCGCTCAGCCTGACGGTGAGAGTACTTCCTTGGGTGCTCGTATGAATGTTGGGGGGCATGGAACGGCTCCTTCGAGGGCGCGGCTTATCGTTGGGTGAGCGGCGATGGTTCCGTGCCGGGGAACACCACGACGGGGCCGGTGGTCTTTTCGCCGGGTGGAACGTAGGCGGGCGCAGGCGCGCCCGCGGGCCCGAGGGCGCGAATAAACCGATAGAGCGCGCGCAGGTCCTCGTCTGTCATCGCGCGCAGTTGATACCAGGGCATCGGCAACTGTGGGCTTGCTGCCACATCTCCTGTTGCGCGCGGGCAAGGCCCTTCGTGAACAACCACTTGGCGACTGGCTGTGATCGTGCGCCTAGGGAAATCCGCGCGGTCATAAAGCGATCCTTACTCGTGGCTGCCGCATGGTCGCGAGGGGCTCAGGCGTGGGGTGGCGAATGGCAAGCGGACGCCGCTCGCCTGGCTCCCAGCGCGGTGCGTGGTCGAGCGCTAAAGAAACGTTTAGGTCGGATGGTATTGGTCTGGGGTCGCGTGAAGATCAAGCGGATTTCGCGCGGGCCGCGGGTCGCCTAAGTTTTTATCAGGGCCGGCAACGGCCCCGCTTTAACGGTATTCGGGTATTCGGTTGTTTAAACGCTCATCGAGGTGAATAGCCATGACACGACTAGCGACCGCATTGCTGATCACGGCGTTTGCAGGCAGCGCCCCCGCCAGTGACATCTACAATGGTTTTGCCCGCGGCAACGTTGATCTCTACCCGCACAATCAGTCGGCGAGCGGCTCAGAGCAGGGCGTAGAGTCGGCGCGGAAGGTCGGCGTCCAGCCCGGCGTCGGTGACATCGGAAGGAGCGCGTGGCCGCCGGGGCCCCGCGCGGGCGCGTACGCCCAGTCTGAGCCGTTTCGCCACTATCACGACTGGGCCAGAGGAAACAGCGACCTCTATCCGGAGAGCCTCGCGGGGATTCGCACGCAGGACTAGCTGAGGGCGGTTAGGCCGCCGGGCGCCGGTGGCACGGGGATGGGCAGTCGTTGTGACGTCTCACCGGCACCGCTGTCGGACGGCACGCCGTTCACGCCGACGGTCGAGACCCTCGGCCAGTAACGCCAATCCACTATTGCTGCGCGATGATGGAGCGACGGGAGCCGGCCTTGGCTGGCTCCCGTATCGTCTGGGAGCCACCTTTAGTCTCCAGAGGATCTGTCGGCGGGGTTGCCCATGATGGAGAGTCGGCGCGCGGCAGATCGGCGGCTGAGGTTCGGAGAA
>JALOTB010000143.1 GCA_025458165.1 Chromatiaceae bacterium | reverse complement strand
GACGCGGCCCAGCGTGCGGCTCGCCGACTCGACGGGGCGCAGGTCGGGGCTCTTGAACTCGTCGATCGGCGTCGGGACGGTGACGATGTAGACGTTGCACTCGGCGAGCTCGGCCTCGACGTCGGTGCAGCGCAGGTGCGTGGCGGCCTGCAGCTCGGCAGGCTCGACCTCCAGGGAGCTGTCGCGCCCGGCACGCAGCTCGGCGATGCGGGCGCCGTTGAGGTCGTAGCCGGTAACGGGGAAGCGCTTGCCGAACTCGACGGCTAGCGGCAGTCCAACGTAGCCGAGGCCGATGACGCCGAGGCGGACATCTGTCAGATCACGCATGGGTTTCTCGCGGACAGGGTGGCAGGGGAACGGGCATCGAAAGATGGCGGCGCGGGATGCTAACAGTTGAGCAGTGCACGGGCTAGAAGCGAGAATCCGCGCCCCATGCTACAGATTTAAAGTCATACGCCGATGCACAGGGAGCCGAGGCGAGTAGCGCACAGCGCGGCGCGCGCCCGCAGCCAGGAGAGGCTCGCCCGTAAACCGTCCATGATCCGCGTCTTCGGACACTACATCTCCCGCATCTTCATCGGGCTCGGCGCCGTCGAGTTCGTCGTGCTGTGGCTGTCGCTGCTCGCGGGGTACTACATCCGGATCGAGGCCCGGCTGGAAGCGCTGCTCGTGCCATTCGGCGTGATCAGCGCGCTGGCCCTCGGCTACGCCGGCGTCACCGTGTTGGCCATGATCGCGGTGGGGCTGTACCAGCGCGGCCTCCCCTGGGGGGCGGGTTTCGTCCTGCGGATCCTGCTGGCCTTCGCCATGTCGTTCACGGCGACGGTCCTGCTGTTCTACGCCGTTCCGCACGTCGAGCTCGGCCGCGGGGTGGTGGGGCTGGCCTTCCTGTTCTCGCTCGTCGGCGTGCTCTCGGTCCGCAGCCTGTTCCTGCGGTTCGCGGGCAGCGACGTGTTTCACCATCGCGTGCTGGTGCTCGGTGCGGGGCACCACGCTGCCGCGATCCGCGACCTCGAGGGCACCGACCAGCTCTTCCAGGTGGTCGGCTTCGTAAACCTGGGCGAGCCCGAGGAGATCATCCCCCGCGAGCGCCAGGTCGAGCTGAGCTCGGACCTGGTCGAGCTGATGGTTGCCCGCGACGCCGACGAGCTCGTCGTCGCACTCGACGACCGGCGCAAGCGCCTGCCGGTCGACGCCATCCTCGACTGCAAGATGAGCGGCATGCAGGTCATGGACCTAGTGAGCTTCTTCGAAAAAGAGGCCTCGCTCGTCAACCTGGACGTGCTCCAGCCGAGCTGGTTGATCTTCTCCCCAGGCTTCCAGCGCCGTCCTCTCGTCGACGCGGGCAAGCGCGCGCTCGACCTCGTCGGTGCCACCGTCATGCTGCTCCTGGGGTCGCCCGTGATGGTGGCCGTTGCCCTGGGGGTGTGGATCGAGTCGCACGGCCGTGGCCCGATCCTGTTCCATCAGACCCGGGTCGGCCTCGGCGAACGGCCGTTCCGCCTCCACAAGTTCCGCAGCATGCGCGCCGACGCCGAGGCGGACGGGGTGGCCCGGTGGGCCACGGTTGGTGACCCTCGCGTGACCCGTCTCGGCCGGTTCCTCCGCAGGACGCGCCTCGACGAGCTGCCTCAGCTCTTCAACGTCCTGCGCGGCGAGATGAGCCTCGTCGGGCCGCGGCCCGAGCGCCCCGAGTTCGTGGCCGAGCTGTCGGGCCGGCTGCGGTACTACCGTGAGCGGCACCGGGTCAAGCCCGGGTTGACCGGGTGGGCCCAACTCAACTATCAGTACGGGTCATCGATCGACGACGCGAAGAAGAAGCTCGAGTACGATCTCTATTACGTGAAGAACGCCAGCCTTTTCCTCGACCTCGTCATCCTCCTGGAGACCGTGGAGATCGTCTTGTGGGGCAAGGGCGCCCGGTGATGCGGGCAGCCGGGCGGCACGGTGAGGTGACCCTCTCGTGATGACCATCGCCGCGGTTGGGTACGGGCTTGCTGCGCTGCTCTTCGCCGTCCTCGCGCTCCTGCTGCTCACGCAGTGGCGGGGACGTCCCAAGGGTGGCTACCTGCTCGCGGCGACCGCGGTGTCGGCCGTCTGGGCGGGGCTCAACGCCTACCAGATCGTCGATCCGGTGGTGCCGTCCCCGGTGTTGTCGGCCGCCGAGGCCCTGCGCAGCTTCGCCTGGCTGCTGTTCCTCCTGGTCGTTCTCGAGCCCATCGCGGCGCGAAGCCCGGGCTATCGGCGCGCGCTGCTCGGCGGCAGACTGCTCCTCGTGCTGTTGGTCGCAGTGGTGCTGCTGGCGCCGGGTGGCGTCGATCCGCTGGCCGACGCGACGACCCAGGCGGCTGCCGGCGATCTCGGCCTGATCGCGGAGCTCCTGCTCGCGATCGCCGGGATGGCGCTGGTCGAGCAGCTTCTGCGCAACACCCCGGTGGAGCGCCGCTGGACCATCAAGTTCCTGTGCATCGGGCTCGGGGCGGTGTTCGTCTTCGACTTCTACCTCTACACCGACGCACTGCTATTCCGCCGGGTGGACCGGGAGATCTGGCTCGCGCGCGGCGTGGTGAACGCCATGGTGGTGCCGCTCGTGGCGGTGGCGGCCGCCCGCAATCCGGACTGGTCGATGCCACTGTTCGTGTCGCGGCGTGCGGTGCTGCACACGACCGCCTTCTTCAGCGCGGGCGTCTACATGCTGCTGATGGCGCTCGCCGGCTATTACATCAAGGCCTACGGCGGCGAGTGGGGCGCCGTCCTGCAGACAGCGTTCCTGTTCGGCGCCGGCGTGGTGCTGGTCGCGATGCTGTTCTCCGGGCAGCTCCGCGCCCGGGTCAAGGTGCTGATCAACAAGCACTTCTTCAATTACCGTTACGACTACCGCGAGGAGTGGCTGCGGCTCATCGAGATTCTGACGGGGCGGCGCAGCGATCAGCCGCTCCACGAGCGGGTGATCTTCGCGATCGGCGAGATCGTCGAGAGCCGCGGCGGGCTGCTCTGGTTGTGTGACGAACAGGGCGGCTGCCGTCTGGTCGCGCACTTCAACCACCCCGAGGTGACGTTGCCGCCCCAGTCCGCCAGTGAGCCGCTGGCCGCGTTCATGGAGGAGCGGCGCTGGGTGGTCAATCTCGAGGAGTACGAGAGCAACCGCCCGCTGTACGGTTCCCTGACCTTGCCGGCCTGGCTCGCACAGGTCCAGGACCCGTGGCTGATCGTCCCGCTCATGCACAACGACCGGCTGCGGGGCTTCGTGGTGCTGATGCAGTCGCGCGCGCCGCAAGCCCTGAACTGGGAGAACCTGGACCTGCTGAAGACCGCCGGTCTTCAGGCGGCGAGCTACTTGGTGCTCAACCAGGCAGCGGAGGCCCTCGCGGAGGCAAGGCAGTTCGAAGGCTTCAACCGCCTGTCCGCCTTCGTGATGCACGATCTCAAGAACCTCATCGCCCAGCTCTCGCTCGTCGCCACCAACGCGCAGCGCCACAAGCACAACCCGGAGTTCGTCGAGGATGCGATCCGCACCATCGAGAACTCGGTGGCGAAGATGAATCGGCTCATGGCACAGCTGCGGACGGCCATCGCGCCGCCCAATGCCGAGGCAGTGGACCTTGGCGGTCTGCTCGCCGGCGTGGTCGCCAACCATCAGCGCCAGCAGCCGGCGCCCCGCTTCGACAACGGGGCGGGTCTGGTGAAGGTGCGGGCAGACCCCGACCGGCTCTCGGCCGTGCTGGGGCACGTCATCCAGAACGCCCAGGACGCCACACCGCCGAACGGCCGGATCGATGTGACCCTCGGGCACGGCGACGGTCAGGCTATAGTGACGGTTCGCGACACGGGTGCGGGAATGGACGAAGCCTTCGTGCGCGAGCGCCTGTTCCGTCCGTTCGATTCGACAAAGGGCTTGACGGGCATGGGGATCGGCGCCTACGAGTGCCGCGAGTTCGTGAAATCGCTCGGAGGCTGGGTGGAGGTGGAGAGCATGCCGGGTCGCGGGACGTCATTCGTGATAGGGCTGCCGTTGGCCGCGCCCGCGGCCCACGCGGTCTGACGGCTTGAGGAGGAACGGCCGCAGATGAGCGAACGGGCCGTCACCCTGCTGGTGGTCGAGGACGACCCGGGCCTGCAGAGCCAGCTCCGCTGGAGCTTCGAAGGGCTCGAGGTGGCGGTCGCGGCCGACCGCGAGTCGGCCCTCGCTCAGCTGCAGCGCGCGCCCGCAGCGGTGGTGACGCTGGATCTTGGCCTGCCGCCGGACCCCGGCGGGGTGAGCGAGGGCTTCGCCACCCTGCAGGCGATCCTTGCCGCGCAGCCCGACACCAAGGTGATCGTCGTCACCGGCCACAACGACCGCTCGAACGCCGTCCGCGCGATCGGCCTGGGTGCCTATGATTTCTTCGAGAAGCCGGTGGACCCCAAGCTGCTCAGCCTTGCCGTCGAGCGCGCAGCAAGGCTTTTTGCTCTCGAGGAAGAGAACCGCCGGCTCAGCCAGCGGCACGCCGATTCGCCGCTCGAGGGGCTGATCGCCTCGAGCCCCGAGATGCTGAAGGTCTGCAGGACGATCGAGAAGCTCGCGCCCACCGACGTCTCGACCCTCGTCATCGGCGAAAGCGGGACCGGCAAGGAGGTCCTGGTGCGGGCGTTGCACCGCCTGAGCGAGCGGCGCGGCCGGCGGCTCGTTGCGATCAACTGCGCGGCGATCCCCGAGACGCTTCTCGAGAGCGAGCTGTTCGGCTTCGAAAAGGGTGCGTTCACCGGGGCGGTGAAGATGACGCCGGGAAAGATCGAGGTCGCGAGCGGCGGCATCCTCTTTCTCGACGAGGTCGGGGACCTGTCCCCGGCGTTGCAGGCCAAGCTGCTGCGGTTCCTGCAGGAGAAGGTGATCGAGCGCATCGGCGGGCGCCAGGAGATCGCGGTCGACGTGCGCGTCGTGTGTGCCACGCACCGCGATCTGGCGGAGATGATCAGCCGTGGCGAGTTCCGCGAGGACCTCTACTACCGCCTCAACGAGGCGACGATCCGCGTGCCGGCGCTGCGCGACCGGCAGGGCGACGCCATCGTCCTGGCGCGAGCCTTCCTGCAGCGGTATGCCGCCGAGCTCAAGCGGCCGGTCAGGGGGTTCTCTGAGCCCGCCATCGCCGTCGTGGAGCAGTACCGCTGGCCGGGCAACGTGCGTGAGCTCGAGAACCGGGTGAAGCGGGCGGTGATAATGGCGGACGGGGCGCTCGTCACACCGGAGGACCTCGAGCTCGGCGACGTCAAGACCTCGGCCGAGGCGTTCGATCTGCGCGAGGTCCGCGAGGCGGCGGAGACGCGCGCGATCCTGCGCGCGCTCAGCTACGCGGACCAGAACGTGTCGCGGGCTGCCGAGCTGCTCGGGGTCACGCGGCCGACGCTCTACAGCCTCTTTCGGAAATATGACATTCCCATGTAAGGCCGCTGC
>JALOTB010000142.1 GCA_025458165.1 Chromatiaceae bacterium | reverse complement strand
CGGGTGAAGAGCGTCTGCTCGGCGGCCCACTGGGCGTTGCGCTGCGCGGTCGCCTGCTCGGTGGTGGCGGCGAGCGCCCATTGCCCGAGATCCTCGTGGATCTGCACGATGCCCTTCTCGAGGAAACCCACCAGCGCGGTCATCACCATGTAGTTCTGCGCATCGACCCCGGCGCCGGCCAAGGCATCGAGCGCCATCTGGAGCTTGGTCAGCACGTCCCCGGGGGCGGCGAGGCGGAGCTCCGCTTGGAGACTCGCGGTCAGCGCCGGGATGAACTCCACCGTGGTGTACTGGGCGAGCCGGTTCCAGGCGACATCGCAGGGCAGGAGCTCAGGAGTGGGCCCGAGCACCAGCTCGGTGGTGGGAATGCTCAAGTCGGCCCTGAGCGCCGTCTCCCAGCCCGGGTCGCGCAGGATGTCGTCGATGCCGCGCGCGCCGATGTCGACCGCATAGAGCGTGCAGTCGGCCACGTAGTTGATGAAGGAGCGTTCCACGTCCGCCCCCGGGGTCGGGCTGTTGGCCGCCCCGAGGGTCAGACGCGAGAGGGTCCCCTTGCGCACGCTCATCAGGGCCTGCAGGGCATCGGCAAAGCCGCTGTCGGTCATCGCCGGGGTCGAGAAGGCCTGCTCGAAGAGCCGGGTCACCCCGTAGCCCACGTTCGACATCAGCGAGCCGATCGCCGCTGGGCCCAAGGGCACGTTGTCGACCACCCGCACCGCCCCCGAGTAGGCGTCCTCGATCGCCACCCGGGTGGTGGGCCCGAACATCGCCGCATAGATCACCCAGGCGACCAGGAGGTTCTGAAAGCGGATGCCGCGTGCGCCCTGCAGAATCCCCTGGAACAGCACCAGGATCACCCCGATCAGGAACCCGAGACCCGCCAACTGGCGGAAGTCCCCGGTGCCGGTGATCATGGCGATGGCGTTGAGGATCGCCGCCAGGTACGCCGAGTCCCCGATCGAGTAGAGCTCCCACATGGCTCAGGGCTGGGTGGTCGCCCCGGGGTGGGCCTGGGCCGAGGTCAAATACCGCCGGCCCTTGATGGTGTCGATCAACCCCTGGTAGTAAGACAAAAGCGTCTGGGCGTTGCCGTAGCGATCGGCCAAGAGCGCGTACTCGCGAAAGAGCTGGGCGCGGGCCGCCTCGATCTGGGCGAGGAGCTGTTTTCCATAGGCATGCTCATGGAGTGCTGCGGCCTGCTCGACGGCGAACAGCAGATCATTGAGGATCACTTGGGTCAGCTCGCTCGCGATCACCGGCGCGGCCTGCTCGACGAAGAGCCGCGCCATCCCTTCATCGTGGCGCGCCAGCGTGCGGATGCCCGCGCCCAGGCCATTGGGGGCATACTGCAGGAAGGCCTGCTCGGCCTCACTCACGGCCCCGACCCCGCTGCGGAACTTGCCCACCAGGCCGATCGTCTCGGTCCCCGCCGCATAGGGGCGCACCCCCAGCAGCACATCCTTCACCCGCTGGATCATTCCGGGGAGGCTCGCCTCGACCACCGCCGGGGCACGGCAGCCGTTTTCGCTCCGGTCCACCACGCCACCCCAAGGGCCGCACTGGTAGAGGCGCAGGCGATGCGGCCAGGCGTTGTCCCACTCGCTCACCGCCTCGCGGTCGCGGGTGCCGTTCAGGAGATCCGTGGCCTTCAGGAGATTGCCCGGCAGATGGGTGATGCGGTGGTTCTCGCCCTGCCCGTCCGGGGCGGGCTCCGGGGGCCCCACGATCACCGTGCCGGTGAGGCTCATGATCGCCTCCAGCAGCAGATCGTCCCCGTCGGCGAACCAGCCCGCCGCCCCGCGGCGTTTCAGGGCCTGCCAGACCAGGTTGCCTTCGAGCTGGGTCTTGTCCTCCGGGGGCAGGGTCTTGACCTGCGCGATGGGGTCGACCCCGGTGGTCGCCGAGCGGGTCTCAAACACATCCCCTAACCCCTTCACCATCCCCCACAGCGAGGTGTTGTCCTTGTGCTTCACATCGAAGGCATCGGCGACGTCGTTGACCAGGCCCTTGGCGAGCTGGCAGGAGTTGGCGAAGCCCTGGTTCAGGGCCTGGATCTTCTTCTGCAGGGTCTCCATGGTCTCCAGGCACTCCTTGCACATCGCCCCCAGGGCGACCTCGAAGGCGTAGCCCGCGGCGTTGGCCGCAATGGCACGGAGCAGGTTCTGAAACTGCTCGGCGCTGATGAAGGAGAAGGAGCCGGCGAAGAGGTCGATGCCCCCGCAGCCGGCGCTAAACGAGGGCGGCACGAAGTGCCACAGCGACTCGTTCATGATGCGGTTGCGCGCCGCAAGCGAGCCGCCGGTGACCACCCCGCGGCGCTGGCCCAAGTGCGCGGTGGGGGCGGTGTGGTTCAAGAGCGTGTTGAACAGATCGTCCATCTGCTCGCCGAGGCCGACGGCGTGGGCGGGGGTCCCTGCACCGAGCGCGAGGACGGCACTCAGCGCGAGGCCAAGCAGACCGGAATGGAACCTAGCGGAGCGGCGCGCGGCATGCGTGGGCATGGGAAGGCGCCTCAGAAGGTCGGCGCCGCGGAGCGCGCGAGCGCCCGCAGCGCCGCGAGCAAGCGCTCCGGGTCCTCGGGCAGGGGCTCGGGCAACGCCTGGGGGTCGAGGCGCAGCTCCGCGGTGACCGCGCGGGTGCGGGCGTGCTCGGCGGGGCTGATCCAGCCGGCCTCGGCGGCGGCGAGGATCAGGCGCTCCTCGAGCTGGGCGAGCGAGAGGAGCCCCTGGGCAAGCGGCACCAGCCCTGCCGGCGGGCGGGCGAGGAACATGGCCGGGGTGGAGACGACCCCGAGCGCCGCGGCCTGACCCGCATCGGTGCGGTAGGCGGGAAACTCCCCGCCGGGGAGCGGGGCGCCGTCGAGCGAGACCGGGAGGATGTCGAAGCCGTAGCGGGCCGCAAGGAGCTTGAGCAGCGGCGCCTGCGCCTCGCAGTAGGGGCAGTCGGCGCGAAAGAAGAACAGCACCCCGGCCCGGGTGGCGAGTTCCGCGAGCGGCGAAGGTGGCGGTGGGGCGCTGGGTGATTTCATCGAGCATCGGGTCGAGCTGCACCGCGCGCTGGGTGGCGGCGGCGAAGCGGCTCGATTTATCCAGCGCCACCCGCTGCAGGTAGAGGTACAGGGCGACGTTCTCTGGCGTTGGGTCGTCGATGGCGGCATCGCGGTAGGCACCCAGACGCTCGCGCAGCCACTGGGCGGAGAGCGGGCGCAGGCCTTCCGGCTCGGCGGCGGGAGCGGCCTCGGCGAGCGGCGCGGGCGGCAGCGCGGGGGCCGGGGTGGGCTCGGGCGCAACGACCGGCTCGGGTGCGCGCTCGTACCAGAACCAGCCCTCCTCGGCGCGGAAATAAAACCCGGCCGCCGCGGTCGGCACCGGGAGCGCCGGGAGCAAGCCGATCAGGACGAGGAGCAGGGCAGGCATGGCGGGCATCATCCCTGCCCTGTCCGTGCCCGACCGCTGCGAAAGGTCGCGCAGACGCGCGCCTTTCGCAGCGGTGCCTCGCGCGGGCTCCCCGGCGAGGTGCTGGGAGGCTGTACGCCGCCCTCACCCGCCGCGGCGATAGCTCGCCCAGGTGAACGCCACCAGCGCCGAGCCGCTCTCGCTCAGCCGCTCCATGGTGCGCTCGCCAAGATAGCCGGCCAGCTCCGTGGCGGTGAGGTTGCCGATCAGGATCGTGGGGCGCAGCTCGTTGTAGCGGGCGTTGAGCACGTCGAACAGGATGGCGCGGCGCTTCGCCTCGTCCCCGATCGCCACGCCCACCTCGTCGAGCACCAGGAGATCGGGCGTGGTGAGCAGCGCGAACACCTCGACCTCGGTCTGGCTCGCCCCCGGCGAGTCGGTCGCGCGGATGCGGCGCAGCGCCTCAGAAACCGAGAGGAAGAGCCCCGTGTATCCGGCCTGGATGACCTGCGCCAGGATCGCGCAGGCGAGGTGCGTCTTGCCGGTGCCCGGCGCCCCGAGCAGCAGCAGGCAGTTGCCGCGGGCGCGGATCGCCGGGAAGTTGGCGGCATACTCCTGCGCCAGGGTGAGCGCCCGTAGCTGCGCCTCACCCTCGGCCACGAAGTCCTCGATGCGGTGATCGCGAAACCGCGCCGGGACACCTGCGCGGCCGACGGCCCGATCGACCGCCGCCTGACGTGCAGCACGCCGCTCCCCGGCGAGCTCGGCGGCGGCCGCCCGACTCACCGCCTCGAGCTCACTTTTCGTCATCAGCCCGATCGCGCCCCCGTCGCGCCCAGTCGGGCGGGTCTTCATCACGCGTTGCGCCAACGATGTAGTCTTTTTCAGCCAATCGCTGATCGGTTCCATTGCATGGTCCTCGTCGTGTGTACGTGCGCCGCCCCGAACCGTGCGCCGTGGCCGGCGGGCCGGTGCTAAAGGGCGGCTCAGCGGTTTTGCTGGACGCGTCAGCCGGGACCGCCGGGTCGGTGGCGTTCGTCGCCGTTGGCGGGTCGCGCCCGCGTCGCGGTGACGGTGCGAAGTGATTTTTCCCGAGTGCGCGTCCCCCCCTTGGCGGGGGGTAAGGGGGTTAATATCCCTCTTGCCTTTCCTTCTTCCGTTTCGTCGGCAATGGGGTTCCGGTTGCCCGACGCTGGAGTTCCGGTTGCCGGCGGCGATTCGGAACCGCAGTTCCGGAAGCCCGTTTCCGCTTGCCCGGCACTGGCGTTCCGGTTGCCCTGCGTTGGAGTTCCGGTTGCCTTAGGCGATTCGGACACCGGTGGCCCCTCGCTCATCGCGAGGCGGTCGACTTTGGAACGGCGCCCACCACCCTGCGCCGGTCGGTGCTCGATCGCGATCAACCCCCGCCGTTCGAGCTCGCGCAGCAGATTGCGCAACTGCCGCTCGGAGATGCCGCACATCGCGGCGAGGCGACCCTGCCCGGGAAAACAGCTCGCCCCTTCTTCGCCGACGTGCTCGGCCAGCGCCAGGAGCACGACGCGGAGCCACGCGGGAAGAGCCGGAACCGACCAGCCCCACGCGCTCGCCTCATGGCTCATCGCCGTGGCCCTCCGAGACGGTCCGGCGTGACTGCGATGTGGATCGGGTTGGCTGCTGGCGACCGGACCGGCACCAGACTGAGCAGAACCTGGAGGCGGTTCCGGTAGCGGCGAAACAAGCGCTTTTGGCCCAACGGCCGAGTGACCACCGAGTAGCCGGGACCGGACCTCGGGTCATCAGCGCGGCGCGGGAGCGCCCCGGGGCCGTGAGGCGCCGTTCGTCCATCGATGTGGCCGATTCGCTGGCCAATGGGCCAGCATCAGCGGGGCGCTGCGACGAGAGGACGGGTGTCGGGGGGTAGCCGGTGCGGTGTCGGTTCACTCGCCGTTGTCCGGGGCGGACCTTCCTGTCCGACACGGTAAAGCCCGCACGCGCAGGCGACCGCTGCGAAAGGTTGCGAGTTAGTGAATCTTTCGTCGCGGTGGCAGGGCCATGCGAGCAAGGCCTTCCGGCGTTCTCCGCAGCGCGCATCCTCGGTTGCCGAGAACTCACTGACTTCCAGCAGTCGCTCGCACTGCTCCCTCCCGAAGACGCGCCGAGGTACGCATATCCGGCGGCACCAGCGGATTCACGAAGCGGATTGTCGGTCCTCGCACCCTCGATCCGAACAGCGATGCAAGAAGGTTTAAGGGGCCGAGCGGCTAGCGCCGCACCGCGGCGAAAGGCGTCGCCAGGAGTCACCTTTCGCCGCGGTCCCGCGTGCGCGCACGAGCTAGGCTCGTTGCCACTCGCCGTTGCCCGGAGCCCCTCGATGCCGTCTGCCGCCCGCGCCCCTTTCAGCCGGCCGGTCTTCGACCAGACCATCACCATCCACAGCAGCCACGCCCAGCGCCTGCTTGATCGGGGGTTTCTGCTGGTGGTGCGCGCGCTCTACGGGATCGACGTGGTGCTGCGCATCCTCGGCGACGACGAGGAGATGGACCAGGTCGAGGCGATCGTGGCGAGTCGCATCGGCGCGCTCGCCGCGGAGCTGCGCGCCGAGCACGCACGCCTCGCCCAGCTCCGCGAGGGCAACGGCATCACCGCCACACCCCGCTACACCAACCCGCGCCGCCTCACGGTCCACATCTCCTCGCCGCAGCTCGCGCAGTACACCGCGCTGATCGGCGAGCTCGATCGGCTGATGATCGCGATGGACACGCTCTGGCTCACCGGGGTGCTGAGCAACAAGCAGCGCGCCGAGGGTGCCTACCAGTGGCGCACCCGGGTGCTGCGCACGGGTCGCGAGATCATCGAGCTGGAGCGCCGCGCGCGCGCCTCGGCCGAGCAGCGCGGCAAGGGCGAGGAGCTGGCTGGGGTGGAGGCGCCCATCGTGGCCCAGGAGGTGGCCGTGGAGGGGGATCCGCAGGAGCCGGCAAGCGACAGGGACGTGGCGGTGACGGGGGACGGCTAGGACTAATCATCAGGGCTAGTGCCGAAATGTGGATGTCCCCGAGGTCAGTGCGGTTGCCAACCGTACACGGGGGTAGCGAAAACTGGAGCCTTGTGCCGCTGGTCTTCGGGCAGCGGCGCTGCCCCAAACGAGGTGAGCAGGATGAACGGCGAACTTGATTTTTCGGTGAGCACATTGATCCCGACCCGGCGATACATTCGGGCCCGAGAACTCGCGAGGCGCCTGTCAGTCCATCGCACCACGCTCTGGCGGTGGGTCCACGACGGTCGTATGCCGCGCCCCGTCCGCCTGGGACCAAACACCGTCGCCTGGGATTGCACCCAGATCGACACCTGGCTTGCCGCGCGTTCGGGTGGGGTAGAGCGCGGCGGTGTCTAAGCCACGTCTGCCGACTCCCCGCCGGGGAGCGGGTACAAGGAGAACGGTGATTCCTCTGAACCGTTCTCAGGTGTGCTGTCAATCCATCCGGTTGACGAAGGGCTGCGTCAGCCGCCCGCCGGACCAGCGCTGTCCTTTCAACCGGGTCGCATGCCAAGACACACCTATGGCGAAGCTATCGATTTGGTGGAGCTAGTCAGAGACGGGCATCGGCTCATTCTGCTGGTTGGTCTGCTCGTTGCGGGTCTCGCTGGTAACAATGCTGTCGAGGTGCTGCCCAAGTCGCTCAAAGGCATCGCGGCGCTCGGGTAGGTATTCCGCCCGCTGATAGACGGCCACCATTCGCCGGGTCTCGGTGTGGTTCAGGCACTTCTCGATCACTGCCGGTAAGACGCCAAGTTGCTGCATCAGGGTTGCTGCAGAGCGTCGTAGGTCATGGGCGGTCCACAACCCGCCGGGAAGTGCAAGTGCCTGAGCGTACTTGATGGTGCGCTTACCCAGCGGCGTAGCGCGCCCCGCATTCTTTGCAAGCCGCTGACGGTCCCGAAGCAGGTGAGCCATAGCCTTCTTGTCCACCGGTCGGGTGGTCGGTACGTCGTCGTCTGGCCTGGCCACCTCTCGACCGGCAATAACCCATTCAGTCTCCCGCAGGGCCAGGAGTTCGCGGAAGAGACGGCATGCGAACGGCGACAGGTACACCAAGTGAGCCCGGCCGTTCTTGGCGTTTTCCGCGGGGATAGACCACTCGCCTCGCTCGAGGTCGACATCACTCCATCGCGACTGCAAGAGCTCTCCAACGCGGGTTGCGGTTGCCAGCAAGATCCAAACCGCCGGCGGTGCCCATTTCGGGAGGCCAGCCTTGGGAAGTCGGCGGGCCAGTTCCCGCAATTCCTCGTCGGAGAGAACTCGCTCCCGAGCGCGATTCGTGGGAATGCTGGTCTTACGCAACGCGGCGGTCGGATCGTTCTCCAAGTAGCCACGTGCCATTCCCCACCGGCTCATCTGGCGTAGGTAGCTAAGGAGGAGAGCGGCCACCCGGGGGGCGCCCCGCTCGAGGGCGGCGTCCACCACGCGAGCCACGTGGGCGCGGCCGAGTTCTTCAGCGGGCAGATCCCCGAGGACGGGTAGGATATCCTTCTCGAAATACCGGCGGGGCTCCGCACCTTGGTCTTTGTAGGCGCGTTTGAGGTGCAGCCGGTCCCACTTCTCGAAAAGGCCCCGGACCGTTAGTCGGGCTTGTTTGGCAGCCTTCTCGCGAGCAGCCTGGGCCTGCGCCTCACGCGCGGCTTCGCGCGGATCGATGCCCCGACGTACGAATTCCCGTGCCTGGTCACGGAGCGAACGCAACTCGGCCAGGCTCTTGTCGGGCCAAGTGCCGAGTCGCATCTCAACCCTAGCATCGCTCAGGCGGAACCGGTACGTGAACCGCGCCACCCGTCCGTGGCGAGTTTCCGTGACCACTGCCCGCAATCCGCCGCCGTCGAGCGCAAGGGCTTTCCCATCCGTCAGGCGCATCCGTCTGAGGCCAGTGTCCGTTAGCCTGTTCTGCCCACTCTTTGCCATCGGTTAGACATGATGTTTTGACCTGCCCGTCCTCAACGCACGTGGGTTATGTTGAGGACGGACATCCATCGACACAGAGCCACATTGAGGGGGGCAGGTC
>JALOTB010000075.1 GCA_025458165.1 Chromatiaceae bacterium | reverse complement strand
CTCACGGCGTCCGCCTTGGGTTTCGCTACGCTTCTCGTCACTCTTCGCGGTTACCTCCTCTCAGGTAACAAGTACATGCCCATGTCGGGCACACTAGGCCGTCCTTGCGGACGTAGTTCCTCCCCCCGGCAGGGGGGAGGGGCGGGGTGGCGGGGATTACTTGACCCAGTAGCCGTCGCTCATGGCCTTCATCAGGGCCACGAGGTCGTCTTCCTCCTGGTCGGTCAGCTCGAGGTTGCCCATCAGGGGCATTCCGACGACGTTCGCCTCGACCTCGGGTTTCGGCCAACAGTCGTTGGCCATCGCGTCGTCCACGGTGGCGTCGACGATGCCGAGGTCCTCGCAGCGGGGCTTGACGTCGCGGGTGTTGTAGAAGTGCACCACCTGCTTCAGGGTCTTGAAGTAGCCGTTGTGCATGTAGGCCTTCTCAATGCAGGGCTCACCTGGCTCGGCGGCCTCGCAGGCCCCGAGGGCGGCGTTACGTGTCGTCGCCGTCTTGTGCTTGCCGAGGTTGGCGGCCGCCTGGTCCGCGTACTCGGGCACAGTCGCGAGGAACCCACCCAGCCCCGGGTCGACCCACTCGGGGTTGTCCGTCAGCATGGGATTGAGGGGGTTCTTGGGCACCCCGAGGTTCCAGTAGGCGAAGTCGGTGAACAACGGCTGCACGACCACGTAAGGCGGAGGCGGTAGCGGACACACGCGGGAAGGTGCCCCAGTGTGGCAGGAGCTGCACTTGCCCTTGCCGCCAAACAGGGTCTGGCCTCTAGCCTCTTCCGGGCTAAACACGTAGGCACAGGAGCGGAAGGCGTCGATCTTGGAGGTGAAGGCGTTGCTCGCCTTGGATGCCTCGAAGGCGGCGATGGAGAGTGCGATCTGGTCGTATGCGTCATTCACTCGCGCGCGATCCGCGGGTGAGAGCCTCACGATGCCAGTGGGGCTGTTGCACTGCCCGAAGGTGTTGGCGGGCCACTTGATGGCGCAGTTCTGTCCGCCCCACACCTGGCGGAACAGGGTCCCGTAGTCGCCTTCACACACCCGGTTGACCACGCAGGCGGCATCCGGCAGGGCCTGCTCGACGGGGTTGAGGAAGGGTCCCTGGGCTTGATCGGCGGCGGGGTTGCCGAGCTTCCAGCCCGTCGCGCGGCCGTCCCAGAAGTTGCCTCCCTCAAAGCGGTTCCTGATCAGGTTGAAACCGAAAACCGGTGACAGGGTCGCGTAGGCCGATGTCGGTGGCTTGCGGTCGCCGAGCTTGTTCTGGCGCGAGCCCTCGTAGACCGCGCCGCCGAGGTTAACCTCGGAGTCCTCGCCGACCCAGCCGACCTCGGGCACATGGCAGCTCGCGCAGGACTGGTTCTGGCGGATGGAGAGCGTCTCGTCGAAGAAGATCAGCGCCCCGAGCTCTTCCAAGGGCGTCAGGCCGTCGAGGTCGATCCCCAGCGCACCGCCGGCGCTGGCGAGGAGCAGGGTCGCCGCGGAGCAGGCGGCGAGCAACGCGGGCGTTCTAGTTTTCATAGGTTCCTCCTATTGCATTGGCTGGGGACGGTCAGGATCCCGGTTTTATAACCAGGTCCACGGGATGTGCCCGCGCGGGGCAGCGTTGCGAAACTCGGGTGCCGGGCAGCGTCGATCCCGCTTCGATGGGGAGCGGCTGGCAGCCGCGATGGGACGCCTGGGATGGCTCGGCGCTGAGGGAGGACGGGCGGTCGCGGGTCGCGATTGCAAATCGCTTCCTCTGGGGTGGGACCCCGGGGATTCCCTGCAAGGTGCCAGGGCGGGTGGCGCCTGCCTGGCGAGGTTCGTTCCGTAAGCTGCACATGCGTTTGTTGCCTTCCGCTGCTCCTCGTGAGCACCCCAGAGAGAGAACAGTGAGTGCTGCGGGCACTCACAACATTAGGCGAGAACTGGGACCTCAGCCTCAAGAAATGTAGGGACTTTGATCTACCGCAAGTTATGTGTGAATAGCCCTTACGGCTGCGGCATATCACCCGTTTTCCGCGGGCTCGGGGCAGCCGAGCGAAGCGGCGAGGTGCGGCACGAACGCGAGGCGGACTCCGGCCGAACGACCACCGAACCCAGGGGCAGGGAGAGGGTGTCGGGCTGAAGCCCGACGTACACGCGACAACCTCCCCCGCCTGGCCCCGTCTGCGCTCGTTCCCAAGCTCCGCTTGGGAACGCGGTGCGCAAAGCTCTGCTTTGCGTGGCGCTGACTCGGGAAGCAGAGCTTCTGGCACCGGGCTCCCAAGTAGGACCTGGGAACCAGAATGACGAGGCGGTCGCCGCCGATGGTGGGGACGCACGCAGGGCGGCTCGTCGGCACGGTGAGTCGACGCGGAGCGTCGGCAGGTGCTTCCACCCCAGGGCGGGAGCCAGAAGGGCCGAGCTCGCGCTCGCCCGCAGTCGGTCGAGCAGATTGTTAAAGGTTTTGACAATCGGCACCCTAGTGCTGCCTTGCCGGCATGATCCCGCGCGATGCCGAGCCCACCCTGCACACCCTGCTCCGGGGTTTCCCGATCGTCACGCTGGCCGGTCCCCGGCAGTCGGGTAAGAAGACCTTGGCGCGCGCGGTGCTCGCGGACCGGCCCTACCGCTCGCTGGAGGACCCGGACGTGCGACACCTTGCGCAGGAGGACCCTCGGGGGTTTCTCGGCGATCTGGGCGAGGGCGCTGTGCTCGACGAGGTCCAGCGGGCCCCGGACCTGCTGTCGTACCTGCAGACGCAGGTGGACCGCGATGGTCGCATGGGCCGGTTCCTGCTGACGGGATCGCAGCAATTCGGCCTGCTCTCGGGTGTTACCCAGTCACTCGCTGGGCGCAGCGCCTTCGTGGAGCTGCTGCCGTTCACGGTCTCGGAGCTGGCGCGCGCCGCCAGCCGCCCGGATTGGCTCGATGACCTGCTGTTCCACGGCGGCTACCCAGCGCTCTACGACCGCGCGCTCTCGCCGGCCCTCTGGTTCCCGGCCTACGTGACGGCGTACGTGGAGCGCGACGTTCGGCAATCGCTCAAGGTCCAGGACCTGGAGACCTTTCAGCGCTTCGTACGACTCTGCGCGGGGCGCTCGGGCCAGGTCGTGAACCTGTCGGCGCTGGCTACCGACTGTGGGGTCACGCACAACACGGCGAAGGCCTGGCTCTCGGTACTGGAGGCGAGCTACCTGCTGTTTCTACTCCGCCCGCATCACGCCAATTTCAACAAGCGGCTAATCAAGGCGCCGAAGCTCTATTTCTACGATTGCGGTCTGCTGTGCTGGCTGCTGGGGATCCGCGAGGCCGAGCAGCTCGCGGCCCACCCGCTGCGCGGGAGTGTGTTCGAGACCTTCGTCGTCTCGGAGCTGGTCAAATGGCGCCTCAACCGGGGCGTGCCAGCGGATCTCTGGTTCTGGCGCGACAGCAGCGGCCAGGAGATCGATGGTTGATGCCAATCGAGATCAAGTCGGGACAGACGCTGAACCCGGACTACTTCCGGGGGCTGCAGCGGTGGATGGCGCTTGCCGGCGATCGCGCGCGCGAGCCCACGCTGGTCTTCGGCGGGGAGTCTGCGACGCGCCACCAGGGGATCCGTGTGCTCCCCTGGGGGCGGGTCAGCGAGGTGTTTGACCCCTGCGCGCCCGCGATCGGCTAGCCCGCGGCGGATGCATTGCACCGGCGGGTGGCGTACCGCGGCCGGCCGAAGCGCCACAGCGTGGACAGCCCCGCGTCACTCGACTGCGGGCGGTAGCCCGTAGCGCTCGGCGATGTCGCGGACGAGGGCGGCGACTTGCTCGGGGCGCTCCTCGTGGGCGAGGTGGCCGAGCCCGGGGAGGGTGATGAGCTCGGCGTTCGGCAGGAGGACGCGCACGCGCTGGGCCTCGGCCGGGCGCACCGTCGTATCGGCCTCGGCGACGACCAGGACCAAGGGGACCTTGAGCTGGGGCAGCTCCTTCGCTAGGGGCTGGAGGTCCCAGTTGGCCATCATGCGCAGGGTGGCGGCGACATGGCTGGGGGTGGTGACGAGTCGCCGGTAGAGCTCGACACCCTGCGGCGGCAGGCGCGAGCCGGTGCTCGCGACCAGGCGCTCGACGGCGTCTGGGCCGGCCGCTCTCCAGGCGAAGAGCCGCGGGACCAACGGATTGGCGGCCAGCAGCTTGGCCGCCGGCGAGAAGACCTGACCGGCCAGCCCGCGCAGGGGTAGGAGCGCGCCATTGAGGCTGATCAAAGCGCGCGGCGCGATACGCCCGTCGAGACAGAGCCGCGCGAGGATGGCGGCACCGGCGGAGTGGCCCAGGGCCAGGTCGGGCTTGACGTCGAGCACGGCCAGCAGGGCGGCGAGCCCCGCCGCCATCCCCGGGAGCGATAGCCCGGCCGCCGCGGGCGTTTCGGTGAAGCCGTGCCCCGGCAGGTCCGGGGCGACGACGGTGAACTGCGCGGCGAGCAACGGGGCCAGATCGCGCCATGAGTGCGTGGCCGCGCCGGTGCCGTGGATGAGGAGCAGGACCGGCCCCTGGCCGAGGACCTGCACATGCCAGCGCAGCCCCCCGGCCAGCACGAAGCGGCTCGCCTCACGGTTCGGCCAGTCCCGGCCTTGGTGCTCCCATCGCGGTGTGTCACTCATTCGACGACGACGGCCGTTGCGCCTTGACCCCGGTTCCCTCCCCCTGCCCTCGGCCGGTCCCGCGGCTCCGCCGAGCACCGCCGCGCCGGTCGAGCGACGCCAGGGAGATCAGCGGCCAACACTTTACTCCGGGTATGCTCGCAGGCGTCAGCCAGGCGGGCATCGCGGCATTGCCGGTGGTCGGCCTACGGCGGGCCTGAGGAGTAGCCGGCCCGCGGTCAAGCAGGAGCCAGACCGGCTTGGTCGCCGGACCACCGAACCCCAGCGCGGGACCGCGCTAGACGCAGATCCAGGGCATCGAGTGAGACACGGGAGGCGCGAAGATCAGGTTATGAGCGAGGGTATCCTCTATATCGTCTCGGCCCCGTCGGGGGCGGGAAAGACCAGCCTGGTCAAGGCGCTGCTCGAGCGAGACCGCGGCCTGGGGCTGGCCATCTCCTACACGACCCGGGCACCCCGGCCCGGGGAGCAGGACGGGGTGCACTATCACTTCGTGGGCGCCGAGCGCTTCGCCGAGATGGTCGCGGAAGGTGCCTTCCTGGAGCATGCCGAGGTGTTCGGCAACCGCTACGGGACCGCCGAGGCGAGCGTGCGCGAGCAGCTCGCGGGCGGACGCGACCTGGTGCTGGAGATCGACTGGCAGGGGGCGCGGCAGGTCCGCTCGCGCTTCCCGCAGGCGGTCTCGGTGTTCGTCCTCCCGCCGTCGGCCCGGACACTGGAGGAGCGGCTGCGCGGACGGGGGCAGGACAGCGACGCCGTGATCGCCGGACGCATGGCCCGGGCGCGCGAGGAGATGGCGCACTACGCGGAGTACGACTACCTGGTGGTCAACGACCGCTTCGAGACCGCGCTCGCCGAGCTGGCCAGCGTGCTCGCCGCCGAGCGGCTGCGCCTGGCGCGGGCCGAGCTGAGGCTGCGCGAGGTGCTGCGGGGTCTGCTCGCCGACGGTTGATGGTCCCCCCGGATCGAACGCGGCGGCGGGCCGCTCAGGGGCAGATGCCGGCGGTCACACTCGCGCGCCCGGAGCGCGCCAGGACGGCCGCCTTGGGATGGGTGTGCGAGCCCGTGGCACAGAAGGTCCAGGTCGCCGGTATGTCATCGGCAAGGTCCGCGGTCCCATCGGCCAGGAAGCCGACTTGCTGCCGGCCGCTGGTGATCCGAACGGGCGCATCGGGGCTGCCCGCGACCAGGCGCAGCGCATCGGCCGGATCATCCACCACGCCATTGCCGTCGGCGTCGGCGAAGATGAGATACCCGGCATGCCAGTCGCCGGCCAAGCATTTGAGCTCGGTGCCCACCGCCCCGCCGGTGCAGAGCGCGACGCGCGACCCGCGCTTGAGCGCCTCGGAGCGCGGTCACGCGATGGCGCGCCATCAGCTCATTGAAGGCCGGGACACCCAGTGTCAGCAGGATGGCGGCGAGGGCCAGAGTGGTGAGCAGCTCGATCAGGGTCAGCCCGCGCTGGCGCAGGCCGGCGGGCTTGACCGGCGGCTCGGCGACTGGCGTAGCAGGCGATCGGTGGCTCATCCGGGAGTAGGCGGACGGGGGCTGATTAACCCCAGTGTAGGGCAATCCCGGCGCCCCTTCACGGCGGCCCGCCCAGGGGTCAAGCCTCGAACGACAAGCGCCGGCGCTCCTCAGCGAGCCGCGCGCCAATCCCCTCGCAGAGGAGCTGAAACACCCGGCGCTGGGCCTGCTGGTTGGCGCTGCGCGGCTCGCCGAGGAGCTCGATCCGGGCCTGGAAGTAGGCGAGGTCCGACTCCAGGCGAGCAACCCGCAGCTTGCACCGCTCGCGCTCGCCCCGGGCGAGCGGCGTATCGGGTTTTTCCGTCATCGCCCCGCCCCGGCCGCTACCGGACCCGGCGTCTCCCGACGATGACGCAGGCGCAGCAAAGCGCCGGACCCGAGGGCGTCCCTTGTGCTATACACTGCGATCATTGCTGCCCGTCACCCCGACCCAATTCGCCGCCGAGTCACACCGCATGAGCGCCCAACTCGAGCTGTTCCGCGCCTCCACGGCGCTGTTCGGCGGCAATGCCGCCTTTATCGAAGATCTGTACGAGCGCTACCTCCAGGACCCGGAGAGCGTCGATCTGGCCTGGCGCGAGCGCTTCCACGCCATGCACCAGGAGGCGGCCAATGAGGTCCCGCACGGCCCGGTGCGCGAGAACTTCCTGCGCCTCGCCCAGGAGAGCCGCACCCGGCCCCTCGCCCGCTCCACCGAGCGCCTGGAGCCCACCGCGGCGGAGAAGCAGGCGGCCGTCCTGCGGCTGATCAACGCCTATCGCTTCCGCGGTCACCAGGTGGCCGACCTCGATCCGATCAAGCTCCGCGACAAGCCCAAGGTCCCCGACCTCGACCCCGCCTATCACAACCTGGAGGAGGCCGATCTCGACCAGGTCTTCCACACCGGCTCACTCTACGCCCCCGACCGCATGTCGCTGCGCGACATCCTCGCCATGGTGCAGCAGATCTACTGTGGTTGCGTGGGCTCGGAGTACATGCACATCACCAACACCCAGGAGAAGCGCTGGGTGCAGAAGCGCCTGGAAGGCTACCGGGCCACCCCCGAGCTCGACAACGCCGATCGGCGCTGGCTGCTCACCCTGCTGACCGCCGCCGAGGGCATCGAGCGCTACCTGCATGCCCGTTACGTCGGCCAGAAGCGCTTCTCCTTGGAGGGCGGCGAGGCCCTGATCCCGCTGCTCGACGAGCTGATCCAGCGCGCCGGGCGCAAGGGGATCAGAGAGATCGTCATCGGCATGGCCCACCGCGGCCGGCTCAACGTGCTCACCAATATCCTCGGCAAGCCGCCGCAGGACATCTTCGACGAGTTCGAGGGCCGGGTCCATCTCAGCTCGCAGGAGCTGGCCGGGGATGTGAAGTACCACATGGGCTTCGCCACCGACGTCGACACCCCCGGCGGGGTGGTCCATGTGGCGCTCGGCTTCAACCCCTCGCACCTGGAGATCATCGACCCGGTGATCGAGGGCTCGGTGCGTGCGCGCCAGCGCCGCCGAGGCGACCGCACCGGCGAGCAGGTGCTGCCGCTGCTGATCCACGGCGACGCCGCCATCGCCGGCCAGGGAGTGGTGACCGAGACCCTGCAGCTCTCGCAGGTACGCGGTTTCGGCACGGGCGGGACGGTGCACATCGTCATCAACAACCAGATCGGCTTCACGACGAGCAATCCGCTCGATACCCGCTCGACGCTGTACTGCACCGACGTCGCCAAGACCGTCCAGTCGCCGGTCTTCCACGTCAACGGCGACGACCCCGAGGCGGTGATCTTCGTCACCCGCATGGCGCTCGACTTCCGCAACCAGTTCCACAAGGACGTGTTCATCGATCTCGTCTGCTACCGGCGCCTGGGGCACAACGAGGCCGATGAGCCCGCGGTCACCCAGCCGATGATGTACAAGAAGATCCGCGCCCGGCCGACGGCGCGCACGGTCTACGCCGATCGCCTGATCGGGGCGGGGGTGGTGAGCAAGGACGAGGCCGAACGGCTGGTCGAGGACTACCGCAGCTCAATCGAGGAGGGGGTGGTCGTGGCCCGCCCGGTCCTCTGCGGGCTCGACAACGCCTTCAAGGTCGACTGGACCCCCTTCCGCGGCACGACCTGGGACCAGCCGGCGGACACCCGCGTCCCGCGCGAGAAGATCCGCGCGCTGGCCGAGCGGCTGCTTGCCGTGCCCGAGGGGTTCGAGCCGCACCCGCGGGTCGAGAAGATCTGGGGCGAGCGGCGCAAGATGGCCCAGGGCGACCAGATGGCCGACTGGGGCTTCGCCGAGAACCTCGCCTATGCCACGCTGGTCGACGCGGGCTACCCGGTGCGTCTCTCGGGCCAGGACGCCGGCCGCGGGACCTTCGCCCACCGCCACGCCGTGATCCATGACCAGGGGACCGGCAACAGCTACACCCCGCTCCAGCACCTCGGCGAGCACCAGGCCGACTTCGTCGCCATCGACTCCATCCTCTCCGAGGAGGCCGTGCTCGGGTTCGAGTACGGCTATGCGAGCGCCGAGCCCAGCGTCCTCTGCCTGTGGGAGGCCCAGTTCGGTGACTTCGCCAACGGGGCCCAGGTCGTCATCGACCAGTTCATCACCTCCGCCGGGACCAAGTGGGGCCTGGGCTGCGGCCTCGTCATGCTGCTCCCGCACGGGCTGGAGGGCCAGGGCGCGGAGCACTCCTCGGCGCGGCTGGAGCGTTATCTCCAGCTCTGCGCCGAGCAGAACATCCAGGTCTGCGTGCCGACCACCCCGGCGCAGATGTTCCACCTGATTCGCCGGCAGATGATCCGACCCTATCGCCGCCCGCTGGTGGTGATGACCCCCAAGAGCCTGCTGCGCCACCGGCTCGCGACGTCGAGCCTCGACGAGATCGCCGAGGGCTGTTTCCAGCCGGTGATCAGCGAGGTCGAGCCACTCGACCCGACCGGGCTCGAGCGCGTGATCCTGTGCAGCGGCAAGGTCTATTTCGACCTCCTGGAGGCACGCCGCGCACGCGGCCTGAGCAACGTGGCGATCCTGCGCATCGAGCAGCTCTACCCCTTCCCGACCCAGGCCTTCGCGCAGGCGATCGCCCCCTATGCCGGGGCCTCGCAGATTATCTGGTGCCAGGAGGAGCCACAGAACCAGGGGGCCTGGGACCAGGTGAAGCACCGCTTCCATTACCTCATCGAGGACGGGCGGCGGGTTTACTTCGTCGGGCGGCCCTCCTCCGCCGCCCCCGCGGTTGGGCACCGCGCCGTGCACGTACAGCAGCAGGAGCGCCTCATCGACGAGGCGCTCACCGGACGGATCAACCCCAGCCAGAACCGCAGGATCCCGCTATGAGCAGCGAAGTGCGCGTGCCCGCGCTCCCCGAGTCCGTCGCCGATGCCACCGTGCTCACCTGGCACAAGCGGCCGGGCGAGGCGGTACGCAAGGACGAAACGCTGGTGGACCTGGAGACCGACAAGGTGGTGCTCGAAGTGCCGGCACCCGCTGATGGTCTGCTCGCGGAGATCCGCGCCAAGGAGGGGGACGTCGTCCAGGCCGACGCCCTGCTGGCGCTGATCGAGGCCGGCGTGCCGAGCGGTATAGCGCCGGCCCAGCCAGCCGCGGTCGAGCCGAAGCCGGCCGCAGCACCGAGCCCGGCGGCGGCCGCCGCGAAGAATTCCCCCGCCGAGCCCCTGCTGGCGCCGGCCGCCCGCCGGCTGGTCAAGGAGCTCGCGCTCGATCCCAGCCAGATCCAGGGGACGGGCCGCGACGGGCGCATCCAGAAGGCCGACGTGATCGCCTTCCTCGACGCCCGCGAGCGCTCAGCGCCAGACGTCGATCCCGAGGCCGTCCCGCGCGCCGAGCAGCCGCGGCTGACCGGCGAGGCCGGCCGCCCGGAGCAGCGGGTGGCGATGACGCGCCTGCGCGCCCGCATCGCCGAGCGCCTGGTCGAGGCCCAGCGTACCGCCGCGATCCTCACCACCTTCAACGAGGTCAACATGCAGGCGGTGATGGACCTGCGGTTGACCTACAAGGACCAGTTCGAGAAGACCCATGGGGTGCGACTGGGCTTCATGTCCTTCTTCGTCAAGGCCGCGGTCGAGGCCCTGCAGCGCTTTCCCGTGGTCAATGCCTCGGTCGACGGCGGCGACATCATCTACCACGGCTATTACGACATCGGCATCGCCGTGAGCAGCCCGCGCGGACTGGTGGTGCCGATCCTGCGCAACTGCGATCAGCTCACCATGGCCGACATCGAGCTCGGCGTCTCCGAGTTCGGCCGTAAGGCCAAGGACGGCACCCTGAGCTTCGAAGAGCTAACCGGTGGGACCTTCTCCATTACCAACGGCGGGGTGTTCGGCTCACTGCTCTCCACCCCGATCCTCAATCCGCCCCAGAGCGCCATCCTCGGGATGCACAAGATCCAGGACCGGCCGGTGGTGGAGAAGGGTCAGATCATCGTGCGGCCGATGATGTACCTGGCCCTGTCCTACGACCATCGGATCATCGACGGGCGCGAGGCGGTGCAGTTCCTCGTCACCATCAAGGAGACCCTGGAGGACCCGGCGCGGCTGCTGCTCCGCGTTTGAGGGGATGCGGATTCATTGGCCATCCTGGCCAAGAATCAGCACTGAGCCGGAAAAGCGCAATTTCCCGGCTCCTACGTTTTCGGTCCCTGACGCGCCTGAGTATGGCGGCACATCCCTGTCCGCGACCTAGACCCGCTGGCGGGTCGGCAGTCCCGAAAGGCCGCCGGCGATCAGGTGCGCGAGCCGCAAGGGCTCGGGGATGCGGCCGTGGACCGCGAGCCGTGCCACCGCATCCGCCGCTTGCTTCAAAGTGATCCCCGCGCACTGGAGCCAGACCCCTGCCGCCGCCTGAGCCGGCCCCGCCCGCTCGATCAGCCGCCACTTGCGCACCCCGCCAGGGACACGGGTGAGCAGGGCCCGACGCACGGCGTCCAGGTCCGGCGCCTTGCGTGCGACCGCCACCACCGGCCGCTCGAGCCGCCCGCTCAGCCCGTGGATGTCGACCACATTGAAGCCGGCCACCGCGATCCCCTGGAGTAGGACGAGCTGCACGTGCCCCCGGAAGCGGCTGCACTCGATCATCGTCGCGATCCGCTCCGTGGCGTTGGCCCCGTCCCGCCGGACCCTGGCGCGCAGCACGCCGTCGAGACGCGGCCCGGAGCAGACCGCGCCGATGAGGTCCACGTCGCCGCGGCAGTCCGGTCGAAAGGGCGCATCGTCGATGCCGATGGCGTGGGTTAGGGCGGAGGTCATCGGGCGGGCTCAGCTTTTGAGCCTCCCCCCGGCGCATGCTCGGTCCCGCACCCACCCAGACCGGAGACCGACGATGAGCACCGCGGCGAACCTCCTCGTGATCCTGACCTTCCTCTCGGGCCTCTATGTCGTGCTCGGCCTGATCGCCGCCCTCGTCGAGAAGGGGTTGATCCTGCTTGAGCGGCCGCGCCAGCGGCGAGCGGGGCGCCGTGCCGCCCCTCGACGGAGGAGGCCTCGGCGTCCCGGTACCGCGCCCAACGGCAGGTCCATCGAGGTCGGGACTCGTGCGAGCCCGTCGGCGGCATAGACGCACTAACGACATCATCCTGCCGACTCGGCGGAAACGGGACAGGAAAAGCATCTCCTTCGTGGCGGTCTGGCAAAGGATCCAAGACGGCCTTGACGCAAAAACCGGCTTCTCCTAGCTTCGGTTCACCGGAACCGGATGGGCTCCTGTCGCCGGAGAAGCCCCGGACCGACCTGAGGTCGCTCAGCCGTCACGGCGACGGACTGCGACATTAACTACCCCGTTCTGGGCCAGAGGGGGAGGGATGACAACCTATGCGCTCCAGTTCAAACCTCGCGTCGAGAAAGACCTGAGGACCGTGGGCGGGGCAGACCGGGAGCGAGTGCTGACCGCCATCGAGCGCCTCGGCTCGGACCTGACGGGAGACGTCAAGCGGCTCACCAACTTCACCCCGGAGTATCGACTGCGCGTCGGCGATTATCGGGTCCTGTTCGAGGTGGTCGAGCGGTCCATCGTCATCTATCGTGTCCTGCACCGCCGAGAGGCCTACCGTTGAGGACCGAGCCATGATCGAGCTGCACCCGGAATACCTCACGCGCCACGGCAAGCCGCAATTCGCAGTGCTGCCGATCGAGGAGTTCGACCGTCTCAAGGCCTATCTCGAGGATCTCGAAGACCTGCTTGCGTTGCGTCAGGCCAAGGACGCCGAGGCCGGCACCCCCGCGTTCGGCATCGAAGAGCTCCGGCGGCGTCTTGCCGCCGACGAGCCGGACGGAGAGCGTCGCTGAGACAGGCCGATCCCCCCGGAGCACTCAAGCCGCAATCCCCCGCCCCTGCAGCTCGCGGATCTTGTCGCGTACGGCGGCCGCCTGCTCGAACTCCAGGTTCTTGGCGTGCTGAAGCATCTCCTTCTCCAGGGCCTTGAGCTTGCGGGCCATCTGCTGGGGGGTGAGCACGGCGTACTCCAGGACCTCGTCGGCCACCTTGGCATAGTCCCGAGCACGCATCGGGGCGCCGGGGTAGGCCCCCTCCATGATGTCGGCGACCCGCTTGCGGATGGTCTGCGGGGTGATGCCCTGGGCGGCGTTGAAGGCGATCTGCTTGGCCCGGCGGCGCTCGGTCTCGTCGATGGCGCGGCGCATGGAGCCGGTGATTCGGTCCGCGTAGAGGATGGCCTTGCCGTTGGCATTGCGCGCGGCCCGGCCGATGGTCTGGATCAGCGAGCCTTCGGAGCGCAGGAAGCCCTCCTTGTCGGCATCGAGGATGGCGACCAGCGAGACCTCGGGCATGTCGAGCCCCTCGCGCAGCAGGTTGATGCCGACCAGGACGTCGAACTCACCGAGGCGGAGATCCCGGATGATCTCCACCCGTTCCACGGTGTCGATGTCGGAGTGCAGGTAGCGCACCCGCACCCCGTGCTCGTTCAAGTACTCGGTCAGATCCTCGGCCATGCGCTTGGTGAGCGTAGTGACCAGCACCCGCTGGTCCTGAGCCACGCGCAGACGGATCTCGGAGAGTAAGTCGTCGACCTGGGTCCGCGCCGGGCGGACCTCCACCTCGGGGTCGACCAGCCCGGTCGGGCGCACCACCTGCTCGATCACCGCCCCCGAGTGCTGCAGCTCGAACTCACGCGGGGTGGCCGAGACGTAGATGGTCTGGCCTTGGCGCGCCTGGAGCTCCTCGAACTTGAGCGGGCGGTTGTCGAGCGCGGAGGGCAGCCGGAAGCCGTACTCGACCAGGTTCTCCTTGCGCGAGCGGTCGCCGCGGTACATGCCGCCCAACTGGGGGACGGTGACGTGGCTCTCGTCGATCACGATGAGTGCGTTGGGCGGCAGGTAGTCGAAGAGGGTTGGCGGCGGCTCGCCGGCGCCGCGCCCGGAGAGGTAGCGCGAGTAGTTCTCGATGCCCGAGCAGTAGCCCACCTCGACCATCATCTCCAGGTCGAACAGGGTGCGCTGCTCCAGCCGCTGGGCCTCGACCAGCTTGTTCTGCTCGCGCAGCCAGGCCAGACGCTCCTTGAGCTCGACCTTGATCTGCTCGACCGCCTGGAGCACGGTCTCCCGCGGCGTGGCGTAGTGGGTCTTGGGGAAGACGGTGTAGCGCGGGACCTTGCGCCGGAACTCGCCGGTCAGGGGGTCGAACAGCGAGATCGCCTCGATCTCGTCGTCGAACAGCTCGACCCGCACCGCCTCGTCGTCCGACTCCGCCGGGTAGATGTCGATCACGTCGCCACGCACCCGGTAGGTACCGCGCGCGAGCTCGATCTCGTTGCGCTTGTACTGCAGGGCCGCCAGCCGGCGCAGGATGGCGCGTTGGTCGATCAGGTCGCCGCGCGAGAGGTGCAGCACCATACGCAGATACGCCTGGGGGTCGCCCAGGCCGTAGATCGAGGAGACCGTGGCGACGATGATGACGTCCGGGCGCTCCAGCAGGGCCTTGGTCGCCGACAGACGCATCTGCTCGATGTGCTCGTTGATCGAGGCGTCCTTCTCGATGTAGGTATCGGTGGCGGGGACGTAGGCCTCGGGCTGGTAGTAGTCGTAGTAGGAGACGAAGTACTCCACCGCGTTCTCGGGGAAGAACTCGCGCATCTCCCCGTAGAGCTGTGCGGCCAGGGTCTTGTTGGGGGCGAGGATCAGGGCCGGGCGCTGGACCTCGGCGATCACGTTGGCGATGGTGAAGGTCTTGCCCGAGCCGGTGACCCCCAGGAGCGTCAACCCCGCCTCGCCGTCCCTGAGCCCTTCCACCAGGCGCCGGATGGCCTCCGGCTGGTCGCCGGCGGGCGCGAACTGGGAGGAGAGGCGGAGTGATTTCGACATCGGCTTGCCAGTGCCCCGCGAGCCAGCAATTGGCTATTATTGGGCGCTTGTCCAGCGATTACCAACGCACCCCAGCCGCCGCCAGAGAGCCCCGATGAGCATCAAACTTTCGGCCCGCGTCCAAGCCGTCAAGCCGTCCGCTACCCTCGCCATCACCGCCCGCGCCAAGGCCCTGCGGGCCGAGGGCAAGGACGTCATCGGGCTCGGGGCCGGCGAGCCCGACTTCGACACCCCGGACCACATCAAGGACGCCGCGATCCGGGCGATCCAGGACGGCTTCACCAAGTACACGGCGGTCGACGGCACCCCGAGCCTCAAGCAGGCGGTGATCGACAAGTTCCAGCGTGAGAACGGACTGACCTACACCCAAGACCAAATCCTGGTCTCCTGCGGAGGCAAGCAGAGCTTCTACAACCTGGCCCAGGCGATCCTCGACCCCGGCGACGAGGTGGTCATCCCCGCCCCTTACTGGGTCTCCTACCCCGACATGGCCCTGCTCGCCGGCGGCGCGCCGGTCCTGGTGCACGCGGGCGCCGAGCAGCGGTTCAAGGTCACCCCGGCCCAGCTCAAGGCGGCGATGACCGACCAGACCCGACTGGTGGTGATCAACAGCCCGTCAAACCCCACCGGCATGGCCTATTCGGCCGACGAGCTCGCGGCCCTGGGGGCGGTGCTGCGCGACTTCCCGCGCGCCGTCATCGCCACCGACGACATGTACGAGCACATCCGCTGGAGCGACGAGCCCTTCCTCAACATCCTGAACGTCTGCCCGGATCTCGCCCCGCGCACCCTGGTCCTGAACGGGGTCTCCAAGGCCTACTCGATGACCGGCTGGCGCATCGGCTACGCCGGCGGTCCGGCCGAGGTCATCAAGGCGATGAAGAAGGTGCAGTCGCAGAGCACCTCGAACCCCACCTCCATCTCTCAGGTTGCGGCCGAGGCGGCCCTGAACGGACCCCAGGACTGCATCCGGGTCATGGGCGCGGCCTTCAAGGAGCGCCACGACTATGTGGTCGAGCGCCTGAACCAGATCCCCGGGATCGAGTGCCTGCCGACCGACGGGACCTTCTACGTCTTCCCCAGGGTGCAGGGGATGATCGAGCAGATGGCGGGGGTCAACAACGATCTGGAGCTCGCCGAGATCCTGATCGAGCGCGCCGGCGTCGCCCTGGTCCCCGGCTCCGCCTTCGGGCTCGGCGGGCACGTGCGCATCTCCATCGCGACCAGCCGCCAGAACCTGGAGAAGGCGCTGGACCGGCTGCAGGCCGCGGCCGGCTAGGCGGCCCGCGATGGCGGGTCGCCGGGCGCGCCCCGCCGCGCGCGGGTAACATGGCCCTTCAGCACCCTCGCGCGGAGTCCGCCCCATGCGACCACTGCGCCGCTGGTCGATCGCCGCGGCACTAGTCCTCGCTGCCCTACTGCTCGCCGCCGCGGCGGGCTGGGTGCTGCTCGCGGGCGGCGATCTCCGGGCCCTACCGGAAACCCTGCGGGGCCTGCTCGGTAAGGACGGCCTGCCGGCGGGCTTCGCGCTGGGCAACGGGCGGATCGAGGCGACCGAGGTCGACGTCGCGACCAAGCTCCCAGGGCGCCTGCTGGAGGTGCGGGTGCGTGAGGGCGACCGGGTGGCGGCCGGGGAGGTGGTCGCCGTGCTCGACACCGAGGCGCTGGAGGCCCAGCAGCGGCAGGCCGAGGCCGAGCTGCGCCGCGCCCGGCAGGAGCGCGAGCACGCCCTGGCGGTGGTCGAGCAGCGCGACAGCGAGCTCGACTTCGCCCGCCGCGACCTCGCCCGACTGCAACGGCTGTCGCGCTCCGACCGTTTCGTCTCCGAGGAGCAGGTCGACCAGGCGAGCACCCGGGTGCAAACCGCCGAGGCGGCCCTGCGCGCGGCCCGTGTCCAGGTGGTCGCGACCGAGGCCGCGATCGAGGCGGCCCAGGCGAGCATCGAGCGCATCGAGGTCGACATCGCCGACAGCACCTTGAAGGCCCCGCGCAGCGGCCGGGTGCTCTACCGCCTGGCCGAGCCCGGCGAGGTCCTCGGGGTGGGCGGCAAGGTCCTCACCCTGCTCGATCTCAGCGACGTCTACATGGTCATTTTCCTGCCCGCGCCGGCGGCCGGTCGGGTCCCGCTCGGGGCCGAGGCGCGCCTGGTGCTCGATGCCGCGCCGGAGTACGTGGTCCCCGCCGAGGTCTCCTTCGTCGCGCCGCGCGCCCAATTCACCCCCAAGCAGGTCGAGACTCAGAGCGTGCGCGAGAAGCTCGCCTTCCGCGTCAAGGTGCGCATCGACCCCGAGCTGCTCGCCCGCTACGAGACGCTGGTCAAGACCGGGGTGCCGGGGGTCGCCTACGTGAGGCTCGACCCCGCGGTGTCCTGGCCCGAGCACCTGGCCCCGAGGCTGCCGACATGGTCGAGCAACGCGTCGGCTCCGCCGTCCAACTGAGCGGGCTGCGCCACGTCTATCGCGCGACGATCGCCCTCGACGGGTTAGAGCTAGCGCTCCCCGCCGGTCAGATGTGCGGGCTGATCGGCCCCGACGGGGTCGGCAAGTCGACCCTGCTCGGGATCATCGCCGGTGTGCGCCAGATCCAGTCCGGTGAGGTCGAGGTCCTTGGACGGGATCTGCGCCGCCCCCGCGAGCGCGACGCGGTCGTCCAGCGCATCGCCTACATGCCCCAGGGGCTCGGCCGCAACCTCTACCCGAGCCTCTCGGTCCGCGAGAACCTGGACTTCTTCGGGCGCCTGTTCGGACAGGACGCGGCGACCCGCGCGGAGCGCATTGCCGAGCTGACCGCCGCCACCGGGCTCGCGCCCTTCACCGAGCGTGCGGCGATGAACCTCTCGGGCGGCATGAAGCAGAAGCTCGGGCTCTGCTGCGCCCTGATCCACGAGCCGGATCTCCTGATCCTCGACGAGCCGACGACCGGCGTCGATCCCCTCTCCCGCCGGCGCTTCTGGGAGCTGATGGGGCGGCTGCGCGCGCGCCGCCCGGAGCTCAGCATCCTGGTGTCGACCGCGTACATGGAAGAGGCCGAGCGCTTCGACACCCTGATCGCGATGGACGCCGGGCGGGTACTGGCCTGCGGCGGCATCGCCGAGCTGCGGGGCCGTACCGGCGAGCGGGACATGGAGGCGGTCTTCGTCGCCCTGCTCCCCGACGAGCGTCGCGGCGGCCACCGGCGCCTCCAGCTCCCACCGCGGGAGCCGGTTGGAGACGGGCCACCCGCCATCCGTGCCGAGGGGCTCACCCACCGCTTCGGCGACTTCACCGCCGTCGACCGCGTCAGCCTCGCCATCCACAAGGGCGAGATCTTCGGCTTTCTCGGCTCGAACGGCAGCGGCAAGACGACCACCATGCGCATGCTGACCGGGCTGCTCCCGGTCACCGAAGGTCGGGCCTGGGTCTTCGACCGCCCGGTCGAGTCCGAGGACGCCGACCTGCGCAGGCGGCTCGGCTTCATGTCGCAGTCCTTCTCGCTCTACGGCGAGCTCACGGTGCGGCAGAACCTCGATCTGCACGCCCGCCTCTACCACCTGCCCCCGGGACGCATCCCCGCGCGGATCACCGAGCTCTGCGAGCGCTTCGACCTCGCCCGTCACCTCGACGCCCGCGCCGAGGAGCTGCCGCTCGGGGTGCGCCAGCGCCTCTCGCTCGCCGTCGCGGTGATCCACGAGCCGGAGCTCCTGATCCTCGACGAGCCGACCTCGGGGGTCGATCCGATCGCCCGCGACCGCTTCTGGGAGCAGCTCCTCGCGCTCTCGCGCGAGCAGGGGGTGACCATCTTCATCTCGACCCACTTCATGAACGAGGCGGAGCGCTGCGACCGCATCTCGCTCATGCACGCCGGGCGGGTGCTGGGCCAAGGGACGCCGGACGCGCTCAAGGCCGAGCAGGGGGCAGCGACCCTGGAGGACGCCTTCATCGCCTACATGGAGCAGGGGGCCGCGGAGGCGGGTGGGGAGGGGAGCGCCGACTCGCGGGGCGCGCCCGATGCCCCCCGCCAGCGCCCGCTGCCCAAGCCGCACCGGCCGAGCCGGTTCTCGCTGCGCCGGCTTTGGGCCTATGCCCGGCGCGAGGGCACCGAGATCCGCCGTGACCCGATCCGCCTGGCCTTCGCCCTACTCGGGCCGGTGCTCCTGATGTTCGCGATGGGCTACGGGATCTCCTTCGACGTCGACGACATCCGCTTCGCCGCACTCGACCGCGACCGCAGCCCGGCGAGCCGCGAGTACCTGGAGCAGTTCGGCGGCTCGCCCTGGTTCTCCGAGCAGCCCCCGCTCGCCGACGACGCCGATCTCTGGCGGCGCCTCGCCAGCGGCGGGCTGACGCTCGCGATCGAGATCCCGCCCGGCTTCGGCCGCGACCTCAAGCGCGGCGCCCAGCCCGAGGTGGGGTTCTGGATCGACGGGGCCGTCCCCTTCCGCGGCGACACCATCCGCGGCTACGTCGAGGGGGTGCACCGGCACTACCTGGAGGGACGCGGCGCCGCGCAAGACCTGGGCCCGGTCGCGGTCGAGGCCCGCTTCCGGTACAACCAGGACTTCAAGAGCGTCTACGCGATGGTGCCGGGCATCCTGATGCTGCTCCTGATCATGATCCCGGCGACCATGACCGCGGTCGGGGTGGTGCGCGAGAAGGAGCTGGGCTCGATCACCAACCTCTACGCCACCCCGACCAACGGCTCGGAGTTCCTGCTCGGCAAGCAGCTCCCCTACGTGGGCCTGGCGCTCCTCAGCTACGCGATGCTGGTCTTGATGGCGCTGCTCCTGTTCCGGGTGCCGCTCGCCGGGGGACTCGCGGGCCTCACCGTCGGGGCGGTGCTCTTCGTCTTCGCGAGCACCGGGCTCGGGCTCCTGATGTCGACCTTCATGCGCACCCAGATCGCCGCGATCTTCGGCACCGCGATCGCCAGCACCATCCCGACCATCCTGTTCTCCGGGATGCTGGTGCCGGTCTCGTCGCTGACCGGCCCGGCGCGGGTGATGGGCTACGGCTTTCCGAGCGCCTGGTTCAACCACGTGAGCGTCGGCAGCTTCACCAAGGGCCTGACGTTCGGCGACCTCTGGCTCGACTACCTGGTGCTCGGCGCCTTTGGGCTCGGCTTCTTCCTGCTCGGGCTGGCGCTCTTGCGCACCCAGGAGCGCTGAGGTGCGCCTCACGAACGTCTACCGCTTGGGGCTCAAGGAGCTGATCAGCCTGCGTTATGACCCGGTGCTGGTGCTGCTCATCGTCTACGCCTTCACCTTCGCCATCATCGCCCCGGCGCGGGGGGTCAAGCTCCAGCTCGAGAACGCCTCAGTAGCGGTGGTGGACGAGGACCGCTCGCAGCTCTCGGAGCGCATCACCGAGACCCTGCGGCCGCCCTACTTCCAGCCGCCCGACCGGATCGCGGTGGCCGAGATCGACCGGGCGATGGACGCCGGGCGCTACACTTTCGTGATCAACCTTCCGCCGCGGCTGCAGGCCGATGCGGCGGAGGGCCGCCAGCCGGCGGTTCAGGTCAACGTGGATGCCACCGCGATGGCCATGGCCGGCGCGGGGGCACGCTACCTGGAGCGGGTGCTCGCCGAAGAGCCGCTGTTTTACCTGCAGGGCTACCGCGGCGAGCCGCCGGCGCCCGTGGCCGCGGTCACCCGGCTCGCCTTCAACCCGAACGGCGAGTCGGTCTGGTTCATGGCGGTGATGCAGATCGTCAACATGATCACCCTGCTCGGCATCGTGCTGACCGGCGCGGCGCTCATCCGCGAGCGCGAGCACGGCACCATCGAGCACCTGTTGGTGATGCCGCTCACCTCGGCCGAGATCATGCTGGCCAAGGTCTGGGCCAACGGCGCTGTGATCCTGGTCGCCGCGACCTTCGCCAAGCTGGTGATCGTCCAGTGGCTGCTCGGGGTGCCCAACGCGGGGTCGCTGTGGCTGTTCGTGCTGGGGCTGGCGGTCTATCTCTTCGCACTGACGGCGGTCGGCATCTTCCTCGCCACCCTGGCGCGGACCATGCCACAGTTCGGGCTGCTATCGATCCCGGTATTCCTGGTGATGTACATGCTCTCGGGCGCGAACACCCCCCTCGATGCCATGCCGGAGGTGCTGCAACGGGTGATGCTGGTGTCACCGACCACGCACTTCGTCTCGTTCGTACAGGCGGTGGTCTTCCGCGGGGCGGGGCTCGATCTGGTCTGGCCGCATCTGGCCGCGACGCTGGGGCTCGGGGTCCTGGCGTTCTCGTTCGCCCTCGCCCGCTTCCGGCAGACGGTGAGCCTGACGCGGCTGTGACTGCGTCCTCGCGTACTCGGCCCGGCACGTGAAGAAACGGAGTTGCACGCATGATCCAGAACTTCACCCAGCTCAGCACCAAGAAGGTGATGCAGGCCCTGGAGATGGCGGTGGCCGAGCTCGCCGGCCTGCGCCAGAACCAGCTCACGCCGGACTTCATCCTGCTCGCCCTGCTGTCCCAGCCCGACAGCGAGGCGATGCGGGTGCTGGAGAAGCTGCTGATGAGTCCGGCCGAGGCGATCGAGCGGATCAAGGCACGCATCCGCCAGCACTACCAGCGCGCGGCCCCGGTCCAGGCCAATCAGGTGGTCGCCACCCAGGAGCTGGTCGACTGCTTCCGCATCGCCTACGAGGAGGCCAAGGCCCTGGGCGACGCCTACATCTCGACCGGGGCGCTGTTCATCGCGCTCTTCGACCCCAAGGCCGGGCACACCGCGGACCTGTTGCGCGAGGCCGGAATCACCCGCGAGCAGGTGCGCAATGCCCTGCGGGAGCTGCGCGGCGGGCGCACGGTGGGCAACGAGGATGCCGAGACCGAGCCCGATGTCCTGGCCCGCTACACCCGCGACCTCACCGAGCTCGCCCGGCGCGGGGAGCTGGACCCGGTGGTTGGGCGCGAGGAGGAGATCGATCAGGTCATCCAAACCCTCTCGCGCCGGCGCAAGAACAACCCCGCCCTGATCGGCGAGGCCGGGGTCGGCAAGACGGTGATCGTCGAGGGCCTGGCCCAGCGCATCGCCGATGCCGAGGTGCCCGATACCCTGATCAACCGGCGCCTGCTTGCGCTCGACATGGGCGAGGTCGTCGCCGGGGCGAAGATGCGCGGCGAGTTCGAGGAGCGGCTGAAATCCGTGCGCGACGCCGTGATCGAGGCCAAGGGGCGGGTGATCCTGTTCATCGACGAGCTGCACACCGTGGTCGGCGCCGGGGCCGGCGCCGGCGGGCTCGACGCCCCGAGCCTGCTCAAGACTGCGCTCGCCCAGGGGACGCTGCAGGTCATTGGGGCCGATACCCTGGACGAGTACCACCGCTTCGTCGAGACCGACAAGGCGCTGGAGCGTCGTTTCCACCCGATCCTGGTGCGCGAGCCCTCGGTCGAGGAGACCATCCGCATCCTGACCGGCATCGCCCCGCGCTACGAGCGCCACCATCAGGTCCATTACGCGGGCGATGCGCTGGAGGCTGCGGCCCAGCTCGCCGAGCGCTACATCAGCGACCGCCGGCTGCCGGACAAGGCGGTCGACCTGGTCGACGAGGCCGGCTCGCGCAAGCACCTGCGGCTCACCGCGATCCCGCGAGACCTGCGCGAGCTGGAGCGCGAGCGCCAGCGCCTGCTGCTGAAGCTCGAGGAGCGCCTCGCGACCCGCCGCGCCGACTGGGAGGCCTCGCGCGGGCGCGAGGACCAGGAGGTCCATGCCGAGGACATCGCCCAGGTGGTCTCGCGCTGGACCGGCATCCCGGTGGCGCGCATGGTCGAGACCGAGGCCGACAAGCTCGCGCGCATGGAGGAGGCGCTGCACAAGCGCATCGTCGGCCAGGACGACGCGGTGCGCGCGGTCGCCGATGCCATCCGCCGCAACCGCGCCGGGATCACCGCGGCACGCCGGCCGATCGGGTCCTTCCTGTTCTTGGGTCCCACCGGGGTCGGCAAGACCGAGCTCGCCCGCGCGCTCGCCGCCTTCCTGCTCGACGACGAGTCGCGCATCGTGCGCCTGGACATGTCCGAGTACATGGAACGCCACGAGGTCTCCAAGATGATCGGCGCCCCGCCCGGCTACATCGGCTACGGCGAGGGCGGGCAGCTCACCGAGCGGGTGCGGCGCAACCCCTATACCGTGGTCCTGCTCGACGAGATGGAGAAGGCCCACCCCGACGTCTTCAACATGCTGCTCCAGATCCTGGAGGACGGGCGCCTCACCGACGCCCAGGGCCGGTTGGTGTCCTTCCGTAACACCATCCTGATCGGGACCTCGAACCTCGGCACCGAGGCCCTCTCCCCCGACAAGCGCCCGATCGGCTTCGTGCAATCGGCCACGCCGAGCTACGGCGAGGCGCGCGACCTGGTGATGCACGAGGTCAAGCGGTTCTTCAAGCCCGAGTTCCTCAATCGGCTCGACGACGTCATCGTCTTCCACTACCTGGAGCCCGAGCACGTGCGGCGGATCGCAGGGATTTTCATCGACGAGCTGGTCGGACGGCTCGCCCATCGCGGTATCCAGGTGGTGGTCGCCGACGCCGTCCTCGACAAGCTCGCCGCCGACGGATTCGATCCCGTCTATGGCGCCCGGCCGCTGCGCCGTGAGGTGGAGCGCCAGCTCGAGAACCCGCTCGCGATGATGGTGGTCAAGGGCGAGTGCCCGGAGGGGGGCCGGGTGGAGGTGGCGGTCGACGCGGGCAAGGTCGTGTTACGGGTCGCCGCGGCGGCCGGCGGCTGACCGGGTTGTCCGTTGAGCAGCGGCTTGAGCCGAATCAAGCCGGTGCCGGCATGGGCCTCGGTAGACTCATCGCCATCACCACCAGCGGAGCCCCGTCAATGACCGCCAAGGCCCCAGGCCGTCGCATCGCCCGCGAGCAGGCGACCATCACCGCCATGCTGCGGATCTGGTGCCGCGACCAGCACGGCCGCCGCTCCGGGCTCTGCGCCGACTGCGCCGGGCTGCTCGACTACGCCCACCAGCGCCTGGAGATCTGCCCCTTCGGCGAGGCCAAGCCCGCGTGCAACCACTGCCAGGTGCACTGCTACAGCGCCCTCATGCGCGAGCGGGTCAGGGCCGTTATGCGCTACGCGGGCCCGCGGATGCTGCTCCGCCACCCGGTGCTCAGCCTCTGGCACCTGATCGACAAGCGCCGGGAGGCGCCGGCACTCGCCTCGGTCGCTCGTCGCCGCGGCGTCCCATCTGACCGATAGCGCACGCGCTGGCCCCAAGCCGTGCGCCAGATCGTCTCGCGCGCGGTGGCCTCCGAGGGCGTCGTCGACATCTTCGAGGCCGCCGGCCTGAAGAAGCGCGACATCTCCATCCTCACCGAGGAGCTCCTGGCCGAGGTGCGGCTCAATGCACCCGGCCCCGAGGCGGGGGCGATGCGGCCTCATCGTTGCACTGCTCGATCAAGGCCCGCAGCGACCTCGGTACCTGCATGAGGTCGTCGGGCTCGTAGCGCTGTCCATCACTCCAGCGCCGCTCCGCCTCGTCCGCCGACATCGGATAACCCTGCCGGCACAGCTCCCAGATCGCCTGTGATTGCTCGTGTGTCATGGCTTCGCTCCCCTGGTCCTGGCCGACTGGGCGCCTGGCGCCACGTCAGCCTTTGCCAATGAGGCTAGCCCCCGACCCGCGCGAAAAAGGCTCGCCATTTCACAGTTTTCGCGGGCCCTGACGGCTTCTGGCGCGGCCCGTGACGGGGGTCACAGGGGGAGCCTCCGTCCGCGCCGCAGTGGCCGGCGAAGAGCCATGGGCGCTCGCTCGTCGGTCGAGTCTTTCGCAGCGCGAAAGCGTCCGGCCATCGAGATCCATTACCATCGGCATGGCGCGTTGCCGATTCGCCGCCCGAACCCCAGATCCAAGGCGGCGCCGCGGCGGCAAGCCGAGTCGATTCCGCCCTCCCCCAAGCAGTCGTCATCTCAGCCATCCGAGAGGTTCACAACGATGCACAAGAACGCTGTTCGCGCTTCCCTCGCCGTCCTCGGGCTCTCCGTGGCCTTTGCCGCGCAGGCCCAGCTCAGCCCCGAGGACATGGTCAAGTTCCGCCAGTCGGGTTACACATTCATGTCCTGGAACATGGGCAAGATCAAGGCCCAGGCGGTTGACGGCAGTGTGCCCTACAACAAGGATCAGGTTGCCGCCGCCGCCAACGCGATTGCCGCGATTGCCAACTCCGGGATGGGCGCCCTCTACGGGCCCAGCACGCTCGACGTCACCGGTTGGAAGGAGACCCGGCTGAAGCCCAACTTCTTCGACGAGCAGGACAAGGTGAAGGAGGTCGCGACCAACTTCGTCAAGCAGGCGACCAAACTGCAAGAGGTGGCTGCGACGGGTGACCAAAAGGCGGTCGCCGCCCAGTTCGGCGAGCTCGGCAAGGCGTGTAAGGCCTGCCACGACAGCTTCCGCGCCGAAGAGTAACCCGCGGGCGCCAGCGGGATCTCTGGCAGCTCGACCCGATCCGCGCTGAGGGCCGTCGCAAGGCGGCCCGCTCGTTTCACCACCCGAGATCGGGCGGGGGCGGGGGCGGCGGGGGCAGCACAGCCCCGCCGGCGAACCAATACGCGACGCCTGCGGCTGCAAGTGCGAGGACGAGCGCCCAGGGCCCGCCGCCGCGGGTCGGCTCCATCTGCGGGTCGGTCACCGGTTTGGTGCCGGTCAGCATGGGGGTGATCAGGTCGTCCTTGTTAACGAGCCGATAGAACAGGATCGCCAGCAGGTGCAGGGCGACCAGGCCATAAATCAGCCACTCCGCCTGGCGGTGCCAGCCGCTCAACTGGATCGCGGTGTTGACTGAAACCGCGCGATACAGCGGCCCATTGAAGGCGATGTCGTCCGTCGCAAAGAGTCCGGTCATCGCCTGAGCCCCGATGACCAGCAGCAGCGCGATGACCGACAGCGCCCCAAGCGGGCTGTGCCCGACACCCCGCCAGCGGCCGTTCAGATAGTCCAGGACCGCGCCTGGTCCGCGCACGAACTGGCTGAAACGGGCGGTGGTCGAGCCCACGAAGCCCCAGAGCAGCCGGAAGACGATCAACGCTAGGATCGCCTGCCCGATCCGCCCGTGCCAGGCCATCGCGTTGCCACCGATCTTTACCGTCGTGATCGACCCAGCGACCAGCACGAGCAGCAGCCAGTGGAACAGGCGCACCGGCAGGTCCCAGACGCGGATCCTAGTCATACACTTTCAACTCATTGTTCTGCCAAACCGGACTCGGGACGCGCGGGCATGCAAGAGCGCCCCGGTCTTACCGAGACCTCAGACGTTGCATGCCCCGGCACCGCGCGGGCACTGCCGGCAAGAGGACGCAGCCCGCGAGGTGCGGTCCCTTCCAGGGCCGGTCGCTGCCTCGGCCCTCTTGCCAGCCGCACGGCTAGAGCGCGAAGTCCGCGTCGAAGGGCTCGGGACCCTCGACCACCGGGAGCGTCAGCTCATTGCCCCAATGCGACCAGCCGCCGTTGTAGAGGCGCACGTCCTGGTAGCCGAGGTGCTTGAGCTGGAGGTAGGCGAGGCCCATGCGGAAGCCGTCGTGGCAGTAGGCATAGACGGTCTTGTCCTTAGGGATGCCGGCGTACAGGGCGGCGATGGTCTCGCCGTCCTTCCACTTCTGGCTCTGCCCGTCGGTGCCGTCGAGGCTCACCACATTGACCGCCCCGGGGATGTGTCCGCCCATGATCGAGTGGCGGATGACTTCTCCGGTGTACATGTCGGCGGGGCGGGCATCGAGCAGCACGACCTGGGGATCGCGGCGGGAGACGACGTCGTCGTAGACCGCAGTCCACTCGACGAACAGGGCCGGGTTGGCAGGCTTCAAGCTGACGTTGCCCGCCGGCCGGGGCGGCGGGGCCTCCTTTTCCAGCTCGTTGAAGGCGGTCCATTCCCCGGTGCCGCCGTTGAGGATCTTCACCTGGCCCATGTCGAAGCCGTAGAGGTCGAGCAGGAAGTACAGCCGCGAGGCAAGCGCCGTGCGCGAATCGTCGTAGATGACCAGGAGCGAGTCGTCGTTCACCCCCCAGCGGCGCAGCGTCGCCTCGAAGGCCTCGCGGGAGGGGAAGCGCATGATCGGGCGGCCCTGGTTGTCGCCGAGGTCCTTGAAGCGCTGGACCTGGACGGCCCCGGGGATATGCCCGACGGTGAAGTACCGGTGCGGGTGGTAGCGCACCTCCAGCAAGATCAACTTCTCGTCCTCCATGCGCTCGGCGAGCCAGTCGGCATCGACGAGGAAGCCCGGGGCCGCGAGGGCGGCGAAGGAGGGGCCGACAAGCAGGCAGAGGGCGAGGAGCCGATATCCAAGGGCCGCGAGCAAGCGGGTTGTCATGACGAAGATCTCCTCTGGTTTGCTGGACCGGGTCGATAGGCCGACGGCAAGAGACCGCGCAGAACCGGGATCAGGACGCCGAGGCCGCGCTGGCCGCCCGTCGCGCGCGCGCCTGCTCGATCAGCCCGTCGGTGATCACCAGCAGGTCGCCATAGCCCTTGGTCGCCTGTCCCACCACGGCGTAGCGCCCATCAACGGTGAGCAGGGGGACGGCATCGACCCCATACTTGCGCACGAGCTGGTCGCTGCGGTTGAGCTGCATCTGCACGGCGAAGGAGTCGAAGGCGTCGGCGAAGGTCTTGGCATCAACGCCCTGGCCCTCCACCCAGGCAAGGATCTGATCCTTGGTGAAGAGCTGGGTGCGCTCGGCGTGCAGCGCATCGAAAACCGCCGCGTCGAGCCGCTCGAGGTCGCCGGTGAGCCCCAGGGCGTAATGGAGCCGTACCAGATTGGCCCAGGCGGCGCGGCCGAAGGACACGGGCACCCGCGTGAGCGCCACGTCCTCGGGCAGGTCCTTGGACCAGGCCGTAACCAGCGGGTGGAGGTGGCGGCAATGCGGACAGCCGTAGGAGAAGAACTCAATGACCTCGATCTTGTGCTCGCTCTCGCCGGGCTGTGGCGGCTTGATCGCCTTCCAGTCGCGCCCCTCGACGAGCTCGGACGCAGGCAGCGCTGGCAGCGCCCCGGCGGCGAGCATGGCCAAGAGGGTCTGGTTGAAACGTCGGCGGCTCAGTGACATGGAGGCTCTCCAGGATGTCGGGGTTAACGGCGCCTCAGCGCGCGGGACGCCGCTGGAGCCAGAGCGCCCAGGCGGCGGCCAGGAGGACCGCGGCGAAGCTTACCGCGGCCCAGTTGGCCAGTGAGAGACCGAGGATCGCGAGCTCCTCTTCCTCGCAGAAGCCGGTGGCAAGAAACAGCGCCGGGGCCTGCTGACCGAGCCATTCGACCAGACGCTCGATGAGTCCCGGCTGGCCGCCGATGCAGGAGACCGCGTCCGGCGGCTGGCGCTGAAGCCAGCTCTGGTAGATCGCCGCCCACAGCCCCACCGCAGCGAGCACGGCGACGAGCGCGCCGGTTACCGCCCTCGCTAGCGGACGGGTGAGGACCAGGGCGACCAGCGCGAGGCCGGCGATCAGCAGGAACAACAGGCGTTGGAAGATGCACAGGTGGCAGGGGTGCAGGTCGAGCCAGCCAGTCAGCACGAGGCTGCCCACCACCAAGCCGGCGCTGACGAGGGCAATGGCGAGCCAGGTGTGGATCGGTTTCGGCTGATACATCTTGAGGTTCTCCGGGTTGCCAGGCACTCAGGCCGAGGCGATCAACAGACCCGCCCGGACCAGGAGCAGACCCCCGCAGGCGGCGCGCCCATAGGCAAAGCTTCGCCCCTTGCCCAAGGCATCGAGCCAGTTCGGTAGGGTGCGGTGAGGAACGAACCGCACCAATCGCAGCACTGGCCGGCGCCGTTCGGTAGGGCGCGGTGAGGAACGAACCGCACCGTGCGCACCGGTGGCTGGTGCGGTTCGCAGGCTCACCGCACCCTACGCGCTCAACCAAGCCTCGATCTTCTGGCGGTCGGGCACCCCGCCGGCGTGCACCACCGCACCGTCGATCACCACGCCCGGGGTGGACATCACCCCGTAGCTCATGATGCCAGCGATGTCCTCGACCTTCTCCAGGGCCACCTCGATCCCCTTGGCCTTGGCCGCCTCTTCGATCAGGGCCAGGGTGCGCTTGCAGTTCGCGCAGCCGCTGCCGAGGACTTTGATGTGCTTCATGGGACCTCCTACGGTCAGTCAGTGGCTCGGTTTGCGGGCTTGATGGCCTGGATCTGGGCGGAGACGACATAGTCCTCGACCTGGCGCCCCGGCGCCCAGTCGCGGATGAATGCCCGGCTGGCGTCCTTGGGCTCGATGCGGACGTCCGCGAATCCCGCCTCGGCGAGCATGGCGGCGAGCGCGCCGACCTCGGAGGCCCCGGCCATGCAGCCGGTGTAGAGGGCGAGATCGGAGCGCACCGCCTCGGGCAGCTCGGCGGTGGCGACCACGTCGCTCACCGCCAGGCGACCTCCCGGGCGCAGCACGCGCAGGGCCTCGCGAAAGACCTGCGGCTTGTCGGGCGAGAGATTGATCACGCAGTTGGAGATGATCACGTCGACGCTGGCGTCGGCCAGCGGCAGGTGCTCGATCTCGCCGAGGCGGAACTCGACGTTGGCATAGCCGCCGCGGCGGGCATTCTCGCGCGCCTTGGCGAGCATCTCGGGGGTCATATCGACCCCGATCACCCGGCCCTCGGCGCCCACGGCACGCGCCGCGAGGAAGCAGTCGAAGCCGGCGCCGCTGCCGAGATCGAGCACCGTCTCGCCCGGCTGGAGGGCCGCGATGGCCTGCGGATTGCCGCAGCCGAGCCCAAGGTTGGCGCCCTCGGGTGCCGCCAGCAGGTCGTCCGCGGAGTAGCCTAGGCGGTCGGCCGAGATGACGGCCACGCCGGGCTCGCCGCAGCCGCCGCTGCAGCAACCGCCGCCCTGCTCCGCCACCTTGCCGTAGGTCTCACGCACCGCATCGCGGAGCTCTTCGGGAGTACTGGTGTCCATTGGGAACCTCTCTTCTGGGCGCGAATCGATCGGCGCGCTCGCCGCTTGGAAGGTCAATGGGTGAGGATATTGAAGCCCCAGCCCACCAGGATGAAGGCGATGGCGAGCACCCCGGCATAAAGGGCGAGCGCCGGCCAGCGGATCACCTTGCGCAGGATGATCATCTCCGGGAGCGAGAGCGCGGCGATGCTCATCATGAAGGCGAGCGTGGTGCCGATGGCCACTCCTTTGCCGAGCATCGCCTCGGCCACCGGGATGACGCCGGTGGCGTTGGAGTAGAGCGGGATGCCGAGCAGGACGGCGCCCGGCACCGCCAGCCAGTTGTCCTTGCCGCCGAGGTGCTCGCTCACCCAGGCCTCGGGGACATAGCCGTGGAAGAGCGCGCCCACACCGATCCCCAAGAGCACCCACTTCCACAGCCGCCGGACGATCTCGCGCACCTCGCCCCAGGCGTAGCGGTGGCGGGCGGCGAGCGTGCCCTCGGTCTGGAGTTGGGGGATCTCGCCCATGTGGATCTTCCACACATAGCCCTCGACCCAGCGCTCGGGGCGGAAGCGCTCCATGACCACCCCGCCCACGTAGGCCACGGTCAGGCCCGCGGCGACGTACATCAGGGTCAGCTCCCAGCCGAGGATGCCGAGCAGGATCACCACCGCCACCTCGTTGATCATCGGGCTCGCGATCAAGAAGGAGAAGGTCACCCCGAGCGGGATGCCGGCCTCGACGAAGCCGATGAAGAGCGGCACCGAGGAGCAGGAGCAGAAGGGCGTGACCGCCCCCAGGGTGACCGCCGAGGAGCGCGCCAGCCACTTGGGCTTGCCGCGCACATAGTCGCGCACCTTCTCCGGTGAGAGCAGGGCCCGGAACAGCCCCATGACATAGATGATCACCACCAGCAGGACGAAGATCTTCGCCGTGTCCATGACGAAGAAGTGCAGCGCCGCCCCGGCGTGGCTCGCCGGGTCGAGCCCGAGGCCGCGGTAGACGACCAGGTTGGCGAGGGTGTCGAACATCAGGCCGGGCGCGGCTCGTCGTGCCGGTGCCGACCGGACGGGCAGCACTCCTCATAGGTCGGTACGCCCTCGCGGCGCTCGTACCAGGCGCGGGTGCGGTTGACCACCCGGACCGCGAGCAGCATCACCGGGACCTCGATCAGCACCCCGACCACGGTGGCGAGCGCCGCCCCGGACTCAAAGCCGAAGAGCACGATGGCGGTGGCCACGGCGAGCTCGAAGAAGTTGCTGGCACCAATCAGCGCCGAGGGCCCGGCCACGCAGTGGGGAGAGCGCACCGCCCGGTTCAGGAGATAGGCGAGCCCGGAGTTGAAGAAGACCTGGATCAGGATCGGCACCGCGAGCAGCGCGATGATCAGCGGCTGGGCCAGGATCTGCTCGCCCTGGAAGCCGAACAGCAGTACCAGGGTCGCGAGCAGCGCGGCGAGCGACATCGGGTGCATGCGATCGAGCACCCGCTGCAGGCGCCGCTCCCCCTGCTCGTGGTTCAGCAGCCAGCGCCGCCAGAGGTTGGCGATGATCAGCGGCACGACGATGTAGAGCACCACCGAGAGGAACAGCGTCGCCCATGGCACGCTGATCGAGGAGAGCCCGAGCAAGAGCCCTACCACCGGGGCAAAGGCGAAGATCATGATGACGTCGTTGAGCGCCACCTGGGTCAGGGTGAAGTGCGGCTCGCCGCGGGAGAGGTGGCTCCAGACGAAGACCATGGCGGTGCAGGGGGCGGCGGCGAGGATGATGAGCCCGGCGATGTAGGAGTCGATCTGATCCGCGGGCAGCCAGTCGCGGAACAGCCAGCCGATGAAGAGCCAGGCGAGGACCGCCATGGAGAAGGGCTTCACCCCCCAGTTGACGAACAGCGTCACGCCCACGCCGCGCAGGTGCGCCCGCACCCCCTTGAGCGCGCGGAGATCAATCTTGAGCAGCATGGGGATGATCATCAGCCAGATGAGCAGCGCCACCGGCAGATTGACCCGGGCCACTTCTAGCGCGCCGATCGCCTGGAAGGCGCCGTTGAAAAAGTGCCCGAGCGCGATCCCGGCGAGGATGCACAGAAACACCCAGAGGGTGAGATAGCGCTCGAAGAGGCCCATCTCCGACCCGGCGGCCTGCTTGGCGGTGACTTCACACTGGGTGCTCATCGTCGGACCTCGGCTGTCTTCAGGGTGGGTGCGCCGCGCTCAGGCGCAGCACTTGGGGACCGCTCGGCGGGGCATGGCCGCGAGCGCCGCGCGGTCGTGCTGGTAGGGGGCCTGACCGGCGAGCCCCGCGGCCGCGTCCGCCAGCACCCGCCGCGCCCACGCCGGCAGCTCCGGGTGCAGGGCGTAGTGCACCCAGAGCGCCTCACGCCGGTCGCGCACTAGGCGCGCCTCGCGCAACTGGGCGAGATGGCGGGAGATCATGGGCTGGGCGACGCCGAGCGAATGGGTCAGCTCGCACACACAGAGCTCGTGCTCCTGATGCAGCAGGATCAGGGTGCGCAGACGCAGCGGGTGCGCCAGGGCGCTGAAGAAGGCATCGGGGTCGAGGCTCACGGGGGCAATATATCGCAGCCCGTATATATGTTCTACCGTATATATCCGTCGGAAATCCGCCCCTCGGCGAGCGCCGCTCGCCCAGCGCTGGTAGCCCGAGCAGGGGACGAAGACGTGCTTGTCCAGATTGCCCTCCCCAGGGTGCAGCCGGTGGCGTCCTGCACCCCATCGCCGAAGCAGCCCCCGTCATGGGCGGGACTCGCCCCGCCAGGGCCGCAGGTCCCCGTCTCTCCTTTCGAGAACGAGGCACAGTCTCCCCCCGCGATACACTGTCGGCCTCGAGTCGGTACCGCAGATGCCTCCAAGCATGCCCAATCCTAAGCGCCGCAGCCCACCGGCGAGCGATGAGCGGCCCCGTGCAGCGGCCGCCCCGCGCCTGCGCATCCTCTTCGGCCATGCCATCGCAATCGGCCCAGGCAAGGCCGAGCTGCTGGAGCGCATCGCGGAGACTGGGTCCATCTCGGCGGCGGCCCGGCGCATGGGGATGAGCTACCGGCGTGCATGGTTGCTGGTGGAGACGATGAACCAGTGCTTCCGCCGCCCACTGGTGGAGACGGCCAAGGGCGGTGCCGGCGGGGGCGGGGCCCGGGTGAGTGACCTGGGGCTGGAGGTGCTGGCCCGCTATCGGCGCATGGAGCAATTGGCCGCCGAGGCGGCGGCAGAGGAGCTCGGCGCGCTCCTGGACTTGCTTGCCGAGGCCCCTGCCGAGCCACCCCGCTGAGGTTCCATTGGGGCAGCCGGGGGACGATCCCCGTCTCCGGCGTCGGCCTGCCTTACCGAAGCTCGCGCGTAGCGCGCTCCGCGCCCCCTCGTGCCGCAACACCGCCGGCGGGGCCCGTTAGCACCGTCCACTGGCTTGCCACTTGTAGCGCTATATTTTGTTCGATATAACGCAGCTTGTCGTGTTTGCCACAAGGCTGGGGACTTGCCGCGGCGGTCAGGCCCGCTTGGGAACGACATCGGATGTGCTGGCACGGGTTGTGTGTGGCCAAGGCCGTGACGTCTCTTATTGCCCTGCGATGCATTCCTCCGGTTACATCGCGCCAACCCTGGAGGCCCCATGGGATTCCCCATCCCGCCCTGTTTCGCCTTGGCTGCGGGGCGGCGCCCCACCGGGCTAGCCCGCTCACTTGCCACCATCGCCTGGCTGATGATCCTGCCGCTCTTCCTGGTGCGTCCCGTGTGGGCGGAGGACCTCATCGTAGCGGCCGCCGCCGACCTCAAGTTCGCCATGGCCGAGGTAGTCGAGCACTACCGCGCCGCGCACCCCGACGACAAGGTCGAGGCGATCTACGGCTCCTCCGGCAAGTTTTTCAGCCAGATCGTCAATGGCGCCCCGTTCGATCTCTATTTTTCGGCGGACATTGCCTACCCAAGGCAGCTCGAGGAGAAGGGCCTGACGGCGAGTGAGACCCGCCCCTACGCCCTCGGACGTATCGTGCTGTGGAGCCTCAAGCCGGGGCTCGCCGAGGTCCCGCTCAAGGAGCTGCCCGGGGCAGCGATCCGCAAGCTCGCCGTCGCCAATCCGGACCATGCCCCCTATGGGCTGCGGGCCAAGGAGGCCCTGGAGCACCAGGGGGTCTGGGAGGCCCTCAAGCCCAGGCTGGTGCTGGGCGAGAACATCGCCCATACGGCCCAGTTCGTGGACTCCGGGGCGGCGGATGCGGGCATCGTGGCCCTGGCCCTGGTGCTCTCGCCCACCATGGCGAACAAAGGGGCCTGGACCCTGATCCCCGCCGAGTGGCATGAGCCCCTGGAGCAGGGTTACGTGATCCTTAAGCGGGCCGCGGACAACCCGTCGGCCCGCCGCTTCGCCGAGTACATGGGGAGCGAGCCCGCGCGGGTGGTGATGCGCCGCTACGGCTTCGTCCTTCCCGGGGAAGAGGGTCCCTAGCCCATGTCCGACCGCGACTGGCTGGCCCTGGTCACCACCCTGGAGCTCTCGGCGGTCACCACCCTGGTGCTCCTGATCCTGGGCACCCCGCTCGCCTGGTGGCTGGCGCGGACCAACAGTCGCCTCGCGGTGGCCGTGGAGGCGGTGGTGGCCCTGCCGCTCGTCCTCCCGCCCACGGTGCTCGGCTTCTACATGCTGGTGGCCCTGGGACCTCGGGGACCCATCGGCGGCACCCTCGAGGCCCTGGGGCTGCCCCATCTGGCCTTCACCTTCACGGGACTGGTGATCGCTTCGACGATCTATTCATTACCCTTCATGGTTCAGCCACTCAAGGACGCCTTCGCCGCCGTGGGTAGCCGCATGACCGAGGTGGCGGCGACCCTGCGGGCCGGTCCCTGGGACCGCTTCTTCACCGTGGTGGTGCCGCTCGCCCGGCGCGGCTTCCTCACCGCCGTCACCCTGACCTTCGCCCACACGGTCGGGGAGTTCGGGGTCGTCTTGATGGTTGGGGGCAATATCCCCGGTGAGACCCGGGTCCTCTCCATCGCCATCTACGACCACGCCGAATCCATGGACTATGCCAGCGCCCACCTCCTGTCGGGCGGGCTCCTGGCGGCCTCCTTCCTGCTGCTGCTCACGGTCTACCTGGTCAACCGCCGCTATCTGCTGGTGCACCCGTGACAGCGAGGCGGGAGGCCAAAAGGGGGGCATCAGCGCCCGCTTCGTCCTGCGCTACCCCGCATTCGCCCTCGACGTCGATCTGGCGCTACGGAACCGCTGAGTGACGGCCCTCTTCGGGCGCTCGGGCTCGGGCAAGACCAGGCTCCGACCCTGCCTCGCCGGGTCCGAACGGGCAGCCGTTGGGCAACTCAGCGATAACGGCGGGGTCTGGCAGGACGGGCACCGAGGCCTCCCGACGCACCGGCATCCGCTCGGCGACGTCTTCCGGGACGCGAGCCTCCTTCCCCATCTCAGCGCTCGGCGCAACACCGAGTACGGACGCAAGCAGGCGTCTGGCGGGCTTGATGGACCAGCCCTGGCGCACGTCGTCGAACTGCTCGGCATCGGCCACCTCGTCCGCTTCCACCCGCAACCGCCCCGATCTCCAACGCTACCGGCTCAAACATCGACATCGGTCAAACGACTGCGATATGGTCCGAACGGTTGTTGACCCAGGTTTCCGAGTCGACATAACGCAGAAGGCGCGCCCACTCCAGTCTTGGCGCGCCTGGGTTCCATGGAGCTAACGGACTACCACGCCAAATACATCGCCCACGAGCTGACGCGCCGTTTCGCACCCGACAGCGCCGAGAAGCTCGCCGGGGCCGTTGCCAGCGCGCAGGTCGACCTCAACCCCCATCAGGTCGACGCCGCGCTGTTCGCCTTCGCATCCCCGCTCTCCAAGGGCGCCTTGCTGGCCGATGAGGTTGGCCTCGGCAAGACCATCGAGGCCGGCCTGGTCCTGTCCCAGCGTTGGGCGGAGCGCAAGCGCCGCATTCTGATCATCACGCCGTCGAACCTGCGTAAGCAGTGGTTTCAGGAGCTGACGGAGAAGTTCTTCCTGCCCTGCCGCATCCTGGAGGCCAAGTCCTACAACGCCGCGATCCGACAGGGCCAGCCTCGCCCCTTCGAGGCGCCGGAGATCGTCATCTGCCCCTACCAATTCGCCAAGGGCAAGGCGGCGGACGTTCGTGTCATCCCCTGGGACCTCGTGGTGATCGACGAGGCCCACCGGCTGCGCAACGTCTACAAGCCATCGAATGTCATCGCCAACACGCTGAAGCTCGCCCTGGACGGCAGGCAAAAACTGCTGCTCACGGCGACCCCGCTGCAAAACTCCCTTCTGGAGCTGTTCGGCCTCGCCAGCTTCATCGACGAGCATGCCTTCGGGGACCTCAAGAGCTTCCGCGAGCAGTTCGGCAACCTCAACCAGGAACAGGTCTTCGCGACCCTCAAGGCCAGACTCAAACCCATCTGTCACCGCACCCTGCGGCGGCAGGTCACGGCCTACATTCCCTTCACCAGGCGACTGCCCTTGGTCGAGGAGTTCACGCCGGAGGAGGCGGAGGACCGTCTCTACCATCTGGTCTCGGCGTACCTACAACGGGACAACCTCCAGGCCCTGCCCGCCAGCCAGCGCAGCCTGATGACCCTGGTGCTGCGCAAGCTCCTGGCCTCATCCACCTTCGCCATCGCCGGTGCCCTGACGACGATTTCGGGCCGCCTCAGAGATGAGCTCCGAAGCGCAGAGCCGGCGGAGTCGCTCGAAGACGCACTGGATCGGGATTACGAGGCACTGGACGAGACGGCCGAGGAGTGGGGCGAGGACGATCCCGCGGAATCCTTGAGCGAGACCGAGCGTGCCGCGCTGGAGCGAGAGATCGACGATCTTGACGCCTTCGCCAGGCTCGCGGCCTCGATCGATCACAACGCCAAGGGCAAGGCCCTGCTCAAGGCCCTCGGCGTCGCCTTTGCCAAGGCCAAAGCCCTCGGCGCCGAGGAGAAGGCCATCGTCTTCACCGAGTCGCGGTCCACCCAGAGCTACCTGCTGCGGGTGTTGGCGGACAGCCCCTACGCCGATGGCATCGTGCTGTTCAACGGCTCCAACACCGACGAGGGCTCCCGGCAGATCTACGCCCAATGGCTGGAACGTCACCAGGGCAGCGACCGCGCGACCGGCTCGCGTAGCGCGGACATGCGCTCCGCCCTGGTGGACTATTTTCGCGAGCGGGGCCGCATCATGATCGCCACCGAGGCCGGTGCCGAGGGCATCAACCTGCAATTCTGCTCCCTCGTGGTGAACTACGACCTGCCCTGGAACCCCCAGCGCATCGAGCAGCGCATCGGCCGCTGCCACCGCTACGGCCAGCGGCACGACGTGGTGGTCGTCAATTTCCTCAACCGCAAGAACGCGGCGGACCTGCGCGTCTTCCAACTGCTGTCGGAAAAGTTTCGGCTCTTCGAGGGCGTCTTCGGCGCGAGCGACGAGGTCCGGGGCGCCATCGGGTCGGGGGTGGACTTCGAGAAGCGCATCGCCGCCATTTACCAGTACTGCCGCCGTCCCGACGAGATCCAGACCGCCTTCGACCAGCTCCAGCTTGAGCTCGGCTTCGAGATCGACGTCTCCATGGCGCGCACCCGGGCGCAGCTCATCGAGAGCTTTGATGACGAGGTCCGCGAGAAGCTGCGCATCCGCGACGAGACCTCCAAGGCGTATCTGAGCCGCTACGAGCGGCTGCTGATGCAGCTCACGCGGCACGAGCTGCGCGGCCAGGCCGAATTTGTCGGCGATGCCTCTTTCCGGTTGCGAAAGGCGCCAGCGTCGCTGAACGGTGCGGAGATCCCCCTGGGCCTCTACGAGCTGCCCCGCCGCTCGGGGGAAGCGCACCTGTATCGCCTCACCCACCCTTTGGCCGAGGTGGTCCTGAGCCGTGCCCGGGATCGGGACCTCCCTTTCGCGGAGCTGCGACTCGACTACAGCCAGCACCAGGGCAAGATCAGCCTGATCGAGCCTCTGATGGGCCGCTCCGGCTGGCTGACCCTCTCGCGCTTCAGCGTCGAGTCCTTGGACCAGGCCGAGGACCACTTGATCTTCGCCGCGGTCACCGACGACGGCGATCCCTTGGACGAGGAGACCGCGACGCGTCTGATGACCCTCCCCGGGTCCGCCTCCCCTCTCCCCCCGGGCGAGGGGCCGGGGGTGAGCGACACAAGCCTTACCGACCAAACCACCCAACGCCAGGCCGCGATCCAGCGCAGCATCTCCGAACGCAACGCGCGCTTCTTCGAGGCCGAGGCCCAGAAGCTCGACGGCTGGGCGGACGACCTCAAGGCTGGCCTTGAGCGCGAGATCAAGGAGTTGGACCGCCATATTAAGGATGCCCGCCGTGCTGCGACCGCCGCATTCACGCTCGACGAAAAACTCGCCGGCCAGAAGCAGGTCAGGGCGCTGGAGGCGCAACGCAATCAAATGCGCCGGTCGCTCTTTGACGCCCAGGACCAGGTGGACCGGCAGCGTGAAACCCTGATCGCCGCCATCGAAGGGAAGCTGGCACAATTGGCGCAACTGGATACCCTTTTCACCGTCCGTTGGTCCCTGGCATAACGGAGGCGACATGGCGGCGGCCAATGCCTGCCTCCCCCTCGTTCGCATGCTTTGCCGCTTGATTAGCCGGATCGGATCGTTTCAACACCAGAACAACGCGGGGGGCGCATGTATATCGGCAAGGTGATCCTGAGCAATATCCGCGGCTTCGCCAATCTGGAGTTCGACCTCGCCCGGCCGGACGGCACCTATGCGGGTTGGACGGTGTTTACCGGCGATAACGGCTCAGGCAAGAGCACGCTCTTGAAGGCGATTGCGGTCGGGCTAGCTGGAAAAGACAGTGCGCGCGCCTTGCAGCCGAGCTTTCGGGGATGGGTTCGCGACGGTGCGAGTGGGCTGGCAGCGATCCAATTGGAGATTGTCCGACGCCTTGAAGATGATTCGCTGGCGGAGACCGGACGCAGCCCAGCGGAGCGCTTCCCGGCAAGAATCGTCCTAACTAACGGTGGCAAGGAGACCACGCTGCAATCGGCGATACCCGCCAGGAAACCCAAAACCTATGCTACCCCCGACCGCACCATCTGGGCTAACGATGCCAAGGGCTGGTTCTCCTGCGGCTACGGACCCTTCCGCCGGGTCTTCGGCGCATCTCCCGAAGCGGCTCGCCAGATGGTCGCCCCGTCGACCGAGCGCTTCGTCACCATGTTCCAGGAGGCAGCCTCCTTGGCCGAGGTGGATCAGTGGCTGCGCAACCTCAACCACAAGGCGCTGGAGAACAAGGCGGCGGAGCGCGCCCAACTGGACCTGTTATTGGAGATCCTGCGCGACGAGCTGATGCCGAACCAGATCGTCGTCGATCGCGTCGACTCCGACGGCCTCTGGCTCAAGGACCGCAACGGCGTGCAACTCTCATGGGAAGAGATGAGCGACGGTTATCGCGCCGCCTTGGCCCTACTCACCGATATCCTTCGCCACCTGATCAACGCCTACGGGACCGAAGATCTGACCGAGCGCGTAGACGGGACGCTTCGTATCAAGCGCAGCGGGGTCGTGCTGATCGACGGGGTCGATGCCCATCTTCATCCGGAATGGCAGCGGGAGATCGGCTTCTGGCTCAAGCGACACTTTCCGAATATCCAGTTCCTTGTTACCACCCACAGTCCCATCATCTGTCAGGCGGCCGACCCGAACGGACTCTTCGTGCTGCCCGAGCCGGGCAGCGATGTGCCGCCCAGGGCACTGACCGAGCAGGAATACAACAAGGTCATTGCCTCGCGGCCGGACACCATACTGCTCACGGCGGCCTTCGGCCTGCAAAACACCCGCTCGCCTCGAGCCGTTGAGGGCCGAGCCGAACTGGCCGGGCTGCAAGCCAAACGGCGGGCCGGGGCAAAGCTCACCAAAGATGAACAGGCGAAGGAGAGGCAGCTTGAGCTCTTCGCCACGGGCGATGAGGAGCCGTGACAGATGCGGCGCGTTACACGCCGCGCCCTGCCGGCGCCGACTCAGCTTGCGCTGGATCGGCGCCAGCAGACTGCCGACCAGAAGCGCGCCAGCGGGACCTTAACTGTCCAAAGCGCGTGGGACGGCGCGCGCAAAACCAAGGCACTCAAGACGGTCCTCAAGACACTCAAGGAGATGGCCGGTGAGCGTGAGCGCTGCATGTACTGCGGCGACTCCCATGGCACCGACATCGAGCACTTCTGGCCGAAAACGCCTTATCCAGAGCGAATGTTTCAGTGGCCCAACATGCTTCTGTGTTGTACTGAATGCGGTCGCTTCAAGGGCGACAGTTTCCCTTTGGATCCAGGCGGAACGCCTCTGCTGGTGGACCCCTCCGCCGTCAACCCATGGGAATTCCTCGATTTCAATCCGGATACTTGCACCTTTGTCGCGCGCTTCGACCGCATCGCGAATGCTCCTTCGATTGAGGGCGTCAAGACTGTGGAGCTACTCCAACTGGACCGGCGCGAGGCACTGGAGGCCGGATACCGCAAGACCCATAAGCGCATCCTCGCAGTAGCCGAACGGGCGATGCAACAGGTCGCCGTCGATGCTGAGACCCTCCGCGAGGAGCTGAGCGAGGCCGACGATCACGGGTTGGTCGGTTGGTACCTCTCCGGTACGGGCCAGCAGTTGAGTCCCTTCCGCGAGCTGCGCGCCCTGCACCCCCAAGCTTGGGCGGCTTGCGTGGCCGCACTGACCTGACAGGCCAATGAACAATAAGCCGAAGCTCGAGCTTACTTGGATCGGGAAGGAAAACCGCCCGAAGCTGGAGCCGCGCATCCTGCTGGAGGACCCGGCTCGGTCCTACCACGCCAGACACCGGGTGACGGATAAGGACTGCTTCGACAACCGGCTGATCTTTGGGGACAACCTGCTGGCGCTCAAGGCTCTGGAGGCGGAGTTCACGGGCAAGGTCAAGTGCTGCTTCATCGACCCGCCCTACAACACGGGGAGCGCCTTCACCCACTACGACGACGGGCTGGAGCATTCGATTTGGCTAGGTGATTAGCCAGAAAGCTCAGTGGGCTCACGGATTGAGCCCCCGGTGGGCGCAGGATGTGTTCCAAGACCCCACCGAGGAGCGCCGCCATGTCGAT